>NZ_JBJQMC010000001.1:0-483299 GCF_046486085.1 Escherichia sp. WS568
TCTGCGTTTCTCCGGTCCTAAGACATCAATCATCTGCTCTCCAATGACTAGTCTAAAAACTAGTATTAAGACTATCACTTATTTAAGTGATATTGGTTGTCTGGAGATTCAGGGGGCCAGTCTAGGTTTCATCCAGTTCAACATTATCTGCAAGGGAATTCGCGTTAAGAGCGACACGATTTTCTCTATATTCTGTCGCAAATGGTAATATGGCATAGCCACGCCAGTCGGTATGAATTCCGGTCTGGTTCTCTATTTTGACATTATCAGCGCCAGGAGCCTTAACCAGAACCATTGTGTCGCCCAGTGGCTGTCCAAAGGTGATGCCATCAGCATGAGCAATAATGCCACCACTCATTCCGTAATAAATCTGGCTGCTGTCACCACTCCGACTGTAACCGATATTCGTATTACCGTAAGCTCCACGATAATTAAGAGAACTGTAACCACTGGTGCCAGACGATGTATTACCCCCGTGGGTGTTACCGACCTGAACACTATAATTCAGGTTATTATCCGGCAGCAGAGTGCCATAAACCCCTGATAGGTTGGTCATGCCGCCTTTCAAATCGTTTGACATACTGTAACTGGCGTTTGAGTTACGAAATGCCGACTGACTGTCTGTACGCATCCAATGACTGAAGGGAACATTAAGCGTAAAAGCAAGTAAATGATCCCGATCGTTTTGCCATATATTATTGGAATAGCTGTAATTCAGCGAAGTCGTAATATCACTAAACGGCACATTTAATCCAAATGATATTTGCTGGTCGCTGCGTGACGTGTTCCAGTAACTTTGGCGACTGGCACTGAAAAATGTCGTACCGTAATTTCCAAGCTGCTGAGAGATGCTTATTTGTTCCTGACCACGCTTACTGTAGAACAGATTAAAATAATCAATAAATTGTGTCTGCTCATTGCTGTCTCCGGTAGGAGGCTTGACGGTGTAACCACTCATTCGACTGTAGGCACTGTCGGATAAGTTATAAAAACCTTGCGTAGAATAGCGATATCCTGCGACCTGGATATTGGTTCCCGTCTGGTAGAAGGATTTGCTGTAGACGGATTTAATCGATTGCCCGCTGTGACGGGTGCCATCTGCAAGTGTCGTATTGGCCTGCGTGATATCGAAAGAAAAGGCACCAAAAAGTCCTAAATCTTTACCAATACCAAGGTTGAAGGCCTGATAATCTTCTGCAATTTGCATTCCGCCATAAGGTGTCCAGTTTCCTTCCAGTCCATGCATCAAGCTACCTTGTATGAACTTGGGGGAGCTTTGCAGGTTATTTCCACTACGATATTCCCCCATGGCAAGCGCATAACGCGTATATCCAGCACGTTGGAGAACCGGAACAGACGAATAAGGAACATATAATGTCTGAATACTGCCGTCTGCCTCTTTTATGGTTACTTGCAGATCACCACCATTGGCCGCAGAGTTGATATCATCAATAGTAAAAGGGCCGGGTGGGACAGTAGTCTGATAAACATCGTATCCATTCTGTTTTACACTCACTTGTGCGGTGCTGCGGGCAATACCATGAATCACCGGAGCGAAACCATGTTGGCTATCGGGCAACATCGCTTCTGTTGAATTTATTTTGAGGCCACGAAAGTTCACACTATCAAAAATATCGCCATCGGTATAACTATCACCTACCGTTAAGCGTGAGCGTAAGGGAATAATGTCACGTTCAGCCGACGTATTGATATGCTGCCATTTATTGCTGTCAGATGAATTGCTACTCCCACTGTTATAACTCCACGTTGAGTTATCGCGCAGTCGCCAACTACCAATGTTGATGCCACTCTGTAAATTCAAATATGCATAGTTGGATTTTCCTGCATTATGGTTGCCACGATTATTAATAGAATTACCATTAAAACTATAGTTTAGTAGCCCAGCATTTATTCCTTCTTCCCACAGATCCGGAGAAACATAGCCGCGAGCCATTCTGCCAACATAAATTTGCGGAACGGAGAGTGATAGATGTTGCTGACCAACATTAAACTCAGATGATGCGTCAGCCAAACGATCCCGAAGTGGTGTGCATGCGCTGTTGTCCGACACATGTTTTTCTGCCGAATGTTCCTTATTGTCTAATAATGCTGATTTTTTTATGCCAAGACTGACAAGAAGGTCTGTACTCAGGCATGGGATGAGATCTGCATTATTATCATCTGCAATAAAAGTAATATCCCGACTAGTCATAAATTCGTCGTTCAAATAAATGTCGACCCGATATGTACCAGGTGGTGCCTCGCGTCCCTTAGTAAAGGCGGATAAATCGACAGATTCAGCAAGATCATTGCTTAAAAACCGTGGATTAAAATAAAACTCTGCGTCAACGGGAAATACCGCAGTTGCTAAGCCAAGGGCAATGGTAAGCCGTGCAAAGCGAGGCAGTAGTAACACCTGATGCATACGATATGCCTTAAATGCGGCACGAAAGGCTGTCATTATTAATTCCGATTGAGTTTATTATTAATTAGGTCACTGGCTTACTGCATGGTTGCCTTAATACGCGGAGTTAATGCACCGTAATCATTGATCGTCTGAAAACTGATATCCCCGGTTGCAGCATGCGGGATATCCACCGATACTTCACCTTTTGGCGGCACCATGGTGTTTGGGAGATTGCTATTTCCTGCTTTCATATTTGTTACGGTAATGAAGTAGGGCGTTGGATTAATAAGAGTGAGTTTGCTACCGCTGCGACGAAACCGAAGCATTGCTGGCGCTTCTTCAGGTGCCATTGCCAGGTTCGTCGGGCGATAAAACATTTTTATGCGGCTAATAATTGCCAGCTGTAATGTATTCTCATTCTTCTGGTCTTTTTCCATAGCAGGAATAGCTTTAACATTAACCCAAAACAGGCTTTCACGGTCGCCTGGTAACTGATGATTAGTGGCGTTGATTATCCGAAGCGTATTCTCTTTTTTACCTTGCATGGAAAAAAGCGGTGGGGTAATGACAAACTGGGTGTCTTTTTGGTCACCTGCATTTTCTATCCATGACTGAATGAGATAGACACTGGCAGGATCATTATTCGTGACAGGCAATAAAACCTGTTTCTGGTTTGCCGGATAAATTACCCGCGTCGCACCAAGTGCGACAGCTGCGTTGGCAATGGTGCTATGGCAAGCAAAGAGCAATAAAAGTAACACTGTCGCCATAAAGGAAATAGAGTAGGGGATACGCGTAGTTTGCATCTGATGCATTCTCCATGTGTTAAGAGGATAAGCGGGAAAACCGTTACATCAGACAATCAGTAAATGTTGCTAATACATTGGCGACTCGCCGGGTTTCCAGACTTAATGCGTTTGTAATAAATGTTGGTTCTCTTTTAATAGGAAAACCTTGCTACAAAGTAAATATTTTAAATAACAGTAAGTTTAACTACTGTTGTTTATTGATCGTTTAGATATTATGTGATTTTTTCATACCGCTCCAAAACACAAACTATTCCTCATTAATAATGAGATGAGCATTGGTGAATTGCTCGGGTGTGCGTAGCCATGCCACACACACCCTGTTTCAATTTCAGATGACGTATAGCCACCTTAAGATTGAATTATAGATATTGAACTTTGAACGTCGCATCAGCGTTTGCAGTACCAGCTACTGACTGCCCGAGAGCAATATAACGAGCCTGGAATGGCAGTATATTCGTGCCATCAATCAAGTCGGTTTTAGCGCTAAAAGTGGCACCATCAAGTATTAATACCTCCCCCGTACGGTCCAAAATTTGAATACCGACATTTTGGGCAGAGCCTGCCGCTGAACTCTGCAGCGCTAAGGTATCGTCATTACTGGTGACAGTAGTACCCAGGAATGCAACAGCTGCATTACTGGAAACATTGGTATCACAATCATTCAGCTTGATATTGAAGCCAACGGCGGAGCTGAGGTCACCTGCTTTAGCCAGGCGAGAAGAACGGACCTGACCCAGCTCAACCGTTTGGTTCATTGATTCTGAATCAATCGCACAAGCGGCATTTACCACTTCACCTTTAAAATGAATAACACCGCCATTAACAGTGGTCGTTACTGATTCATCACCCTCGGCTGCGCTTACCGCAGCAGACGACATCGCCAACACAGAAACGACAATCATACCGACATGTTTGAGTTTCATAATTCTCCAAAATTTATATTTAAGTAGCTGAATAAAGAAAGTTAACAATCAAGTCATTCTGTTATTGCTTATAAAACAAGAATCATTCTTGATGGGATATTGCCCTGAGAATATAGTTTCCAGGGTTATTACATTTCACGAAGAACGATAATATCTTTAAATTACAAGGACACCTAATCACAACAAGTTTATTGCAGCACTTGTTGTAGAGAGTATTTGCAAAGACATTTTATGTCGCTAAATAACATGACGATTTCATTATGCATGTTATTTATAAACCGTGACTAAACAGAATATTATTGCGGACAAGGGAAGTGTCAGGAAAGGTCAAGAGCGACCAATGGTTTATATGGCTATAAATAATTAGCTATAGTTAATGTTTGCCTGGTGTAACTAACACGGAATTGCTCTAAACAGATAAGTGCACGGTTTATTAAAGCTGACCGACAGACTTTCTTAACCTGGTAATATCTCTCTTAGGTGACTCTCCAAACATCCGCGAATATTCCCGACAGAAATGGGATAAGCTTTCGTAACCGACAGCATAGGCTGCAGTGGTGACATCGTAATGTTCATTCAGCATCAGTCGCCTGGCTTCATTGAGGCGTAGCCATTTCTGATACCGGAGTGGACTCATTCCCGCAAGCTGTCTGAAGTGTTGATGGAAAGAGGGGGTGTTCATTTGCACGCGGTTTGCCAGCCTGACTCTTCAACGCAGGGAAGATGCGGCAAACGGCAAACCTGCATACCAGCCAGGCACAGGCCAATCATGAAAGAGGAGAGGCTTTATGTTCTGGAGCCCTGAAGTAATAACGACGACCGGAAAATCGCTTCGCATCACTCAAATTCAATTTAACATAATATACATTATGCGCACCAACATAACCCAAGGGAGAATCCAGTCGTTGGCGGTCATGATGTCCTGCTCATTAACAACGACCAAAACCCCATATCTTACTTAATACCGTATTCTCGGCTTAACCGGTCGTGCAACCTCAACACATTGGTTTCAACTACATCTTATCCGCTCTACGGGATAAACGCTGCGATATCCGCGATCGCGGATAAAAAGGAGGATTTAAAAGTCGTTTGAAGTCGGCAATATTAAGCCGCATGCATCTTCGACATGCGGCTTATACGGTTTACCAGCTATATTTCACACCCAGCATGCCCTGAGTATCGCTATAGCCTTTATCACCTAGTTGCACACCGACATTCCCCCACAGGCTAAGGTTGTTATATTCGCATCGTTCTGATACCAGGTCGCGTACAGTCCTGCGCTGTAACCGCTGATGCGCCCATCCGATTTATAACCCACATGATTACTCTGAGTATTACTGTGCTGATTGGCATAGCCTGCCATGACGCCGAGATGCCAGCGATCCTGCGTGCTACTCCACTGCGCCAAATCGCCGCCTAGCTGCAATACATAGCGGTTAGCCTGAGTATTTAGCTGACCATCACCGGTCCTGAAACGTTCGTGCCCTCCGACATGACGCATCCACATACTGGTTGCCGAATCCTGAACTCGCAGTGAATCTGTATACTGCGGCTCACCCAGACGGTCGTGTAAGCGATGGCTAAACAGCGAGTTGGCTGCGGCAATGTTGCTGATATAGCTTCCGGCCTCCGGGCGATAAACTGATGGGCCTTCCGGATCCACAACAGGGGGATTATTGATGGGATCGGGTGTATCCGCTGGCGTTACGCCGTCCCATTTACTGGTCAGATACCAGTTTTTCTCGTCATTCCCCTTCCCTTTAGCCAGCGTGTAGACGTAAGCCCCAGCTTCGACAGTTCCGGTGGTCAGCGCGAAGTTACCTGCAGAATTACCGCCAACCTCAATGAGTTCAATACCGTTGACCGTTTGTGCACCGACGCCGCCAATGTTATCAACCCGAACGCGAGTGTTCCCTTGGGTATCGCCTTTCACGTTCATTTTATCCGTGGGTGAATTATCGCCGCCCAGCGTCGCGTTGAACGTCATCAGGCCATTGTTTCCGGTATAGTTGCCGTTAACGGTCAGTACATTCCCCGGTTTCCCCCCTTCGCTGTTCATTTGAACCGTGCCACCATTCTCCAGGTTACCGCCGACAGTGGTTTTAGCGACACGCAGTGTCCCCCCTGGCATAACGTTCACATCACCTGCAGTGGTGACATTTCCCGACATCACACCGCTGTTATGGATATTAATGTGCTGACTTGCCATATTAATGGCAGAGTCGGAACCGAAAGCAATTTCACCACCCACGATATCCGTCGTACCCTGATACGCCGCGGAATCTTTGTTAAGAGTCAGGATCCCGGTACCCAGTTTTGTCACATCACCGCTACCGCTGATACTGTGCGTCATCGCCCAGCTACGCTCAGTGGCGATGGTGAGCAGGCCATTATTGATAACGGAAGCATCCCCCAGGTTTTTCTGCTCGTTGACGCTGAGCGCGCTGCCTGTATCAATGTTGAATTGCCCCACAAAGCGGCTATTATCGCCATCCAGCTCTACGTCTGTCCTGGCGGTTGCGCTCACGATACCCTTCCCGCTTATGCTATTACGCAGTTCGCCGGTCACGTTTTTTAGCGTTAACAGACCGTCATTGGCAATATTTCCTCTGCCTAACCCCTGCGTATTATCGAGGCTGACTTCCGCATTTGGGCTAACGCTGGTTAACGCATTGTAGCGTGCATTAAGCCCCTCGATAGCCAGCGTTCCCCCTGTAACATTCAGGTTTCCGCCACCTGTCAGTTCACCCTGACTGATCCCACCTTTATTTACCGTCAGCGACCCTTCTTTGAACAAAACAGTCGAACCCATCTGCCCGGTGAATGTCTCTACCGTCTGCGTCGATCCATTAAGATCGACGATGGCCGCGTTGCTGATGTTCAGTTCCCGGGTGTTGCCCAGCGCGCCATCCGCATCGGTACGTAATGTCCCCATCTGAACGTAGGTTGCCCCCTGATAGTCGTTCTGACCGTTGGAAAGCGAAACCTGTCGCACCGTATTGATTGCCAGATCCCCTTCACCACCGATTTTTGCCGACATATCGGCCGTTGCGCCATAGGCTCCGCCATGTTCGGCTAATGTCAGCTTTTGCCCACCATGGATGTTCAGCGCTTTCAGCCCATAGTTAACGTACAAACCATCACCTGGTGCGGTCGTGAGGCGGAATCCATAATCACCCTCAGCGACCACCGTTCCGTTTTGCGCAATGTGTAACGTTTTGTCCGCTTCCACCTCGTCGCCCTGTAAATCACGTAACGTTAATGAGCCACCCGACCCAATAACCGTTTGCGCCTTCACCAGTTGAACGCCGACATGGTTATCATCGTGTTCCAGCAAATTGAGCGTCGTCAGAGGGTTATTCGCCATGGGATCATTCCACGGTTTAGGCACGTCGATAAGCACGTCGCCCGTCCCGTTTACCTGATAGTTACGGCCTTTCCAGGTGTAGTCACTCGCGCCGACAACCAGCGTATCGACGCTGATATATCCCTCTGCAAGCGTCGCAGCAGGAATATCCGTATCGAAAATGAGCGTACCGCCATTCATGGCCAGTCCACCAATGGATTGCTCTCCTACGTTTACCGATGTGGTATTTTCAATGTCAGACTGCAACATCGCGTGAGTAAGCGCAGCGGTGTTGTCGCGTTCCAGAGTGAAGGTACTGTCTTTCAGTTGGGCAACACCGGCGAATTCAGTCCCTGTTGCATGGGTAAAGCCAAACATCTTGTCGGAGGATGACAGCTGCACTCGCATCAAGCCATCGCCTTTGAGCGCATTGGTCAGCGTGTAATCTCCTGCGCTGTTCGTTGATGCGAGAATGTCGAGCGTACCGGGGCTTGCAATGGTGACTTCACTCGAACCCATGCCTGTTACCCCATCTGCCGTATGTGACGCAATAGTCAGGAGGCCGTCATTGACCAGCGTTTTACCGCTATAAGTATTCCCTGCATTGAACACCGTATGGCCTGCATCATGCATCACTTTTCCGTCTTTATCGTCACCCGTAATCAGCATATCGACCTGGTAGCCGGCATCACTGTTATTGGTATGATTAAAGACAAAAACGCCTTCGCCAAGACCAAACTCCACTTTCGTCGCATTGGTAATAAACCCGGCATCTGCCGCCACCTCACCGTGAGCAGCACCAATGTTTAGCGTTCCTACAGCAGGCTCAAAAACACCTAAGTAAACTTCTCCACCTTCGACATTCAGCGTGCCGTTATTCGTCAGGGTTAACGTACCTGTGCCAGTCGTCCCTACGTTCATATTGAATGTTTCAAGAAGAGAGTTCTGCCCATCCACCCGCACGTCGCCCTTACTTTTGTCATTCAGAGCTATCTGTGTATCACGCGCTTTAACTATACCTCCGGTGGTAATATTCAGTTCACCCGTACCTAATACACCGACCTGTAGCAATTGGGCGTTAGTAGATGACGTTTTTAAATTCCAGAGACTATCCGTTGAAATATTAACTATCCCCTTACCGGAGGCATTTCCTCCGATAAATCCATAGCCCGTTGAATTAAGGGTGGCACCATTACTGACATTTACGATGCCGCTACCAAAATTACCGACATTGATACCTACAGTATCGAACGATGATGTCGCATCCATCAGGTTCAGTGTGCCGATACCGCTTGCTTTATCGCCCAAAAAAGTAATATTTTGCGATACGAACTTACCGCCATCGCTGATATTGAGGTTTCCGACGCCCGCAACACCAATAGTGGTATAGACATTCTTATTGACCTCCCACATCCCCCCCGTGGTGATGCTAACCTTCCCGATGCCGGTTTCTCCATAACCGAGTGAACTTCCTCCGTTGCTGACAACAAGCCCCTCATTACTGATATTCATTTCGCCGTGGCCGTCATAACCAAGATTAGTTCCGAGATTAGTGATAACGGAGTTCTTATCCTTAACAGTAATGTTGCCTGTGCCTGTTTCTTTCATCCCCGCAGTGATAATTCCCGAATCTACTTTGCCTTCACTAGAGACATTAAGTTCACCGTCGCCAGCATCACCGATATAGATATAGCGGAAAGCTTCGCCCGTTCCGAGGAAATTCCAATGCCCTTTATCGGTCACGTTGACGACACCGTGGGAACCGTCCTGAACGCCCACCAATGAATATTCTTTGTTATTAATCAGTCCATTATTGGAAATATTGACTTTGCCATTACCGAAATATCCATTATAGAGTCTGCGTACCGTGATGACAGAGTCTTGATCCTGCACATTCAGGGTTCCGATACCGGTGGCATTGCCTCCGATAATCGTATTTTCAGCCGTAATCAGTCCACCCTCGCGAATAGTCGCTTCCCCAGTTCCTTGATTACCAATTTGAAATTCAATTGAGGAATCGTTATTTTTTATTAGCCACTCACCGCCCTTTTCAACGACAACCTTACCATTACTGTTCGCTTGATATCCTACAGTGGCGACTATTGAACTCGTGACGTAACCCTTATCCGTAATATTTAATGAGCCCGTACCGTAACTCCCTATTTCGAATAATTCGGTCGTCAGAACCGAGTCCTCTCCCTCAACATTAACCGTCCCGACGCCTCCTGTCGAAGAACCTATCCTTAAATATCCTCCGTCAACGTGACCCTTCTGTTTAATATTCAGCGTCCCCGTTCCGGATTGACCCACATTTAAAGGCCTTGCATTATTTCCGCTATCATACAATCGCCAGGTGCCACCCAAAACATTAACGGTGCCCTCCGAGTCCTCATTACCACCAATGACGCTGGTAGTAATAGTGGTTAAGGAGGCATTACCGCCAGCCAAAATATTAAGCACTCCAGTGCCATACCACCCAACCAGGTAGGCATCGTAAGCAACATCAGTATTAATATTGGTAATCTGACCATTATCAACTTCCAGACTCGCACCAGACGCTGAACCGCTTAGTGCCAGCAAAACACCCAGCGTCAATCTACTGAATTTCGTTGTCAATCCAGAGGATTTACGCAAATTAACCGTCGATGTTTTACCTACCCTGCGAGTTAATTCCGAGCAGGCCTGAAATACCTGTAGGGTGCAATTCCATATCACGCGATAGATTCTATTCATATAAACGCTCCATATACAAACAATACAGCCACGAAAGAGATGAGTCGTCAGACATTAAAAATGAAACTTATTAAATTGTCAGAGGTCTGTATTGAGTGTTGGTTGGAGGTGGGAAGGTGTCAATTTGGCTAACTTTCTAATGCTTTCGAATTGATAGATTAAAAATCGCATAGTTCTTATTTTATTTAAAAATGAACCATGAGTTATTGTTGCTTAATAAGAAAAATATTTCTTTCAATAAGAAAATTACCATCATCATATTTAACAAAGAATAGCACTAATTGCTAAAAAAGAACTCTATTAAAACTCTTTTTCATTCATTTATGCCTTTAGGAATATTCGCTATAAAATAAGGGTTATGCTTAATGTTTTAAGAAAAATAGCAATTTCCCCTTGAATATAGTACTGGCGATGGAACGATGAATCTGCAAGCTGGCATTTAACAAGCCAGTTCTAAAAGAAGGGAAATAAGAATAACTATACTCAAAAACTAACAGCCACGGTCATCATGATGTGGCTGTCAATGAAACTATAACCCAGGCGCTTTCCATAACGACGTCGTCAGTCCATGATCAACCAGCCCCAGCTGATCCTGATAAACTGCCTGCCACTTATCGCGTGAATCCTGATAAAGTTCATGCTTTTCTGGGTCTGGTGTGTGCGTCCGTTCCCAGCGAACCAGGCGTTCTCCGGTTTCTGCCATTGATGAAAAAATTCCGGCACCGACGCCAGCTGCAATGGCACATCCTAATGCAGTGGCTTCTTTGACCACCGGAATATTGACGGGTAATCCCGAGACATCAGCGAGAATTTGACTCCATAATTTCCCTTTTGAACCTCCGCCTGCAAAGACCAGAGATGTGGGATGAATATTCGAAAAATCAGCAATTTGCTGCAAGTTACACGCTGATACAATCGACGCATTTTCTTCCAGCGCACGGAACAATGTCGCTTTGTTACATTTATCCGGGTCAATGGACAAGTTAATAAAGGAAGGCGCAGCGTGATACCAGGTTTTAAAGCGCATTCTGTCGGAGAATATCGGCATTACGCCCCACGACCCAGGCGGCACACGACTTGCCATCTCTTCAAGCAGCGTATAGGTGTCGATGCCTAAACGTTCGGCAATCAGTTTTTCTTCGGCACAGAAAGCATCGCGGAACCAGCGCATGGTGAGTCCGGTAAAAAAGCTTATAGATTCAGCTTGTACCATGCCAGGAATAACATGGGGATTAACGCGCACGTTCATTTCTGGGTCTGTCACCGGCGCGGCTAAGTTTACAACTTGCTGCCAGAATGTGCCGCCAAGAACCGCGGTTTGTGCCGGACGTACAACGCCTAACCCCAGGCAACCAAGCTGCACGTCACCTCCTCCAACGACCACCGGAGTGCCCGCCTTCAGACCGCAGAGCTCCGCCGCGTGTGAACTTACCACGCCCAGCAATGTGCCGGTTTCTTTGACAGGAGAAAGAATATCGGCACGCAGGCCAGCCATATCCAGCAATGCAGGTTTCCAGTCACGGGTGGTTAGATCAAGAAGTCCCGTGGTGCCAGCGTTAGAGGGATCCACCGCCAGTTCGCCGCTGAGCATATAGGCCAGCCAGTCGCTGATCATGGTGATGGTCGACGCCTGTCGGTAGATATCGGAACGATGGTGCGCCAGCCAAAGTAATCTGGGGATGGCGCTTAAAGCCAGCGTTTGCCCGGTCGCTCGATAAACTTTGTTTTCAAAGGTATTGTTGTGCAGTTCTTTAAGTTCGCTAACTTCGCGCGCCGCTCTGGCATCCACATTGGCGCAGGCCCAGATCGGTGTTCCATCATTGTTATATAAAACAATGCCTTCACGCATCGAACATGCCGAAACGGCAGCGATATACTCCGGGGCTATGCCGGCGTTGTGCAGCGCCTGGCGCATACACTCACACGCCAGTTGCCAGTTTTTGTTGAGATCAAATTCCATAGAACCAGGAACGTCCGGTACTGCCAGATGCCGCCACTCCGCCTGTCCCACGGCTATTTGATTGCCTTCCAGGTCGAATATCACAGCCCGAATACTTCCGGTGCCTGCATCCAGCGCCATCAGGTAGTACTTTGATTCTGAAGGGGTAAAGAGTCGAGCCATTAGATTATCCTCGGCTTATGCGTTCTGTCTGTTCCTCTATACGTTCTCCATCATTCCCGGTAATAAGGTCATGCAAATTTAACTACGTAAAATCGCCGCTGCTGTATCCTGATCGGTAACCAGTGCGTTGATATAACCGCCTTTCATTGCAGCGGCAATTGCTTCGGCTTTATTTTCTCCCCCTGCCACGCCAACCCGGACGGGTATGGTCTTCAGCGCGCTTAAAGGTAAGCCAATCAGTTCGTTATGTATTTTAATATCCGTGACAACGTCACCTTTTGCATCAAAAAAGTAGCCTAAAATGTCGCCAACCGCCCCTTTTCGACCAATCATTAACTGTTCGCCCTGGCTGATATAACCGGAGCGAATGATCGTCGCGTCGTCTTGTTGACTCACGGCCCCAATGCCGACAATCGCCACATCCGCAGCTTGTGCGGCTAGCAGAACATCTTTGACGCAATTTTCATTTTTTAGCGTATGGGCAATGTCAGCGGAGGATGCCCGCAACGGAGCCGGAATAATATTCACACTGCACGCCGCGTTAAGCTGCCCGATACCCGTCATATAAGAACCGACTCCACCGGAGAGCGTGACCAGGCGAATTTGCTGTGACGAAATAAAACCACTTAAGCGTTGCAGCGTATTCATGGTTGCCTCGCCAAAACCAATCGCCAGCATCTGTTGTGGTTGAAGTAAACTCATCAACATATGCGCCGCGCCTATCCCTAGTCGCCCGCCGACATCAGCATCCGCAAGCCCTGGGATCACCCGGACATGTTGCAGCGAAAACTGACGACATAATTGTGTTTCATATTCCAGACAGCCTTCAAAGCGTGAATTAATCTGTACGCGAATAATGCCGGATTGATGCCCTTTCTCCAGTAATCGCGACACTTTCAAACGGGTCAGGCCGAGACGATCGCTGATCTCACTCTGGGTCAGCCCGTCGTGGTAGTAAAACCACGCAATCCGTGCGACCTGTTCTTCTTCACACATTCCCTGTTCTGAAATTACCGAATCGTTGATTGTCATAATTCATTCTTCACTTTGAACATACTTAAATCTTTAATGCAATTGTTCAGTTCTTGCGCATTTATATCTGTGATGGCAACCACAGTTTGACTCTATGAGCATGAACAAACGCAACCGTGAAAATCAAAATAGCATAAATTGTGATCTATTCGTCGGAAATATGTGCAATGTCCACCTAAGGTTATGAACAAATTAAAAGCAGAAATACATTTGTTCAAAACTCACCTGCAAAACTGAACGGGGGAAATATGCAAACGAGTGATACCCGCGCGTTACCGCTACTTTGCGCCCGCTCGGTTTATAAACAGTATTCAGGAGTTAATGTCCTGAAAGGCATCGATTTTACGTTGCATCAGGGGGAGGTCCACGCCCTGCTCGGCGGCAATGGTGCCGGTAAATCGACGTTAATGAAGATTATTGCCGGTATTACCCCTGCTGATAGCGGTACGCTGGAGATTGGGGGCAACAACTACGTCAGATTAACGCCAGTTCATGCTCATCAGCTGGGCATTTATCTCGTTCCCCAGGAACCGCTGCTTTTTCCAAGCCTGTCGATAAAAGAAAACATCCTGTTTGGTCTGGCAAAAAAACAGCTCTCCATACAGAAAATGAATAACTTGCTGGCGGCGCTGGGCTGCCAGTTTGATCTGCATAGTCTGGCAGGATCGCTGGATGTCGCCGATCGCCAAATGGTGGAAATCCTCCGCGGGCTGATGCGCGATTCGCGAATTCTGATCCTCGATGAACCTACCGCCTCGCTTACTCCCGCCGAAACCGAACGTTTGTTTATTCGCTTGCGGGAGCTGCTTGCTACTGGCGTGGGTATTGTTTTTATCTCGCATAAGCTGCCGGAAATTCGCCAGATTGCCGACCGAATTAGCGTGATGCGCGACGGAACCATCGCCTTAAGCGGCAAAACCAGCGAACTGTCTACCGACGACATTATTCAGGCCATTACGCCAGCGCTACGGGAAAAATCGCTCTCTGCCAGCCAAAAATTATGGCTGGAATTACCTGGCAACCGCCCACAACATGCCGCGGGAACGCCGGTGCTGACACTGGAAAATCTGACCGGCGAAGGTTTCAGGAATGTCAGCCTGACGCTCAATGCCGGAGAAATTCTGGGCCTGGCTGGGCTGGTGGGAGCCGGACGCACAGAACTGGCCGAGACGCTCTATGGTCTGCGTACTTTGCGTGGCGGACGCATTATGCTGAATGGTAAAGAGATCAATAGATTATCCACCGGAGAACGTTTACTGCGCGGTCTGGTTTATCTGCCGGAAGATCGCCAGTCATCCGGACTTAATCTCGATGCTTCACTGGCGTGGAACGTCTGCGCCCTTACTCATAACCTTCGTGGATTCTGGGCGAAAACCGCGAAAGATAATGCCACCCTGGAACGATATCGTCGGGCGCTGAATATTAAATTTAACCAACCGGAACAAGCTGCGCGGACCTTATCCGGCGGCAACCAGCAAAAAATCCTGATTGCCAAATGCCTGGAAGCCTCGCCGCAAGTATTGATTGTCGATGAGCCGACGCGCGGCGTGGATGTCTCGGCGCGTAATGATATCTACCAACTGTTGCGCAGCATCGCCGCACAGAATGTGGCTGTGCTGCTTATCTCCTCTGATCTCGAAGAGATCGAACTGATGGCAGATCGCGTGTATGTGATGCATCAGGGCGAAATTGCCCACTCTGCACTGACCGGGCGCGATATTAATGTCGAGACCATTATGCGCGTTGCCTTCGGCGATAGTCAGCGTCAGGAGGCGTCATGCTGAAATTTATTCAGAACAACCGTGAAATCACGGCACTGCTGGCGGTGGTGCTGCTGTTTGTATTACCCGGTTTTCTCGACCGTCAGTATTTAAGTGTGCAAACGCTGACCATGGTTTATAGCAGCGCGCAAATCCTGATCCTGCTGGCAATGGGCGCGACGCTGGTAATGCTTACGCGCAATATTGATGTTTCAGTGGGTTCGATTACCGGAATGTGCGCGGTGCTGTTGGGGATGTTACTGAACGCGGGGTATTCACTACCTGTTGCTTGTGTCGCGACTTTACTGCTTGGTTTGCTCGCGGGATTTTTCAACGGTGTCCTGGTCGCGTGGCTAAAGATCCCTGCCATTGTTGCCACGCTCGGTACATTAGGGTTGTACAGAGGCATCATGTTGCTGTGGACTGGCGGTAAATGGATTGAGGGATTACCCGCCGAACTGAAACAACTCTCCGCCCCGCTGCTGTTTGGCGTTTCCGCGATTGGTTGGTTGACGATAATTCTGGTGGCATTTATGGCCTGGCTGCTGGCAAAGACGGCGTTTGGACGCAGTTTTTATGTCACGGGCGATAATTTACAGGGCGCTCGTCAACTGGGCGTTCGTACGGAAGCCATTCGCATTGTGGCATTTTCGTTGAACGGCTGCATGGCGGCACTGGCGGGAATTGTGTTTGCTTCGCAGATTGGTTTTATCCCCAACCAGACCGGTACCGGGCTGGAGATGAAAGCAATTGCAGCCTGCGTTCTGGGCGGCATTAGTTTGCTCGGCGGTTCCGGCGCGATCATCGGTGCGGTACTCGGCGCATGGTTCCTGACGCAGATCGATAGTGTACTGGTGCTGTTGCGCATTCCGGCATGGTGGAATGATTTTATCGCGGGCATGGTTCTGCTGGCGGTGCTGGTGTTTGATGGACGCCTGCGTTGTGCGCTGGAACGTAATCTGCGGCGGCAAAAATATGCCCGCTTTATGATGCCACCGCCACCCGTTAAACCCGCTTCGTCAGGTAAAAAACGGGAGGCCGCGTAATGCGTATTCGCTACGGTTGGGAACTGGCTCTTGCCGCACTGCTCGTTATTGAGATTGTTGCATTTGGTGCAATTAACCCGCGGATGTTAGATCTCAATATGTTGCTGTTCAGCACCAGTGACTTTATCTGCATTGGCATTGTCGCCCTACCGCTGACGATGGTGATTGTCAGTGGTGGGATCGATATTTCGTTTGGTTCGACCATCGGCCTCTGCGCCATTGCATTGGGCGTACTGTTTCAAAGTGGTGTGCCGATGCCGCTGGCGATTCTTCTGACCTTACTGCTCGGCGCATTGTGCGGGTTGATCAACGCCGGATTAATTATCTATACCAAAGTTAACCCGCTGGTGATTACGCTTGGCACGCTGTATCTGTTTGCCGGAAGCGCCCTGCTGCTTTCCGGGATGGCCGGAGCGACGGGGTACGAAGGTATTGGTGGATTCCCGATGGCGTTTACAGATTTCGCTAACCTGGATGTGCTGGGACTCCCCGTTCCGCTGATTATCTTCCTGATATGTCTCCTCGTTTTCTGGCTCTGGCTGCATAAAACCCATGCCGGACGTAACGTGTTTTTAATTGGGCAAAGCCCGCGTGTGGCGGTTTATAGCGCGATTCCGGTAAACCGCACCTTGTGTGCGCTCTATGCCATGACGGGGCTGGCGTCTGCGGTCGCCGCTGTGCTGCTGGTATCGTATTTTGGTTCAGCACGTTCCGATCTCGGTGCGTCGTTTCTGATGCCCGCCATCACCGCCGTAGTGCTCGGCGGTGCCAATATTTATGGTGGTTCTGGTTCCATTATCGGCACCGCCATTGCGGTTTTATTAGTGGGATATTTGCAACAAGGTTTGCAAATGGCAGGAGTGCCAAATCAGGTGTCCAGCGCCCTTTCCGGTGCGCTACTTATCGTCGTTGTCGTAGGTCGTTCCGTTAGCCTGCATCGCCAGCAAATTAAAGAGTGGCTGGCGCGTCGGGCCAATAACCCATTGCCATAAAGGATATCTTCATGACACTTCATCGCTTTAAGAAAATCGCCTTACTTAGCGCTCTTGGCATTGCCGCAATCTCTATGAATGTGCAGGCCGCAGAGCGTATTGCATTTATTCCCAAACTGGTTGGCGTGGGATTTTTTACCAGCGGTGGCAACGGCGCACAACAAGCGGGTAAAGAGCTGGGCGTTGATGTGACCTACGACGGGCCGACAGAACCCAGTGTTTCTGGTCAGGTACAGTTGATTAATAACTTCGTCAATCAGGGTTATAACGCCATTATCGTTTCTGCGGTTTCGCCTGATGGCTTGTGTCCGGCACTGAAACGCGCCATGCAACGTGGTGTGAGAGTGCTGACCTGGGACTCTGATACCAAACCGGAGTGCCGCTCTTACTACATTAATCAGGGAACGCCCGCCCAGTTGGGAGGTATGTTGGTGGATATGGCGGCGCGTCAGGTGAATAAAGACAAAGCCAAAGTCGCGTTTTTCTACTCAAGCCCCACCGTTACGGACCAAAACCAGTGGGTGAAAGAAGCGAAAGCGAAAATCGCCAAAGAGCATCCAGGCTGGGAAATTGTCACTACGCAGTTTGGCTATAACGATGCCACTAAATCGTTACAAACCGCAGAAGGAATATTAAAAGCCTATAGCGATCTCGACGCCATTATCGCCCCCGATGCCAATGCCCTGCCCGCTGCCGCACAAGCCGCAGAAAACCTGAAAAATGACAAAGTTGCGATTGTCGGATTCAGTACGCCAAATGTGATGCGTCCATATGTGGAACGCGGCACGGTGAAAGAATTTGGCCTGTGGGATGTGGTTCAGCAAGGCAAAATATCAGTTTATGTCGCGGATGCATTATTGAAAAAAGGATCAATGAAAACGGGCGACAAGCTGGATATTCAGGGCGTAGGTCAGGTTGAAGTCTCGCCAAACAGCGTTCAGGGCTATGACTACGAAGCGGATGGTAATGGCATCGTACTGTTACCGGAGCGCGTGATATTCAACAAAGAGAATATCGGCAAATACGATTTCTGATGTGCATTACTTAACCGGAGTACGTTATGGCAGATTTAGACGATATTAAAGATGGTAAGGATTTTCGTACCGATCAACCGCAACAAAATATCCCTTTTACCCTGAAAGGTTGCGGTGCACTGGATTGGGGAATGCAGTCACGCTTATCGCGGATATTTAATTCGAAAACGGGTAAAACCGTGATGCTGGCTTTTGATCATGGTTATTTTCAGGGGCCGACTACCGGACTTGAACGCATTGATATAAGTATCGCCCCGCTGTTTGAACATGCCGATGTATTAATGTGTACGCGCGGCATTTTGCGCAGCGTAGTCCCCCCTGCGACCAATAAGCCGGTGGTACTGCGGGCGTCTGGTGCGAACTCTATTCTGGCGGAATTAAGTAATGAAGCCGTGGCGTTATCGATGGATGACGCCGTGCGCCTGAACAGTTGCGCGGTGGCGGCGCAGGTTTATATCGGCAGCGAATATGAACATCAGTCGATCAAAAATATTATTCAGCTGGTCGATGCCGGAATGAAAGTGGGAATGCCGACCATGGCCGTGACAGGCGTGGGCAAAGATATGGTGCGCGATCAGCGTTATTTCTCGCTCGCGACTCGAATCGCCGCTGAAATGGGGGCGCAAATTATCAAAACCTATTATGTCGATAAAGGTTTTGAACGGATTGTTGCCGGATGTCCGGTACCCATTGTTATTGCTGGCGGTAAAAAATTACCGGAGCGCGAGGCGCTGGAAATGTGCTGGCAGGCTATCGATCAGGGCGCTTCTGGTGTGGATATGGGGCGTAATATTTTCCAGTCTGACCATCCGGTGGCGATGATGAAAGCCGTACAGGCGGTGGTTCACCATAACGAAACGGCTGATCGGGCATATGAACTCTATCTGAGTGAAAAACAGTAACTGCGGATTTAAGGAGAAGAATTATGCACGTCACACTGGTTGAAATTAACGTTCATGAAGACAAGGTTGACGAGTTTATCGAAGTTTTTCGCCAGAACCACCTGGGCTCGGTACAGGAAGAAGGCAATTTGCGCTTCGATGTCTTACAGGACCCGGAAGTGAATTCGCGCTTTTATATCTACGAAGCTTATAAAGATGAAGACGCAGTGGCGTTCCATAAAACCACGCCCCACTACAAAACCTGTGTCGCGAAACTGGAATCTTTAATGACCGGGCCGCGTAAAAAACGTCTGTTCAATGGGTTGATGCCGTGAGGCGAATTTATCAATTTTATCTACAATTGGGGTAACGCGCTGACGGGAGTAAAAAAATGTCTGACTGGAACCCCTCTTTATATCTGCACTTTGCCGCTGAACGATCGCGTCCGGCGGTGGAGCTGCTTGCCAGAGTGCCGCTGGAGAATATCAAATACGTTGCCGATCTTGGCTGTGGCCCAGGTAACAGCACCGCCCTGCTGCATCAACGTTGGCCTGCGGCCAGGATAACAGGCGTCGACTCATCTCCGGCGATGATTGCTGAAGCGCGCAGTGCTTTGCCAGACTGCCAGTTCGTGGAAGCAGACATCCGCAACTGGCAACCGGAACAGGCACTCGATCTGATTTTTGCTAATGCCTCACTGCAATGGCTGCCCGACCACTACGAATTGTTCCCTCATCTGGTTTCTTTACTTAATTCGCATGGTGTGTTGGCAGTACAGATGCCAGATAACTGGCTAGAGCCAACCCATGTGCTCATGCGCGAAGTCGCCTGGGAACAAAATTATCCGGATCGCGGGCGTGAGCCGCTGGCTGGCGTTCATGCTTACTACGATATTTTGAGCGAAGCCGGATGTGAGGTCGATATCTGGCGAACCACTTACTATCACCAGATGCCGTCGCACCAGGCGATTATCGATTGGGTGACCGCCACTGGATTACGTCCGTGGTTACAGGATCTGACCGAGAGCGAACAGCAGCATTTTCTTACGCGCTACCATCAGATGCTGGAAGAGCAGTATCCACTGCAAGAGAACGGAGAGATACTGCTGGCATTTCCGCGTCTGTTTATTGTTGCCCGCCGTACGGAGTAATTATCACGTCAGCTGGTAATGGCGATCGGGAAGAATTTTCGCTGGAATTTCTGCTTCATCGTTCATCTGTAACAGGTCAATTTCAATAGCGTTGCAGATGGCATCCAGCGGTAAATCATTGTTTTCAGTACCGAAGGGATCTTCCAGTTCTTCCGCCAGACAATCCAGCGAAATAAAAGTGTAGGAAATCAGCACAGAGATAAAAGGCGTCATGTAATGCAGGTCCACGACCAGCGCAAACGGCAGCATGATACAAAACAGATACACGGTGCGATGCAAAATCAGGGTGTAGGCAAAGGGAATTGGCGTATAGGCAATGCGCTCGCATCCTGCCAGGACCGCTGAAATATCATTAAGCCGATCGTTGAGGCTAATAAACAGGATATCTGAAAGTTGTCCATTGCGTCGCTGAACCGCCAACCACTCCCCCATTATTAACAAGATGCGGTTAGCTGGAGAGTTCGAAGCCAGTACACGCTGAAGATCTTCAGTCTTGAGATAATGAGCCAGCACTTCCGCCTGTGGCTGTTTGCGTAATGTCATGCGTAAACAGTGGGCGAAGGCGATTTGCAGCCGGGCAAACTCCCTTACACTTGCCGAATCCGGTAATGTCGTTTTTACCTCGCGCAGTAACGACCGCGAGGCAATCATCAACTGCCCCCAAAGTTTTCGCGCTTCAACGTAACGCGCGTACCCGGCATTATTACGAAAACCAAGAAAAATGGCGATGGCGACACCGAGAATGCTGAACGGTGCGAGGGTGAATTTAATGCCCAAATGCGTGTACCAGGGCAGCATGAAAATAACAGCGATCGAAAAGAGAAAATTGAGTAGTAAGCGCGAGGATATCTTGGATAATACTGAACCGTGCCAGACAAAAATACGGCGCAGCCAGTGTTGTTGTGGACGAACAATCATGGTTATCTTCAGGCGTGGAAAAGTCGCCCTATTAAACGTGATTACGATCACATTCTCAAGACACTACTTACAAATTACCTACAAGCTTACAACATTTACAGGTGTGGCATATGGCACCCGTTAATGATAAAGGCACATAGGATGTTGTAACTAATATAGTGAAATAAGAAACCCGGTCGAAACCGGGTTCAGAGTATTAGCACAACGGACGTACAGCTTCGCGCATTCCTTTTTCGAGAATCGCATCCAGGTCATTAGCCACCTGCTCGACCAGACCAGGCACTTGCGTCAGGTCCTGCTCCCAGTGGTCTTTTTCAGCCAACACAATAGCAACCAGTTCCTGGGTGCCGATAACACGGTCACGATGCTGGCTCCAGAGTTGCTGATAACGTTCCAGCCAGTGGGCATCGTCCTGTACCGGATATGTTTCTCCATTACGCTCACCGCGATAGAACGCAATCAATGCTGCTAATGCGAAAGTAAGGCGCGCCGGAAGTGTGCCGTTTGCCTTCTGCCCTGCCAGCAGCTGCGGCAGGATACGGGTGCGGAACTTGGTCATACCGTTAAGCGCGATAGACAGCAGCTGATGCTTAATGTACGGATTACGGAAACGTCCGGTGACTGCACTGGCGAAAGATTCCAGTTCATCACGAGGCAAATCCAGTACCGGAATAATCTCTTCGTAGATGGCTTTTTCAACGAATGCACAAATTTCAGCATCGTTCATCGCTTCACCTACGGTATCCAGCCCTGCCTGGAACGCCACCGGCACCAGCGCGGTGTGCGCACCGTTGAGTATTGCCACTTTGCGTTCTTTATACGGTTTAATATCGTCAACAATCAGCACGTTGAGCGGATATTTGTCCAGACGCAGTTCAGTCGCTAAGGATTTCGGCCCCTGAATCACAAACAGGTAAAAGTGTTCAGCGGTGTCGAGGAAACCATCGTGATAACCCAGTTCTTCTTCCAGTTTAGCCACTTCATCACGCGGATAGCCGGTAACGATACGGTCCACCAGCGTAGAACAGAAGCTGTTAGCCTGATCCAGCCATTGAATAAATGCTTCTGGCAGTGCCCACTCTTGCGCATAGCGCAGCACCAGTTCACGCAACGCGTCGCCATTGTAGTCGATCAACTCACACGGGATGATGATCCAACCTTTATCCAGCGCACCGTTGAAATGGCTAAAACGTTCGAACAGCAGACGGGTCAGTTTTGCCGGATAACTTACCGCTGGCGCGTCATCGAATTTATCGCCCGCATGGTAGCTGATACCCGCTTCGGTGGTGTTAGAGAAAACAAAGCGCATTTCCGGGTTGTGCGCCAGTTTCAGGAATTCATCGTATTCACTGTAGACGCTGATTTCACGATTAACAGAGCGAATCAGACGCGCGTCGCTGACCGCTTCCCCCTTCTCGTTCAGACCACGGATAATGGTGGTGTACAGACCGTCCTGCGTGCTCAGTGACGGCGGGAATGAAGTTTCAATCGGACGAACAACGACCACGCCAGAATTCAGATCGGTGTGCTCATTCAGGAGATCGATTTGCCAGTCAACAAAGGCGCGCAGGAAGTTACCTTCACCAAACTGAATGATACGTTCTGGATACTGTGCACCGGGAAAATCGCGACGATTTAGTGTTTTCACAATGGGTTCCCTTCTGATTAGTCATACAACCTGTTTGAATTGGTACGACAGGTTAGCAAACTTTAATACGCCGAACCCCTGTTTTGATCAACTCCTGATGATTAATGAGCAGTTTTATGAGAAAAGTGTGGCGCGGATCATGGTTTAATCGAGGAACTACGCCTTTTATTCGCTCAATAAAGTGGTAGAACACATTCCATTTAAATCGCTGTGAATGAATAAAGATGTCAGACAACTTCCTCACCGTAACGCATAGTGCTGGTACGGTTGCGCCCATCTTTCTTCGAGCGATACAGACATGTATCGGCTTCGACCATCAATTTATTAAAGTCATCGGTCAGCGTTCGGTACGATGCGCAACCACTACCGACGCCAATACTTACCGTGAGATAAAGCGTTTTTTGTTGCCAGGTGAACGGTTGCAGTTCAACGCCTTTACGGATTTTTTCCGCCATTAGCAGACCATCTACAGGATTCACCGATGGCACTGCAACAGCAAATTCCTCGCCGCCCATTCGCGCCACCAGCCCCTTATCACCGACAATCTTCTGAATATGCTGGGCAAACACGCTTAACACTTTATCGCCACATTCATGTCCATAGTTATCGTTAATGCTTTTGAAATAGTCGATATCAAGCAGCATGACAGTCAGATGTTGTGTCTGTTTCAGCGATGGACTTTTCAGCGCCTCATAAAGACCGGACCGTGAGTAAACCTGAGTCAGAAAATCAAAGTCGGCTCGCAGCGCAACTTGCTTCATTAGCGAATTGATCGCTGCCACGCTAAAAGAAACCATAATTGGGCATATCGCCATCGTGGCAATACCGAGACGTGCGGAGAACATTTCTGGAATGGAGAATGGCGAACCGACCGAGATATCAATCACCGAATTTGCCACCAGTACGATTTCCACCGCACCGGTGACAAAGGTCAACAGACATGTTACCTGCGGCGTATAGCGCACTGCACACCAGATTAATGCAGGGAGCGGAAACGCCAGACTCCCCGCTCCGCCAATGACTACCGAGGCAATAACCGACACAATAAGCGCGATAGCAGGCATCATCTGCTCTGCTTTAAAGCGCGGCAGTACTCCAGGAATTGCCAACGTCAGCATACAAGGCACGATCAACACGCCCGTTGAGAATTGCTCACTGAACCAGTCGGCAAGCAAAGGCCAGAAATCCAGACTATCAATACTGACCGAACCAATCGCCCCGACAATAGCGCATAATAATGCGGCAATCAGACAGTAATTAAATAGCCGTAAGGCACTTACTGGCTCATACTTATTTTTCCCCAGACGCTTATCCCGCGCGACCAGTAAGGCGACGGTAACAATAAACATCATATTGGAGAAATTGATAGCCAGTGAAACCAGCCCCCATTCGGTGGTTATGGCATCATAAACCAGCATCGCCACATAACTGATCGCATAGTAATGCAGTCGATTAAGCCAGACATAGCGGGCAAACCCCCCCGCCATTACGCCATTCAGCGGCCAGAAAAGAGAAAGTTCGTGAACCAGCCGTAACTCTGCACCAATAAAATAGAACAGCGTGGTTAGCACAAAAATAGCGATGCTATTACGTAGCAGATGACCTTCCTGGAACAAACGGAAAGTTGAAATGGGCTGTACATGCATTAATTATCTGTCCATACAATTGCGGGTGGCAATTATCTCAACGCAATAAGTAAATTCTTAGAAAGGATAGCATGTTCGCTGACAACGGCGGCAACTAAAGATACCTAATGAATGCCATTTTATCGATTTCCGTAATTATCATGGCTGATTCATCTGTATAACCAACCAGTGATAGATTACCGCCACGATATAACGTTGTTGTTCTTCGCTTAACGAAACACCCTGCGGAATGTTATGCCACTTAGCCAGACAACCGCGACAACAGGTTGCAGTGGCGTGCTGAGCGATAAACACCGGATGCCCGCGCATGGGGGTTTGCTTACCGTCATTAGCCGGTAATGCCGGAGCAAGACGTTTAGCGACAAAATCTGCCGCATGTTGTTCAATGACTGGCGCGCCTTTCTCCAGACAATACTGACGCTCTTTCACACCCAAACGAAAGCGAGAGCGAAATTTTGAACGGGATAAACGCGCGAAGAGTGGATCGAGAGACTGCATTAATAAACTGAACGCCCTAATTGTTTCGTCAATTGTTCAAGGACAGCAATGCCCGCAAGCGAGTTACCGGCATCATCCAGTTCCGGGCTCCAGACTGCGATGGCCATTTCATGCGGAACAATCGCCACAATACCGCCACCAACGCCAGATTTTGCCGGTAGTCCCACCCGCCAGGCAAACTCCCCCGCGTTCTGGTACATACCACTGGTCGCCATCAGCGCGTTAATTTGCCGCGCCTGCATTGGCGTCACCACAGGTTCATCAATATGAATAGCTTTCCCCTGATTAGCCAGAAAGACAAATGTCCGGGCCAGCTCTACGCAGCTCATTTTCAAGGCGCAATAGTGGAAATAGTTTTGCAGAACGGTTGTCACATCATGATGGAAATTGCCAAACGACTTCATCAGCCAGGCGATAGCCGCATTTCGCGCGGAATGTTCAAATTCGGAACGCGCTACCACCGTATCGTAGGAAATATCAGACACACCACTTAAGCCGCGCACGACTTCCAGCATACGTTGCCGAGGTGCGCTTAATCGCCCTTGCAACATATCGCAGACCACCAGCGCACCGGCATTAATAAACGGATTACGCGGAATACCCTGCTCCATTTCCAGTTGCACTAAAGAATTGAACGGTGATCCAGACGGATCTTTGCCGACGCGTTGCCAGATTTCCTCTTCGGAGTAATGACGCATGGCGACAACGAGACTCAGCACTTTGGAAATAGACTGAATGGAAAAACGTTCTTGCGCGTCTCCGGCCTGAAAAAGCTGTCCGTCAACGGTACAGATAGCAATCCCCAATCGGGAACCGTCTACCGTAGCCAGCGCCGGAATATAATCCGCGACTTTACCCTGACCAATGAGCGGCCGCACTTGCCGCAAGATGTTTTCTAAAATTGCATTATCCATGGCGACTGCCACTTTCTACTCCTGGACCGCAGGTCTGAAAAGACCTGCGAGTATATCAGAGCTGAATATATAGCGTCAGACCCGGTCTTTCCACACCGTCTGGATATTACAGAATTCGTGTAAGCCAAAATGGGAAAGCTCACGACCAAAGCCACTCTTCTTCACACCACCAAAGG
This sequence comes from Escherichia sp. WS568, assembly GCF_046486085.1. NCBI lineage: Bacteria > Pseudomonadati > Pseudomonadota > Gammaproteobacteria > Enterobacterales > Enterobacteriaceae > Escherichia > Escherichia sp. WS568. The sequence goes on from NZ_JBJQMC010000001.1 coordinate 26,036, forward strand.
CGACTCGCGCGTCGCTGGCACAGTAACCATTGATAAACACCCCACCGCATTCCAGACGTGCCGCCATCTGTCTGGCCCGGGTTTCGTCGGTGGTGAAAATGGTCGCTGAAAGGCCGAACTCGCTATTATTAGCCAGTTCCAGTGCATGTTCTGCATCTTTCGCAATGGTGATTGCCGCAACGGGGCCAAACATTTCTTCCCGAAACGCGGTCATTTCTGGGGTAACATTCGCCAGAACCGTTGGCGGATAGTAGTTACCTGCCCCAGCCATCTTTTCCCCGCCCAGTAACAAACGCGCACCCTGCGCCAGGGTTTTCTCCACCTGATGATGCAGCTCATCACGTAAATCAAAACGAGCCATTGGTCCGAGAGTGTTCTCTTCGTCACGGGGATCGCCCATTTTCAAGGCTGCCGCAGCTGCCACAAAACGTTCGGTAAATGCCGAAGCAATTCCCTCTTCGATGATAAAGCGTTTTGCCGCTGCACAAACCTGTCCGGTATTCTGATAACGTCCGGCTACCGCCGCTTTAACCGCCAGTTCCAGATCGGCATCGTTAAGCACAATAAATGGATCCGAACCGCCCAGTTCCAGTACGCATTTTTTCAGTGCCGCTCCAGCCTGTGCGCCAATAGCCGCTCCCGCACGAACACTTCCGGTCACCGTGACAGCAGCAATGCGCGAGTCTTTAATCATCTGACTGACGCCGTCGTTGTCGGCATTCAGCCAGCCATATACGCCTTGTGGGATACCCGCATCTTTAAACACCTGGGCAATGAGCTGTGCACAGCCCATCACATTCGGCGCATGTTTAAGTAAGTAGCCGTTACCTGCAAGAATGATGGGAACCGCGCCACGCATCACCTGCCATAACGGAAAATTCCACGGCATAATCGCCAGAATTGTCCCCAACGGTCGATACTCAATAACTGCCTGCTGATTTTCCACCAGCGTAGGTTCCGCCTTCAGCATTGCCGGACCATGTTCTGCATACCAGTCACACAAATTCGCCGATTTCGCCACTTCAGCGCGCGCCTGGTTGATTGGTTTGCCCATTTCACGGGTGATCATTTGCGCCATTTCTTCGCTACGGACACGCAGAGCCTTACCGATATCACGCAGTTTTTCAGCACGATAATCTATATTTGTCTCGCGCCAGTCGCGAAAGCCTGCTGCCGCCAGCTGAAGTGCGTTTTCGATATCATCAGCGCCAGCCCACGGCAGCACAGAAAGTTGTTCACCGGTGGCAGGATTTATCGAAATTGCATGAGTTGCCGGAGTAATGGTCATCGGGGTATCTCCTTTATGGGTTATGGTAAAAAGATACGCAGATTTACTCTTGCTTGAAAATGAATAATATTAAGTCACTTATTCACGAATTGAGAATGCCATGGATCTGACCCAACTGGAGATGTTCAACGCGGTTGCCGAAGCTGGCAGCATTACCCAGGCTGCAGCAAAAGTGCATCGCGTGCCGTCGAATCTCACTACCCGTCTACGCCAGCTGGAAACAGAACTGGGGATTGATCTGTTTATTCGCGAGAATCAGCGTTTACGTCTCTCACCTGCCGGGCATAACTTTTTACGCTATAGCCAACAAATTCTCGCGTTAGTGGATGAAGCGCGGAGCGTTGTCGCTGGCGATGAGCCGCAAGGTTTATTTTCTCTTGGTTCGCTGGAAAGCACCGCTGCGGTGCGCATTCCGGTCACGCTGGCGGAATTTAACCGTCGTTATCCCAAAATTCAGTTTTCACTTTCCACCGGCCCTTCCGGCACTATGCTGGAAGGGGTGCTGGAGGGAAAACTGAATGCAGCGTTTATTGATGGGCCCATTAACCATACTGCCATTGACGGGATACCGGTGTACCGCGAGGAGCTGATGATCGTCACGCCACAAGGACATGCGCCAGTAACCCGCGCCAGTCAGGTAAATGGCAGTAACATTTATGCCTTCCGCGCCAATTGTTCGTATCGTCGCCACTTCGAGAGCTGGTTTCATGCTGATGGTGCCGCTCCGGGAACTATTCACGAGATGGAGTCGTATCACGGGATGTTGGCCTGTGTGGTCGCAGGAGCAGGTATTGCGCTTATTCCGCGCTCTATGCTGGAAAGTATGCCGGGGCATCACCAGGTTGAAGCGTGGCCGTTAGCTGAGCAATGGCGTTGGTTAACAACCTGGCTGGTCTGGCGTCGCGGTGCGAAAACGCGTCCGCTCGAGGCATTTATTCAACTGCTGGATGTGCCTGACTCGGCAAAACAGGGTTACCAATGAGCTATTTTTGATAGTTCTTGCGGCTAATATGCTCTATATAGTGATGTTCCGATGACTTATGACTATATGGAGCAAATATGGTTACGCCAGTAAGCATCAGCAATTACATATCTCTTCCTGATGATTTTCCCGTACGTAATATTGCACCGCAGGTAAAAGAAGTTTTAAAGGATTTCATTGATGCACTTAGTACAATAATATGTGATGAAGAATGGCGCACGTCTTTAAACATCAACTCAGCCACAAAAAAGATATTTAATAACCTTGACAACTTATCATATATTCAGAGGACTTCTTTTCGGGGTAACGACACGCTATACAATGAAAAGGTTCAGTTTAAACTCACTTATCCCGTCAAGAATGGAAGACACAAAGAAAATATTGAATTTCAGGTAGTAATAAATTTAAGCCCTATTTATTTAGATAATTTCCGCCATGATGGGGAAATTAATATTTTTTGCGCTCCCAACCCAAAGCCTGTCACTATGGGGCGCGTATTTCAGACCGGCGTCGAGCGTGTGCTCTTTCTTTTTCTGAATGACTTTATAGAACAATTTCCAATAATCAACCCTGGCGTTCCTATCAAAAGAGCGCATACGCCACATATTGAACCCCTGCATCCGGATCACCATACCGCTGCAGATTACATACGCCAGTTTGATTTGCTTGTCCTGAATTTTATCTCTCGCGGTAATTTTGTCATACTCCCCCGATTATGGAATAACTCTGAGGTTCACAGATGGTTCGGGAATAAAGAACCTAACTTGCTCACCGCTATTCTCGACATAACGGACAGCGAATTAAAAGAGGATTTATTGCAAAGTCTGATGGATTCACTAGGTTCTAACAAACATGTACTACCCGAAGTCTGCATCTGCTTTTTATCCCTTTTAGCAGAACAAGATTTTCCACATTTTCAGGAGTTGTTTTTATTTTTCGCCAATATGTTATTGCACTATCACCAATTTATGAATCCCAATGAAAGTGATTTGATTGACGTGTTGATGCCAGCATCATTAAGTGATGATAAAATTATCAAACATATGGCGCGCAAGACCCTCAAACTTTTTGTAAAAAATGAAACGCCGCCAAAAGTTACTCATGAAGACCTGGTGAAAAACAGGCCTCGCTCCCCTGTCAGACCACCTATACCCGCAACTGCCAAAACGCCAGACCTCCCTGAACGTCATTAAACCGTGATGTGAACGACTCTCTGACGCGTGAAAGAATCAGCGTCAGAGAAACGGAAAACGCGATCCAGATCACAAATGCATTGTATTCACATCATTAACCGTTTTAAGATCATTTCATCACTTTTTCGCAACTCACCCGATAATCTGTTATGACAACAAACACTGTTTCCCGCAAAGTGGCGTGGCTACGGGTCGTTACGCTGGCAGTCGCCGCCTTCATCTTCAACACCACCGAATTTGTCCCAGTTGGCCTGCTCTCTGACATTGCGCAAAGTTTTCACATGCAAACCGCTCAGGTCGGCATTATGTTGACCATTTACGCATGGGTAGTAGCGCTAATGTCATTGCCTTTTATGTTAATGACCAGCCAGGTTGAACGGCGCAAATTACTGATCTGCCTGTTTGTGGTGTTTATTGCCAGCCACGTACTGTCGTTTTTATCGTGGAGTTTTACCGTTCTGGTGATCAGTCGCATTGGTGTGGCTTTTGCACATGCGATTTTCTGGTCGATTACGGCGTCTCTGGCGATCCGTATGGCTCCGGCCGGGAAGCGAGCACAGGCATTGAGTTTAATTGCCACCGGTACTGCACTGGCGATGGTCTTAGGTTTACCTCTCGGGCGCATTGTGGGGCAGTATTTCGGTTGGCGAATGACCTTCTTCGCGATTGGTATCGGGGCGCTTATCACCCTTTTGTGCCTGATTAAGTTACTTCCCTTACTGCCCAGTGAGCATTCCGGTTCGCTGAAAAGCCTCCCGCTATTATTCCGCCGCCCGGCATTGATGAGCATTTATTTGTTAACTGTGGTAGTTGTCACCGCCCATTACACGGCATACAGCTATATCGAGCCTTTTGTGCAAAACATTGCGGGATTCAGCGCCAACTTTGCCACGGCATTACTGTTATTACTCGGTGGTGCGGGCATTATTGGCAGCGTGATTTTCGGTAAACTGGGTAATCAGTATGCGTCTACGCTGGTAAGTACGGCGATTGCGCTGTTGCTGGTGTGCCTGGCACTGCTGCTACCTGCGGCGAACAGTGAAATACACCTCGGGGTGCTGAGTATTTTCTGGGGGATCGCGATGATGATCATCGGGCTTGGTATGCAGGTTAAAGTGCTGGCGCTGGCACCAGATGCTACCGACGTCGCGATGGCGCTATTCTCCGGGATATTTAATATTGGAATCGGCGCGGGTGCGTTGGTAGGTAATCAGGTCAGTCTGCACTGGTCAATGTCGATGATTGGTTATGTGGGCGCGGTGCCTGCTTTTGCCGCGTTAATATGGTCAATCATCATTTTCCGCCGCTGGCCAGTGACACTCGAAGAACAGACGCAATAGTTGAAAGGCCCATTCGGGCCTTTTTTAGTGGTACGTTTTAATGATTTCCAGGATGCCGTTAATAATAAACTGCACCCCCATACATACCAGCAGGAATCCCATCAGACGGGAGATCGCTTCAATGCCCCCCTTACCCACCAGCCGCATAATTGCGCCAGAGCTGCGTAGACTTCCCCACAAAATAACCGCCACCAGGAAAAAGATCAGCGGCGGCGCAACCATCAGTACCCAATCAGCAAAGGTTGAACTCTGACGCACTGTGGAGGCCGAGCTAATAATCATCGCTATGGTTCCCGGACCCGCGGTACTTGGCATTGCCAGTGGTACAAAAGCAATATTGGCGCTGGGTTCATCTTCCAGCTCTTTCGACTTGCTTTTCGCTTCCGGTGAATCAATCGCTTTCTGTTGCGGAAAGAGCATCCGAAAACCGATAAACGCGACGATTAAGCCGCCTGCAATTCGCAGACCGGGAATCGAAATGCCAAATGTATCCATCACCAGTTGCCCGGCGTAATACGCCACCATCATGATGGCAAATACGTACACCGAGGCCATCAACGACTGACGATTACGTTCAGCACTGTTCATGTTGCCTGCCAGGCCAAGAAATAACGCGACAGTTGTTAATGGGTTAGCTAACGGTAGTAACACCACCAGCCCCAGGCCTATTGCTTTAAACAAATCTAACATTGGTGGTTGTTATCCTGTGTATCTGGTTTATCAGCGAAAAGTATAAGGGGTAAACAACGATAAAGTGTCACTCTTTAGCTAACCTTGCATCGCATTGACCAAAACTTGAACCGATTTAGCAAAACGTGGCATCGGTCAATTCATTCATTTGACTTATACTTGCCTGGGCAATATTATCCCCTGCAACTAATTACTTGCCAGGGCAACTAATGTGAAAAGTACCAGCGATCTGTTCAATGAAATTATTCCATTGGGTCGCTTAATCCATATGGTTAATCAGAAGAAAGATCGCCTGCTTAACGAGTATCTGTCTCCGCTGGATATTACCGCGGCACAGTTTAAGGTGCTCTGCTCTATCCGCTGCGCGGCGTGTATTACTCCGGTTGAACTGAAAAAGGTATTGTCGGTCGACCTGGGGGCGCTGACCCGTATGCTGGATCGCCTGGTCTGTAAAGGCTGGGTGGAAAGGTTGCCGAACCCGAATGACAAGCGCGGCGTACTGGTAAAACTTACCACCAGCGGCGCGGCAATATGTGAACAATGCCATCAATTAGTTGGCCAGGACCTGCATCAAGAATTAACAAAAAACCTGACGGCGGACGAAGTGGCAACACTTGAGCATTTGCTTAAGAAAGTCCTGCCGTAAACAAAAAAAGAGGTATGACGATGTCCAGACGCAATACTGACGCTATTACCATTCATAGCATTTTGGACTGGATCGAGGACAACCTGGAATCGCCACTGTCACTGGAGAAAGTGTCAGAGCGTTCGGGTTACTCCAAATGGCACCTGCAACGGATGTTTAAAAAAGAAACCGGTCATTCATTAGGCCAATACATCCGCAGCCGTAAGATGACGGAAATCGCGCAAAAGCTGAAGGAAAGTAACGAGCCGATACTCTATCTGGCAGAACGATATGGCTTCGAGTCGCAACAAACTCTGACCCGAACCTTCAAAAATTACTTTGATGTTCCGCCACATAAATACCGGATGACCAATATGCAGGGCGAATCGCGCTTTTTACATCCATTAAATCATTACAACAGCTAGTTGATAACGTGACAACGTCACTGAGGCAATCATGAAACCACTTTTATCCGCAATTGCAGCTGCGCTTATTCTCTTTTCCACGCAGGGCATTGCGGAACAAACCACGCAGCCGGTTGTTACTTCCTGTGCCAATGTCGTGGTTGTTCCCCCATCGCAGGAACAACCACCGTTTGATTTAAATCACATGGGTACTGGCAGTGATAAGTCGGATGCGCTCGGCGTGCCCTATTATAATCAACACGCTATGTAGTTATTGTCAGGCTCTGATCACAGAGCCTGACATCTCCGTAATATCTTTTTGAAGTCTCAAATATTTTCGCCATTGTTGGCGATGAGATCCCGATACCAGTAAAACGACGCTTTACGTATCCTTTCCAGCGTTCCCTTCCCTTCGTTGTCTTTATCGACATAAATCATTCCGTAGCGTTTTTTCATTTCCCCTGTTCCGGCAGAAACCAGGTCAATGCAGCCCCACGGTGTGTAGCCAATTAAGTCAACACCATCTTCAACAACGGCTTTTTTCATTTCCCGAATATGGGAAGCAAAGTACTCAATGCGATAGTGATCGTTCACCGTGCCGTCAGCTTGTCTCTGGTCAACCGCACCCAATCCATTTTCGACAATAAACAGCGGCAACTGGAAATGATCCCAGAACCAGTTGAGTGAATAACGTAGCCCTGCCGGATCAATTTGCCATCCCCATTCGGATGTATCGATATAAGGGTTGCTGACCAAATCTCGTGGTTCAACATAATTCAGTTGCGGGTTATCTGGCGAAAATTGCGTAGTAAAAGACATGTAGTAGCTAAAACCGATAAAGTCGACACAACCTCTGGCAAGAATCGTGTTATCTTCTGGTGTGATATCGAGGTTGAATCCTTTCCTGGCAAAGTAATTCAGCATATGTTGCGGATAATATCCACGCGCATGAACATCAGTAAACCAGTAACGACGATGCATCGCTTTCGTGGCCATCATCATATCGTTGGGTGCACACGTCAGAGGATAGATGGGGCACATGGCGATCATACAGCCGATATTAAATTCAGGATTGATCGATTTTCCAGTCTGTACCGCCAGGGCACTGGCAACTAACTCGTAATGTACCGCCTGGTACATTATTTGTTCGCGCTCATTGATATCTTCCTCTGGCGAATACAAGATACCGGAATTAGTAAATGGACACAGGCTTTCGCTGAAATTCACCTGATTATTGATTTCGTTAAACGTCATCCAGTACTTTACTTTTTCTTTATAGCGCGTGAAGACCGTTGATGCGAAGCGGATGAAAAAGTCGATCAGTTTACGGTGTCGCCAGCCACCATATTTTGTCACCAGATGATAAGGCATCTCAAAATGCGAAAGCGTCACCACAGGCTCCATTCCCTGCTTCAGGCATTCATCGAACAGATCATCATAAAATTGTAAACCCTCTTCATTCGGCTCCTGTTCGTCACCTTGCGGAAAGATTCGTGTCCAGGCAATGGAAGTTCGAAAGCATTTGAATCCCATCTCGGCAAATAACTGAATATCTGTTTTATAGCGATGATAAAAATCAATTGCTTCATGATTGGGATAATTAAGCCCGTCGATAATGCCTTCTGTCACTTCACGCGGCACCCCGTGAGCGCCAGCAGTCATCACATCAGCGATACTGATGCCTTTTCCTCCTTCATTCCAGCCACCTTCCAACTGATGCGCGGCTACCGCGCCACCCCATAAAAAACCTTTTTTAAATCCTGACATACACAACTCCTTAACTAAAATAGATTACCACCAGACTTCCGCCTGGATGCCGGCCATAAATTCGTCTTTGCTGTTCTCATTAAACTTAAAATTAGATAATTCGTTATCCAGAATATTGATATACGTGCCATAGAAGCGAATTTCTGGTCGTGAACCTAAAATGCTTTCACCCACTTTCAATGCATGCCAGAGTGTCGTTTTATAAGCCGATTCATTTAGTGTTACACCCTGCTGTGCTTTGTTCTGTTGCTTAAACCAGCCTAATTCAAGCCCCGTCTGATTCCATGTATTCCAGATCCAGGCCGGTCTTATTACGGTGCGAATACTGTCAAAATCACTATGAGCGCCACTTTCATAACTATAAACATCTTCGCCATGAGAATAGACAAGCGCGTTAGCCATAATAATATTGTCAGTAAGATACATCTCGCCCTGAGAGATTAAACGCCAGGCGATCCCATTGGTATGGTCACCATAGTAATAGCGACCATGCGCCATCGTGTTACTGGCATCTGAGAAACTGGCAAAACTGCTGGCATAGGAATTATTGGCAACCTGTAACGTAAATTCATTAAACGTATCGCGTTGCAGTTTTTGCCGTAAAACAGAAGTCAGCATCCAGCTATCTTTCATTTCAAAATAACTGTCGTCATTTTCATTATCTTGTTGTTGATCCGTTTTATTAGGTGCGGAATATTTAGCCATTAATGATAATGTTGCATCATCCCATAACGGGATATTGCGATAACGAACATCCACAGAATTAGTATTCATCTGACTGGTACGCGTAAAATCACGGGAGTAAACATCGACATCATCTCGGCTTAAGGACATATCAAACAGCCCTACACCAAGTGCCCAGTTTTCAATCCCCACACCCGCAGCGACATCCGTGGTTAAGGTTTTCCAGTCCAGCATTTGGATCTCATATTGCGGGAGTTTATGTTTGCCTACCCAGAAGTCTGCCTCTGGCGCGAAGGGTAAAAAACCTCGCGTTGTCAGATAAATATCACTGAACTGCATGATATTTTCATTGGCACTGTCACCAAACCAGGCATCGTTATACTGCTCACCTACGTTGCCATCATAGGTAACGACCGCATTTGCCGTTTTACCGTCCTGATTATAAACACGCTGATTTAAGGTTAAGTCAAACCAACCGCTCATCTCGTTACCAAAACGTCCCAGAGAACCCGCTGCATAAGTTTGTGGTGAGCCATGATTTCCGGTACCCCAACCTGAGCGAAAGTACCCCTGATAGCTGAACCCAATATCATCTTTTATATATTTACTGATATCTTTCAGGGTCACGCTTTCGATAGTGGTTTTATCGCCTTTACTTTCAATAACGGCAATTTGCTGCGATCCATTTATAGTATGTGCTGCGGCAGACGAGTTCTGTTCACCGTTTTCATTTTTGATGTTATCAGCAACGGGAGATGGAGCTGATATTTCGGCAAGCGAGGCCGATTGATATTTATTTTCTGTGATGCTTTTTTGTAATGTCGAAAGTCGGAATTTATATACTCCTAGTTCATTCTGTGTTGCTCTCAGCTCTTGTTTATTTTGCGACAATTCATTTTCAAGCAGTTCAAGGCGCTGCTCTATGGTTAATTTTGTTGCCATCGCGTTCAATGGAAACAATGCTGTAATAATAGAAAAAGACAAAAGGCTGACGTTAAGCGTCTTTATATTCATGACTTATCCTTAAGAGTGTAATAATTTCCTCCAGCTATCGCACTGGAGGAAAAAATCAGGCATGGAGCTCTTTTCTTAATGAAATGATTTCCCTGGCTAAATCCTGGCATAATATTGCATTCATCAAATGATCCTGTGCATGTACCAGAATGAGATTAACTTTTATTTTGCCACAGCCTTCATCCTGACTAATTAACGCGGTCTGAATCTTATGCGCCTGAAGACAGGCGGATTCAGAACTGGCCATTAGCTGAGTTGCGCCCTGCCAGTCTTTTTGCCCGGCACAACGTATGGCTTCCATCGCATCAGAACGGGCCTGTCCTGCGTTGACCAGTAACTCCATAACAAGTTCTTCATCTGCAAACATCAACATCTCCTTCCTGTGTAAATGGCATTATCCGTTAGTTGTTAAGTTATTGACCTTGTTGGCGGCAATAACAAAAGGTAAATAGATCATTGTCGCCACACCTAAACATAAAAAACCCACCAGTAACGCCAGCCAGTTTCCCCCGGTTCCGAGGAAAGCAATTAAAGGTCCGGGCGTAGTCCAGGGCACGGCATAAGCAACCGGTGGAATAATTTCCATCGAAACAAAGAAGTAACCAATGGCACAGTTAACAATAGGAACCATAATAAACGGCACCATCATGATGGGGTTAAGTACAATAGGAAGGCCGAACATTATCGGTTCATTGATATTGAAAATACCGGGGATAAATGACATTTTTGCCAGATCACGGTATTCCGCACGCTTAGAAGCGATAAAAATAGCCAACAATAACCCCAACGTCATACCTGAACCGCCGCAGTTGGCGAATGCATCATTAATAGAAGTCCAGGTAATCGGATATGGCGCGCCCCAGGTAGTGCCGTGTTGAGCGGCCCAGGAGAGATTCTCCAGATTAGCCTCAGAAAAAACAGTTTCTCGAATTGCCGAGGTGGTATTAGGTCCGTGGATCCCCAGCACCCACAGGAAATTACCCACAGCCCCCAGGATAATTACCGCAAAGATATTCGTTCCCATATGTTTGAGCGGCGTCTGGATTAATGTGTAAATGAGGTCGTTTAATCCTGCCGGGGATATCAGTGTCAGGCAATAATTAAGTGCGGAAAAGAACACCATGACAAAAAATATTGGCAATAAAACTTTAAATGAACGCGCTACCGCAGGAGGTACAGCTGCCGGCATCGTGATGGTGATTTTGGGGTTTCGAGCTAAGCGACAAAATATTTCACTGGTGATCAGTGCAACGATAACAGCAACAAATAACCCCTGCGCGCCGAGATATTTGGTCGTCAGGAATGCTTGCCCATCTATCATCTGATATGGCGTATATACAATAAAAAATGCTCCTATTGCCGTTAATCCGCATAAAAGATCATCTTGCTCATAGCTAATCGCCATATTCCTGGCGACCAGGAAAGCAATCATAATTGACATGATATTTACAGAACCATTCATTACCGGAGTAAAAATAGCTTGTGCTTTTTCAAGGTTGGGGAAAACGCTGTTCAGATGCAGCAGCCCGGCAATAAAGCCGTCGGGCGATAATATGGCAAAGTTAATTAATATAATTAATGAGCTTGCCATGATAATTGGAAACGTAAAAACGAATCCATCTCTCACCGCTGCAACATGTTTTTGTGAGTTTAACTTGATAGCAACTGGAACAAGAAAACGTTCCATTCCACGTTCGAATGAGGCCATTAATCCCATTTTTTATACCTGTTGTTTTGGATATTTATACATCCCAATAAAGCATGTATGCCATATCCATTTTATGATGTGTGAAAAGTTAGTTCAGGTAATAGTTTAATAAAATTAGATTCTTACTGTTGCAGTAGTTTCATCGCAAATTCAAGAACTGCCTGTCCGTTCATGGTGCCATAGTCTTTCATCTCGATAACAGCTACAGGCATTTTCCCCTGTGCAACAGCTTCAATCTCTGGTTTCTGAAAGCGAACTTGCGGGCCAAGTAAAACAACGTCAACTTCGTTATTTTTAATTTTCCCTTTAGCCTCTGCAATCGCCAATGCGGAAATATTAACTTCAAGTGAAATAGCGTTAGCATGATCAATCATACGTTTAACCAGCATACTGGTTGACATGCCCGCAGCGCAAACTAACAATATCTTTTTCATATTTTCCCTTACTGGTATATAACAGATTACATTGTGTAAATATCATATCCCGCAGTAGCTATACGTCCTGGTACATTGATCACAGTAATACAGCACTAAAGTTGTTCAACATCAGGGTGATAATTAAACGACTCGGCCATAGGATAAACCAATCAGGACTCAACTCCTTGTTTTCAATGGCTCTTAAAAGGTGCAAAAGTGATTTTTCAAAAGATTGCCCGCTTACTTAAATCCGAGATCAATGGCTATTCATGGCATGTTGGTGATTTGTTGCCGTCAGAAGCTGAACTCGCTGTTCGTTATAATGTTTCGCGTAATACCCTGCGTAAGGCATTATCCTTGCTGGAAGGCGAAGGAATTATTCATAGAAAGCATGGTTCAGGAACATACATTCAAAAAAAGAATTTTGTTGCACACATTGATCACATGAACAGTTTCAGTGAAATTGCGCATAAAAGCGGCAAAGAGGCAGGGAGTCAGATTATGAAATTTGAAGTGCAGGATGCTTCTCCCCCTATTGCGACTGAGCTGAATTTAGTGACTGGTGAGCAGGTTTATTACATAAAGAGACTGCGATTCATTGAGGATAATGCAGCACAATTAGAAGAAACGTGGATGTCAGTGGCACGTTTTCCTGATTTAACCGTAGCACATATGCAAAAATCCAAATTTTCGTATATTGAGAACGAATGCGGGATCAAAATCATTGGCACCTTTGAAACTTTCTCCCCGACTTTTCCTACCCCAGAAATCGCCAGTATTTTACGGATCAGCCCACGGGATCCCATACTTAAAATTCAGACCCAGGCTGTGGACAGTAACTCTATTCCGCTGGATTATTCGTTACTTTACAGCAATATTTTCGAGTTCCAGGTAAAGTACTTTTTCCCGCGATAAAAGCAGACGCACAGAGTGCTGGCATCACATTCTGTGCGTATGGTTTAGCCTCTAACCTTTACCGCTTTACGCCACCGCAAGCCAAATACATTGATATACAGCCCGGTCATAATGAGCACCGCACCGAAAAATTGCAGGCCCGTTAAGCGTTCATCCAGCAATAGTGCCGCACTTGCCAGTCCAACTACAGGCACCAGTAACGATAACGGTGCAACCCGCCAGGTTTCATAGCGTCCCAGTAACGTCCCCCAGATCCCATAACCAACAATTGTCGCCACAAACGCCAGATACATCAGAGACAAGATGGTGGTCATATCGATAGTAACCAGACTGTGAATCATGGTTGCGGAACCATCGAGAATCAGCGAGGCAACAAAGAAGGGAATGATTGGGATTAATGCGCTCCAGATTACCAGCGACATCACCGCCGGACGCGTTGCGTGCGACATGATCTTTTTATTGAAGATGTTGCCACACGCCCAACTAAATGCTGCCGCCAGGGTCAACATAAAGCCGAGCATCGCCACATGCTGACCGTTCAGACTATCTTCGATTAACACCAGTACGCCAAAAATCGCTAAGGCGATCCCCGCCAATTGTTTGCCATGCAGTCGCTCCCCGAAAGTAAACGCGCCAAGCACGATAGTAAAAAACGCCTGTGCCTGTAACACCAGCGAAGCCAGTCCAGCAGGCATACCAAAGTTAATGGCGCAGAACAGAAAGGCAAACTGCGCAAAACTGATGGTTAATCCATACCCCAGCAGCAAATTCAGTGGTACTTTCGGTCGTGCGACAAAAAAGATAGCCGGAAAAGCAACCAGCATAAAGCGCAAACCGGCCAACATCAGCGGTGGCATGTTATGAAGCCCCACTTTGATGACCACAAAATTTAGCCCCCATACGACCACTACCAGTAGCGCCAACACCCCATCTTTTCGCGACATTCTACCGCCTCTGAATTTCATCTTTTGTAAGCAATCAACTTAGCTGAATTTACTTTTCTTTAACAGTTGATTCGTTAGTCGCCGATTACGACGGCATTAATGCGCAAATAAGTCGCTATACTTCGGATTTTTGCCATGCTATTCCTTTACATCTCTAAAACAAAACATAACGAAACGCACTGCCGGACAGACAAATGAACTTATCCCTACGACGCTCTACCAGCGCCCTTCTTGCCTCGTCGTTGTTATTAACCATCGGACGCGGCGCTACGCTGCCGTTTATGACCATTTACTTGAGTCGCCAGTACAGCCTGAGTGTCGATCTAATCGGTTATGCGATGACAATTGCGCTCACTATTGGCGTCGTTTTTAGCCTCGGTTTTGGTATCCTGGCGGATAAGTTCGACAAGAAACGCTATATGTTACTGGCAATTACCGCCTTCGCCAGCGGTTTTATTGCCATTCCTTTAGTGAATAACGTGACGCTGGTGGTGCTCTTTTTTGCCCTTATTAACTGCGCCTATTCCGTTTTTGCTACCGTGTTGAAAGCCTGGTTTGCCGACAATCTTTCGTCCACCAGCAAAACGAAAATCTTCTCAATCAACTACACCATGCTCAACATTGGCTGGACCATCGGTCCGCCGCTCGGCACGTTGTTGGTGATGCAGAGCATCAATCTGCCCTTTTGGCTGGCAGCTATCTGTTCCGCGTTTCCCATGCTTTTCATTCAAATTTGGGTAAAGCGCAGCGAGAAAATCATCGCCACGGAAACAGGCAGAGCCTGGTCGCCGAAAGTTTTATTACAAGATAAAGCACTGTTGTGGTTTACCTGCTCTGGTTTTCTGGCTTCCTTTGTTAGCGGCGCATTTGCCTCGTGCATTTCACAATATGTGATGGTGATTGCTGATGGGGATTTTGCCGAAAAGGTGGTCGCGGTTGTTCTTCCGGTGAATGCTGCCATGGTAGTTACGTTGCAATATTCCGTGGGCCGCCGCCTTAACCCGGCTAACATCCGCGCGCTGATGACAGCAGGCACCCTCTGTTTCGTCATCGGGCTGGTCGGTTTTATTTTTTCCGGCAACAGCCTGCTAATGTGGGGTATGTCAGCTGCGGTATTTACTGTCGGTGAAATCATTTATGCGCCGGGCGAGTATATGTTGATTGACCATATTGCGCCGCCAGGAATGAAAGCCAGCTATTTTTCCGCCCAGTCTTTAGGCTGGCTTGGTGCTGCGATTAACCCATTAGTGAGTGGCATAGTACTTACCAGTCTGCCGCCTTTCTCGCTGTTTATCATCTTAGCGTTGGTGATCGTTGCTGCGTGGGTGCTGATGTTAAAAGGAATTCGTGCAAGACCGTGGGGGCAGCCCGCGCTTTGTTGATTTAAGTCGAACACAATAAAAATTTAATTCAGCCTTCGTTTAGGTTACCTCTGCTAATATCTTTCTCATTGAGATGAAAATTAAGGTAAGCGAGGAAACACACCACACCATAAACGGAGGCAAATAATGCTGGGTAATATGAATGTTTTTATGGCCGTACTGGGAATAATTTTATTTTCTGGTTTTCTGGCCGCGTATTTCAGCCACAAATGGGATGACTAATGAACGGAGATAATCCCTCACCTAACCGGCCCCTTGTTACAACTGTGTACAAGGGGCCTGATTTTTATGACGGCGAAAAAAAACCGCCAGTAAACCGGCGGTGAATGCTTGCATGGATAGATTTGTGTTTTGCTTTTACGCTAACAGGCATTTTCCTGCACTGATAACGGATCGTTGACACAGTAGCATCAGTTTTCTCAATGAATGTTAAACGGAGCTTAAACTCGGTGAATCACGTTTTGTTCGTCAATAAACATACAGCGATTTCTTCCGGTTTGCTTACCCTCATACATTGCCCGGTCCGCTCTTCCAATGACCACATCCAGAGGCTCTTCAGGAAATGCGCGACTCACACCTGCTGTCACGGTAATGTTGATATGCCCTTCAGAATGTGTGATGGCATGGTTATCGACTAACTGGCAAATTCTGATACCTGCACGACATGCTTCTTCATCATTATCCGCTTTGACAATAATGATAAATTCTTCGCCCCCGTAGCGATAAACCGTTTCGTAATCACGCGTCCAACTGGCTAAGTAAGTTGCCAGGGTGCGTAATACTACATCGCCGATTAAATGCCCGTAGGTATCATTAACCAATTTAAATCGGTCAATATCCAACAACATTAAATAAAGATTCAGAGGCTCAGCGTTGCGTAACTGATGATCGAAGGATTCATCAAGAACCCGACGACCCGGCAATCCCGTCAAAACATCCATATTGCTACGGATCGTCAGTAAATAAATTTTGTAATCGGTTAATGCCGCAGTAAAAGAAAGCAACCCTTCCTGAAAAGCGTCGAAATGCGCGTCCTGCCAGTGATTTTCAACAATAGCCAACATTAATTCCCGACCACAGTTATGCATATGTTGATGGGCAGAATCCATTAGCCGAACGTAAGGTAATTCATCGTTATCGAGTGGCCCCAGATGATCAATCCACCGACCAAACTGGCACAGTCCATAAGAATGGTTATCCGTTATTTCTGGCTTACTGGCATCTCTCGCGACCACGCTGTGAAACATACTTACCAGCCACTGGTAGTGGGCATCGATAGCCTTATTGAGATTTAACAAGATGGCATCAATTTCCGTTGTCTTCTTGATCATTGCCACTCCTTTTTCACAGTTCCTTGTGCGCGCTATTCTAACGGGAGAAAAGCAAAATTACGTCAATATTTTCATAGAAATCCGAAGTTATGAGTCATCTCTGAGATAACATTGTGATTTGAAACAAAATCAGCAGATAAAAAAGTGTTTAATTCTGTAAATTAACTCTGCATTATCGCAATTAAAAGGATGACAAATAGCATAACCCAATACCCTAATGGCCCAGTAGTTCAGGCCATCAGGCTAATTTATTTTTATTTCTGCAAATGAGTGACCCGAACGACGGCCGGAGCGCTTTTCTTATCCAGACTTCCGCTAATGTTGATCATCTGGTCCGGCTGAACTTCTCGTCCATCAAAGACTGCCGCAGGAATAACAACATTAATTTCACCGCTCTTATCGCGAAAAACGTAACGGTCTTCTCCTTTGTGAGAAATCAAATTACCGCGCAGTGAAACCGAAGCGCCATCATGCATGGTTTTTGCGAAATCAACGGTCATTTTTTTTGCATCATCGGTTCCGCGATAGCCATCTTCTATTGCATGAGGCGGCGGTGGCGCTGCATCCTGTTTTAATCCGCCCTGGTCATCTGCCAACGCATAAGGCATGACAAGAAAACTTGCTAATACAATGGCCTGAAATTTCATACTGACTCCTTAATTGCGTTTGGTTTGACTTATTAAGTCTGGTTGCTATTTTTATAATTGCCAAATAAGAATACTGCCAATTGTTATAAGGCATTTAAAATCAGGCTACTAGATGTCAAATATTCAGAGAATTTAACTCACTAAAGTTAAGAAGATTGAAGAGTCTTAAACATATTTCAGAACAATCAGATTTATAAATTTGAAAATTATTATAACGGAAGAGTATACAAAAAAAGTAATTTTGCTGGCGACTGCGAAACGGCATTCGCATTAGCGGTGAAGTTTGCCCTCGCCCAGCTGCTGCAATTACTGCTATAACGAGGCTGGTCTGGCGATAAATCCAGGCCAGCCATTGGTGGTGTTTATACGTTCAAGCCACGATGTTGCAGCATCGGCATAATCTGAGGTGCCTTACCGCGCCATTGTCGATACAGGCGTTCCAGATCCTCGCTGTTACCTCTGGAAAGGATCGCCTCGCGAAAACGCAGCCCATTTTCACGCGTTAATCCGCCCTGCTCAACAAACCACTGATAACCATCATCGGCCAACATTTGCGTCCACAGATAAGCGTAATAACCCGCGGCATATCCGCCACCAAAAATATGGGCGAAATAACTGCTGCGATAGCGTGGCGGTATAGCGGGAAGATCCATATTTTCCGCCACCAGCGCCCGCAATTCAAAATCATCGACATCCTGCATTGCTTCGTTTTCTTCCAGGCAATGCCAGCGCATATCGAGAAGTGCGGCGCTAAGCAGTTCGCTCATCTCATACCCTTTGTTGAACAGGCTGGCATTACGCATTTTCTGTTGCAGTTCGTCAGGCATTGCTGCCCCGCTCTGATAATGCCGGGCGTAGCGAGCGAATACCTGCGGATGTGTTGCCCAGTGTTCGTTGATTTGCGACGGAAATTCGACAAAATCACGCGGCGTGTTGGTGCCGGAAAGCGTGGCATAACGCTGGCGGGCAAAAAGGCCGTGCAGCGTATGACCAAATTCATGGAATAAGGTTATTACATCATCCCAGAGTAACAACGCAGGCTCACCGGCAGCGGGTTTCTGATAATTGCAGACGTTATAAATTACCGGATGCGTTTCATTAAGCGTTGATTGCTCAACAAAATTGCCCATCCATGCACCGCCGCTTTTTGAATCACGGGCGAAGAAATCACCGTAAAATAACGCCAGCCCCACGCCATTATGATCAAAAATTTCCCACACCCGAACGTCAGGATGGTAGACAGGAATATCAAAACGTTCGACAAACTTAATACCGAAGAGCTGATTCGCGGTCCAGAATACACCTTCATTCAACACCGTGTTTAATTCAAAATATGGCTTGAGCTGCGATTCATCGAGATCGAATTTCTCACGTCTTACCTGCTCGGCATAAAATGCCCAGTCCCACGGCTGCGCGCTAAACCCGCCCTGCTGCTTATCAATAATCGCCTGTATGGAGGCTAACTCATCGCTCGCACGTTGACGCGCCGCTGGAACAATTTCCCGCATAAAGTTGAGCGCTGCTTCTGGCGTTTTTGCCATCTGATCGGCGATTTTCCATGCGGCATAATGAGGAAAACCAAGCAGTTTCGCCTGCTGCGCGCGGATCTCCACCAGACGTTGAATGATAGCGCGGGTGTCATTGGCATCATTTTTTTCCGCTCGCATCCAGCCCGCAGTAAACAGTTTTTCACGCGTCGCGCGATCGCACAGTTCAGCAAGCGCTGGTTGTTGGGTGGTATTCAGCAGCGGAATCAGCCATTTGTTATACAGACCTTTCTCGCGAGCCGCCTCTGCCGCCAGCACAATCTCTTGCTCACTCATTCCTGCCAGCTGCGCGATATCGTTCACAACCAGACCGCCGGATTTATTTGCTGCCAGTAACCGCTGGTTAAACTGGCTGGTCAGGGTCGCAGCTTCTGTATTCAGTACTTTTAATTTTGCTTTATCAGCTTGCTTAAGTTTGGCTCCGGCAAGGACAAAACGTTGATGAATCACCTCCACCAGGCGGATGGATTCACTATCAAGCCCCAGGGATTCACGGCGCTGCCAGACAGCATCTACCCGCGCGAATAATTCCCCGTTCAGATAGATATCATTCGCAAGTTCCGCCAGTTCAGCGGAAAACTGTTCATCAAGACGCTGTAATTCATCATTGGTATGCGCCGCAGTCATCGCAAAAAAGACGCTGGTAACGCGGGTAAGTAATTCTCCGCTTTGTTCCAGTGCCAGAATAGTATTGTTGAAATCAGGTGTTTGCGGGTTAAGCGCGATGGCAGCAATTTCTGCCCGCTTTTGCTGCATTCCCTCATCGAATGCCGGGCGATAGTGATGATTGGCAATTTGATCAAAATGGGGAGCCAGATACGGCAGTGTGCTTTGCACAAGGAAAGGATTCATTGTTGTCATTTTCTTCTCCTGAACGCGAGGTGTTCCATAGCGTAGGCTTACTGATAACGGAGTGCAATCTTGCAAACCAGTATTACCCGCTCTTAAGCATCACGTGCTATGTTATTGACACACAAAAGCGTTGAGGAACAGTGAGATGATCGTTTTAGTAACTGGAGCAACGGCAGGTTTTGGTGAATGCATTACTCGTCGTTTTATTCAACAAGGGCATAAAGTTATCGCCACTGGCCGTCGCCAGGAGCGGTTGCAGGAGTTAAAAGACGAACTGGGAGATAATCTGTATATCGCCCAACTGGACGTTCGCAACCGCGCCGCTATTGAAGAGATGCTGGCATCGCTTCCTGCCGAGTGGTGCAATATTGATATCCTGGTAAATAATGCCGGTCTGGCGTTGGGCATGGAGCCTGCGCATAAAGCCAGCGTTGAAGACTGGGAAACGATGATTGATACCAACAACAAAGGCCTGGTATATATGACGCGCGCCGTCTTACCGGGTATGGTTGAACGTAATTATGGTCATATTATTAACATTGGCTCAACGGCAGGCAGCTGGCCGTATGCCGGTGGTAACGTTTACGGTGCGACGAAAGCGTTTGTTCGTCAGTTTAGCCTGAATCTGCGTACGGACCTGCATGGTACGGCGGTGCGCGTCACCGACATCGAACCGGGTCTGGTGGGTGGCACCGAGTTTTCCAATGTCCGCTTTAAAGGCGATGACGGTAAAGCGGAAAAAACCTATCAAAATACCGTTGCATTGACGCCAGAAGATGTCAGCGAAGCCGTCTGGTGGGTGTCAACGCTGCCTGCTCACGTCAATATCAATACCCTGGAAATGATGCCGGTTACCCAAAGCTATGCCGGACTGAATGTCCACCGTCAGTAATTTTTATACCCGGCGTAACTGCCGGGTTATTGCTTGTCACAAAAAAGTGGTAGACTCATGCAGTTAACTCACTCACAAGCAAGAACGAATGACCGTCGAAACGCAACTTAATCCCACACAGCCTGTCAATCAGCAGATTTATCGTATTCTTCGTCGCGACATTGTCCATTGCCTGATTGCTCCAGGCACACCGTTGTCGGAAAAAGAAGTTTCTGTTCGTTTCAATGTGTCACGCCAGCCGGTTCGTGAAGCCTTTATTAAACTGGCGGAAAACGGCCTGATTCAAATTCGTCCGCAGCGTGGCAGCTACGTCAACAAAATTTCCATGGCCCAGGTGCGCAACGGCAGTTTTATCCGTCAGGCCATTGAGTGCGCGGTGGCGCGTCGGGCGGCGAGCATGATTACCGAAAGCCAGTGCTACCAACTGGAACAAAATCTTCACCAGCAACGCATTGCCATTGAGCGCAAGCAACTGGATGATTTTTTTGAACTTGATGACAACTTCCATCAACTCCTGACCCAGATTGCCGACTGTCAACTGGCGTGGGATACCATTGAGAACCTGAAAGCGACCGTTGATCGCGTGCGCTATATGAGTTTCGACCACGTTTCTCCACCAGAAATGCTGTTACGCCAGCATCTTGAGATTTTCTCTGCCCTGCAAAAACGTGATGGCGATGCGGTAGAACGTGCAATGACGCAACATTTGCAGGAAATCAGCGAATCCGTGCGCCAGATCCGTCAGGAAAACAGCGACTGGTTTAGCGAAGAGTAATTCATTTCCTCTCATCCCATCCGGGGTGAGAGTTTTTCCCTCCGTCATATGGCTCATGCATGCATCAAAAAAGATGTGAGCTTGATCAAAAACAAAAAATATTTCACTCGACAGGAGTATTTATATTGCGCCCGTTACGTGGGCTTCGACTGTAAATCAGAAAGGAGAAAACACCTATGACGACCTACGATCGTAACCGTAACGCAATCACCACTGGCAGCCGTGTTATGGTTAGCGGCACCGGTCACACTGGCAAGATCCTGTCGATTGATACTGAAGGTCTGACCGCTGAGCAAATCCGTCGCGGAAAAACCGTAGTTGTTGAAGGTTGTGAAGAGAAACTGGCACCTCTGGACCTGATTCGTCTCGGCATGAACTAAGCGTGTGAATGCCGCCGATGGCGGCATTGCTTTTTTTACTTCACGGAATATTTCGCCACGGTCGCTTTCGCACCATGCGCTAATAAAGACAAGTACGCTTCCGTCACTTTTGCAGTAAACAAGCTATTGTCTGGCAAATCATCACCAAAGATCGCCTTAATCGCCAGCAATGACTGGACGCGCGCTTTCCCTTCGGCACTACTTTGTACAGCCTTCTGAATAACAGGTAACAGTGGATCACTGATTTCAATCGGATTTCCCTGTTCATCAACACCACCGACATAGCGCATCCAACCCGCGACGCCCAGCGCCAGCAGATCGAACTTGCTGTCATGCGCCAGATGCCAGCGAACAGAATCCAACATCCGCTGTGGCAATTTCTGGCTGCCATCCATCGCAATCTGCCAGGTTCGGTGACGTAGCGCCGGGTTGCTATAGCGTTCAATTAATCGGTTAGCGTAATCTTGCAAATCAACGCCCTGCACTTTCAACGTCGGCGCTTGTTCCTGCAACATCAAGGCATACGCTGCATGACGATAATGTTCATCTTCCATGCAGTCATTAATGTGCTGATATCCGGCAAGATAACCCAGATACGCCAGGAATGAATGACTGCCGTTGAGCATGCGCAACTTCATCTCTTCATAAGGCAGCACATCACTAACCAGTTCGGCTCCCGCTTTTTCCCATTCCGGACGTCCGGCAACAAAGTTATCTTCTATTACCCACTGGCGGAAAGGTTCACAGGCAACGCCAGCAGGATCGCGCACACCGGTAAGTTGTTCGATTTTCGCCAGCGTATCCTCTGTCACTGCGGGCACAATACGGTCCACCATTGTTGATGGGAAAGTCACGTTTTCTTCGATCCATTGTGCCAGTTTTACATCAACAGCTTGCGCGTAGGAAGTGACAACGTCACGCATAACATGACCGTTTTCTGGCATGTTGTCACATGACATGACGGTAAATGCGGGAAGTCCTGCCGCTTTACGGCGAGCCAGCGCCTCGACAATCACCCCTGTTGCAGTTTTCGGCTGGTGGGGATTTTGTACGTCGGCAACGACCATCGGGTGATCGAGCATTAACTGTCCGGTCGCCGGAGAGTGGAAATACCCTTTTTCGGTGATTGTCAGAGAGACAATCGCGATTTGCGGTTCACACATCGCAGCCAACACGGTTTCTAAGCCATCAATCTGTACGTGCAAGGCTTTTTTAACGACGCCAACGACGCGAGCCGTCCACGCATCGGCCGACATTTCCGCAACGGTATAAAGATTATCTTGCTGTTGTAAATCGGCAATTTGCTGTTCGCCGCCGATTAAATTGACCTCATAATATCCCCAGTCACTGAAATGTTCCGTAGCAAGAATATCGGCATACACACCCTGATGCGCACGGTGAAATGCACCAAAGCCTAAATGAACAATTCTTGGGGCCAGGTTATTACGATCATAAACAGGGAGCGTCGCTTTTGCTGATAACAAATTATTTCCCATAACAATTCCTTAAATATAAATATGGCAAGCTACATGTTTTGTTATATGAATAAAAATCCCCTCTCCGGTAAGAGAAGGGATGGAGGATTTAAAGACTTCTGGAAGGTTGCGCAGCTCTGACAACATGCGGTTGATCTTCCGCAGCGTCTTCCAGCGCACTTAAATCACGGTCTTTCACTTCTGGCATTTTCAGCGCAGAAATTAAACCAATCACTGAATATGCCATGATCATAATTGCGATCGGATACCAGGATTCCGTCATGGTGCAGAAAATACCCGCCAGGATAGGACCAAAACCGGAAGCGATAAGACCACCAATTTCTTTAGAAATGGCCATCCGGGTAAAGCGGTTTTTACAGCCGAACATTTCTGCCATGGTAATGTTTTCCAGAGCAAATAATCCCAGCACCGCACAGTTATGAATCACAATCAGTGCAACCATAATGGTGCTCGGGGCATAGCTTTTATCTACGATGATAGAAAGCATTGGCCATGCCAGCACAATCGCAGAGGTATTCATAATAATATACGGGATCCGGCGACCAATTTTATCGGATAACCAACCAAGGAACGGAATGGTCATAAAGCCGAGAATCGAACTGATCATCAATGCATCTGTTGGAATTGCTTTGTTAAACAATAACGTCTGCACTAAATAGCCTGCAAGGAAAGTCTGAATTAAACCTGAGTTACCAGCCTGACCAAAACGCAGCCCTGTTGCCAGCCAGAAGGATTTGCTCTGGAACATGCTACCAGCAGGTGCAGGTTTTGCTGTAGGTTGGTTGCTGTCGTTAACCTTCTCAAAGACCGGGCTTTCTTTCAGATTCATACGCAACCAGATAGCAAAGACCATCACGACAACGCTCGCCAGGAACGGTATACGCCATCCCCACGCCAACAGTTCCTCTTTACTGAGAATGAAGAACATAAAGGCCCAGATTGCCGTTGCGCTCAAGGTTCCGCAGTTAGTCCCCATAGCAACAAATGAGGAGATAATTCCGCGCTTACCTTTTGGCGCATATTCCGCCAGCATCGTACCGGCACCGGAAATTTCCGCGCCTGCCCCCAGCCCCTGAATAATACGCAGCGTCACCAGCAAAATTGGCGCAAACACACCAATTTGTGCATAGGTCGGCAGCACACCAATTAAGGTGGTACAGATCCCCATCATAGTTATGGTAATAAAGAGCACTTTTTTACGCCCGATTCTGTCGCCCATTTTGCCGAAAATAAATGCTCCGACAATACGCGCCACATAACCTGCACCGTAGGTTCCCATTGCCAGAATTAACGCCATTGCCGTTGATGATTCAGGAAAAAATATTTCATGAAACACTAACGCTGCGCCGAGCGAATATAACTGGAAATCCATAAATTCAAGCGCAGTGCCCAGCCATCCCGATACTGCTGCTTTCACCAAATCCTTAGTGCTTCTTTCGTGTTTTTCTATTGTCATAATGGTTATCTCTAAAAAAGAGGTAAGATGCGTACTACTTACTCGCCGTTATTGGTATTATTCAGAAAAAGTGAGTAAGACTTTGCAGCAATGCTTTTGATCCTGTTCAAATAAACTAATGGCATCAGCAACATGCTGGAAATCAAACGTATGGGTAATTAGTTTTTCTGGTTTAATTAACCCTTTACTTAACCAGTCGATAACGACCGGGAATTTATTTGCATTTAAGCGTGAAGAGAAAATAGAGAGTTCTTTTCCGGTAATTCCTTGCTGAATCACTTCAGACGGTTCACTGGAGAAGCCCATCAATACAATACGTGCCGCTGGAGAAGCCAGCGTTACGGCTTCTTTCAGGATTGAAGGATGACAAGCCGCATCGATAATTAATGTCGGCTTGATGCCTTTTTCAGCGAAACTCTCGCTAAGCGGTGTCTGGCTGTTATTAATCGCCCAGTCTGCCCCGCTCTCTTTCGCTTTTTCCAGTCGTTCATCAATGCGATCGGCAACAATCACATTCTTAACGTTATAGACGCCTTTTAATACCTGAACGATCGTCAGGCCGATTGGACCTGCACCGTAAACCAGAACGGTATCATTTTCAGTCGGTTGACCATGACCGGTAACGTTAGCCGCAATGGTAAAAGGTTCAATCATCACCGCATATTGATCGGCCACTGCTTCAGGAATTTTCCACGCATTTTTTGCCGGCACCACGGCATATTCACTGAAACCACCGTCAGCGTGCACACCTAATACAGCCAGTGTCGTACAAACGTTCGGCTTACCTATAGAGCACGGATAGCAATGCCCACAGCTGACCACCGGATCGACAGCAACGCGTTCACCGACTCTGTCGCTTTCCACGCCTTCACCCACTGCATCAATGACGCCAAAGAATTCATGTCCAATGACGCGCGGATATTTCGCAAAAGGATTATGCCCACGATAAATATGGCTATCTGAACCACAAATTCCGGCAAGTTTCACTTTTACTCGTACTTCACCCGCTGACGGGGTGGGTATTTCGCGTTCGATAATTGCCAGTTGATTCGGTTTTTCAATTAAAATGCTTTTCATTATCTTACTCCTTACCAGTTCCACAGCGTGCCATCTTCCAGACGTGCGACTGGCAGATAAGCAGGTTCATAGGGATATTTCGCCGCCAGCTTTTCATCGAATTCGATGCCAAGACCCGGTTTGTCTCCCGGATGCATATAGCCGTTATCGAAAGTCCAGTTGTGCGGGAAGACTTCAAGCATTTGTTCGGAATAACCCATGTATTCCTGGACACCGAAATTGGGGACCCACAGATCAAAGTGCAGCGCCGCAGCCATGCAGACTGGCGACAAATCGGAAGGACCGTGTGAGCCAGTACGTACCTGATACAGCGAAGCAAAATCGGCAATCCGGCGCATACCGGTAATCCCCCCCGCGTGAGTCAGCGTGGTGCGGATATAGTCGATGAGTTGTTCTTCAATCAGCTGTTTGCAGTCCCAGATGCTGTTGAAGACTTCACCCACTGCAATTGGCGTGACGGTGTGTTGGCGAATCAGGCGGAAACACTCCTGGTTTTCCGCAGGCGTCGGGTCTTCCATCCAGAACATGCGATAATCTTCAATGCTTTTACCAAAGCGCGCCGCTTCAATAGGCGTTAAGCGATGGTGCATGTCATGAAGCAAATGTTCATTAAAACCAAACTTGTTACGTACCGCGTCAAACAATTTCGGCATGAAATCGAGGTATTTCTCCGTCGACCACAGCTGCTCTTCCGGCCACTGTCCTTTGGTTGCGGGTTCATAAGCCAGACCTTTACCTTTCGACATGCCATAGGTGGTTTTCATACCAGGGATTCCGCACTGCACGCGGATGGCTTTGAATCCCAGCTCCTGATGACGGGCATAATCATCCAGAGCTTCATCAATACTGTGACCGGTGGTATGGCAATAAACCATCACCCCTTCACGAGACGCGCCGCCGAGTAACTGGTAAAGCGGCATGTCGGCAGCTTTGGCTTTAATATCCCACAGCGCCATATCAACCGCTGAAATGGCCGACATCGTAACCGGACCGCGACGCCAGTAAGCACCTTTATAGAAAAACTGCCAGATATCTTCGATACGGTGTGCATCGCGACCAATAAGCTGCGGACAAAGGTGATCCTGCAAATAAGAGGCCACGGAAAGCTCACGTCCATTTAGGGTGGCATCCCCAAGGCCCGTAATACCGTCCTCAGTGGTGATTTTTAATGTGACGAAATTACGCCCCGGACAGGTAACAAAAACTTCAGCCTTTACGATCTTCATGTTCGATTCCTTGCATCGCTTGTCGTGATGCATGAAATTTACGCAACTGAGCTACTACCATACAAGTATGAAGATCAAAAAAAGCCGGAGTGATCACAAAAAAAGGCGTATATTTGCGCCGTGAATGGTTGACAAAAGATGAAATAGAATACCTTTTGTCAGCTGACACTTCCTCGTATCTTATTGATAAAATGAATTTATGTTCCTACGTGCGCCCCCAGCCCGCTACAATGATCAACATGCCGCAAAGCGCAATCAACGCCCCCGTCCAGTCATAAAGACTCAGTTTCACGCCATCCACAACGCGTAGCCAAATCAACGCCGTGCAGACATAAACGCCACCATAAGCCGCGTAAACA
Source organism: Escherichia sp. WS568 (assembly GCF_046486085.1). Classification (NCBI taxonomy): domain Bacteria; kingdom Pseudomonadati; phylum Pseudomonadota; class Gammaproteobacteria; order Enterobacterales; family Enterobacteriaceae; genus Escherichia; species Escherichia sp. WS568. The sequence goes on from NZ_JBJQMC010000001.1 coordinate 53,426, forward strand.
CGCCCACTCGCCGCAGGATGCAACGTTAACAACCAGACAAACAGCGCCAGTGAAATCCCTGCCGGAAGCAACAGCCAGATACTGGCGTTTCGCTTCAACCACAGCCAGGGCAAAAAGCACCCAATAATTTCACACAGCGCAGTAGCAAAAAATAGTAACGTTGTTTTAATCATCTTTGTCACTTATTGACATCATGTATAGTTATAGGACGACATAATATCAGCAATATAAACACCCTCCTTGAACGTTTTGCGTTCGCAGTGGATGGTGTAGAATCAGCTTTAATCATTCATACAGGGAATGAATTATGAAAATCACTCTCAGCAAACGAATCGGCCTGCTCGCTTTTCTGCTGCCTTGCGCACTGGCATTGAGCACAACTGTTCATGCCGAAACTAACAAACTGGTGATTGAGTCTGGCGACAGTGCACAAAGCCGCCAGCACGCCGCTATGGAAAAAGAGCAATGGAATGACACGCGCAATCTGCGCCAGAAAGTGAATAAACGCACTGAAAAAGAGTGGGATAAAGCCGACGCCGCTTTTGATAACCGCGATAAATGTGAGCAAAGCGCCAACATCAATGCCTACTGGGAGCCAAATACTTTGCGCTGCCTGGACCGTCGAACTGGTCGCGTTATTACCCCCTAACCTGTTATTGATTTAAGGAATGTAAGGACACGTTATGCCAAGCGCCCACAGTGTTAAGCTACGCCCGCTGGAGCGTGAAGATTTACGCTATGTACATCAACTCGACAATAACGCCAGTGTGATGCGTTACTGGTTTGAGGAACCCTACGAAGCCTTTGTTGAACTCTCTGATCTGTACGATAAGCATATTCACGATCAGAGCGAACGGCGCTTTGTGGTGGAATGTGACGGCGAAAAAGCCGGTCTGGTGGAGCTGGTGGAAATTAACCATGTTCATCGCCGCGCAGAATTTCAGATAATTATCTCCCCGGAATATCAGGGGAAAGGTCTGGCAACGCGTGCCGCAAAATTAGCAATGGACTATGGCTTCACCGTTCTCAATCTCTATAAGCTGTATCTGATCGTCGATAAAGAGAATGAAAAAGCGATTCACATTTACCGCAAGCTTGGCTTTACGGTTGAAGGTGAATTGATGCATGAGTTCTTTATTAATGGTCAATATCGGAATGCCATTCGTATGTGCATATTCCAGCATCAGTATCTGGCAGAGCACAAAACACCGGGTCAGACTCTCCTGAAGCCGACCGCACAATAGCATTAATAATAATCGATAGTATTTTTGATGGTGTAAACCCGTTCGACGGCGGGTTTTACTCCTTCATCAACAATGATTAGCTGACAGTCTACCGGATTGGCGTGACTGTCATATTCACAGCTCTGTTTTACATTACCAACCCGTTGATTATTCAGTAAAGTAACCGCGGTGTAATCTAATTTTTTGATCGGATCCGTTGATGGCGTGGCGCTGACAGATAATGTTTTGTCGTTACTTTTCGTAGTTTTACCCAGCGGATACCCCTGATCATCATAGCGATATTCCATCTGCATCTGTTTGCTGCTGGCTTTAATCACAAAGCCATTATCATCGGTTTCCCAACTCACCCCGGCAGAAGGTAATTCTGCTAGCTGGCATTTTCCCTGCAAACGAACTCTTTTCTCCAGTGTCTGGGCATCACGGTAATAATTGGCGTCCAGTACCAGGGCAACCACGGTATTATTTTCCAGATCCAGTAATTCGAGAGAATCAAAACAGCCTTCTTCCGACAAAGTCCCCGAAACACGTTTCGTCACTTCACCTTGCTCATCCATTAATGTCTGAGTGAAATCTTTTACGGGACCACGCAGCGGATCAAAATCGAATTCATTAGAGAAACTGGCCATCTCCGGGGTAAATGAAAGTGTTACCTCTGTGCGGTCACATCCTGTGAGGAATATCGCGAGTAAGCATGGCAGTAATTTGTATTTCACAACAGTCACCTGAGAGTAGAGATGATTCTCAATCATAGTAGCAAATACAGTACTTTACACGTTAAATGCTATGCTTAAAGAAGTTATCTTCGCGTAAGGAGCTTATGATGAAACTCTCAACCTGCTGTGCCGCGCTTCTGCTCGCCCTCGCCTCACCCGCGGTACTCGCCGCGCCGGGATCCTGTGAGCGCATACAGAGCGATATATCACAGCGCATTATCAATAATGGCGTACCCGAAAGCAGCTTCACGTTAAGTATTGTACCCAATGACCAGGTTGATCAGCCTGATTCCCAGGTCGTCGGGCATTGCGCTAATGATACGCATAAAATTCTCTACACCCGCACCACCAGCGGTAACGTCTCTGCTCCCGCGCAGTCTACCCAGGATGGCGCGCCTGCCGAACCGCAGTAACACATTATCGACTGAACGCCGGATACGACACATCCGGCGATTTGAACATACAACATAATCCCACCTTATTACTCATACCCTTCTATTGATATGGATTAATAATTCTTAACCCAAAATGGGTAGACTCCCTCTATTGTTAGCGCGCTAAATATTCAATATATAAACTTTTATATAACGATAAAGAACAGGGAGTGAGTTATGTCCAAAAATGAACAAATGGTGGGCATCAGCCGCAGAACACTCGTTAAATCTACCGCGATAGGTTCTCTGGCGCTGGCTGCAGGCGGTTTTTCTTTACCGTTCACCCTGCGCAGTTCAGCGGCAGCGGTACAACAGGCCAGCGAAAAAGTGGTCTGGGGTGCCTGTTCCGTCAACTGTGGTAGCCGCTGTGCACTTCGTCTACATGTTAAAGATAATGAAGTCACTTGGGTGGAAACTGACAACACCGGCAACGACGAGTATGGCAATCAACAAGTACGCGCCTGTTTGCGCGGTCGGTCCATCCGTCGACGTATTAATCATCCCGATCGCTTGAATTACCCAATGAAACGCGTGGGCAAACGTGGCGAAGGCAAATTCGAACGGATTAGCTGGGATGAAGCCCTGGATACTATCGCCAGTAGCCTGAAAAAAACCGTCGAACAATATGGCAATGAGGCTGTATATATTCAGTACTCTTCAGGGATCGTTGGCGGCAATATGACCCGCTCTTCACCATCAGCCTCGGCGGTCAAACGCCTGATGAACTGCTACGGCGGTTCACTCAATCAGTATGGCTCCTACAGCACCGCGCAAATTTCCTGTGCCATGCCCTACACCTACGGCAGTAATGATGGCAACAGCACCACGGATATTGAAAACAGCAAGCTGGTCGTGATGTTTGGTAACAACCCGGCAGAAACCCGCATGAGCGGCGGTGGCATCACTTATCTTCTTGAAAAAGCACGCGAGAAATCGAACGCAAAAATGATTGTTATCGATCCGCGATATACCGATACGGCTGCTGGTCGTGAAGACGAATGGTTACCTATTCGCCCGGGCACCGATGCCGCGCTGGTTGCGGGTATTGCCTGGGTATTGATTAACGAAAATCTCGTTGATCAACCTTTTCTCGATAAATACTGCGTCGGCTATGACGAAAAAACCTTACCCGCAGATGCACCAAAAAATGGTCACTATAAAGCCTATATTCTTGGTGAAGGTGATGATAAAACAGCGAAAACGCCGCAGTGGGCTTCGCAAATTACCGGTATCCCGGTGGACCGTATCATCAAGCTGGCTCGTGAAATTGGCACAGCAAAACCCGCTTATATCTGCCAGGGCTGGGGGCCGCAACGCCAGGCAAACGGTGAGCTGACCGCACGCGCTATTGCTATGTTGCCTATTTTGACGGGCAATGTCGGCATCAGCGGCGGAAATAGTGGTGCGCGTGAATCGACCTATACCATTACCATAGAACGCCTACCGGTGCTGGATAATCCGGTCAAAACGTCAATCTCTTGCTTCAGCTGGACGGATGCTATCGATCATGGCCCGCAAATGACGGCAATCCGCGACGGTGTCCGGGGCAAAGATAAACTGGATGTGCCCATTAAGTTCATCTGGAACTACGCGGGAAATACCCTCGTTAATCAGCATTCTGACATCAACAAAACGCATGAAATTCTGCAGGACGAATCGAAATGCGAAATGATTGTGGTCATCGAAAACTTTATGACCTCATCGGCAAAATATGCCGACATTCTGCTGCCAGACCTGATGACCGTTGAGCAGGAAGATATTATTCCTAACGACTACGCCGGTAACATGGGATATCTCATTTTCCTTCAGCCAGTCACCAGCGAAAAATTCGAACGCAAACCGATTTACTGGATCCTGAGTGAAGTCGCGAAACGTCTTGGACCTGACGTCTATCAAAAGTTCACTGAAGGTCGCACTCAGGAACAATGGTTACAACATCTGTACGCCAAAATGCTTGCCAAAGATCCGGCGTTACCGTCTTACGACGAACTGAAAAAAATGGGTATCTATAAGCGTAAAGATCCCAATGGTCATTTTGTCGCCTACAAAGCATTTCGTGAGGACCCCGAGGCAAATCCACTTAAAACGCCTTCCGGTAAGATTGAAATTTATTCCAACAGGCTGGCGGAAATTGCCCGTACCTGGGAACTGGAAAAAGATGAAGTGATAAGCCCATTGCCAGTTTATGCCTCAACCTTTGAAGGCTGGGACTCCCCTGAACGTAGAACCTTCCCACTGCAACTGTTTGGTTTCCATTACAAATCCCGTACTCACTCGACCTACGGCAACATTGATGTCCTGAAGGCAGCCTGCCGTCAGGAGGTGTGGATCAACCCTATAGATGCACAGAAACGTGGGATTGCCAACGGCGATATGGTGCGGGTGTTTAACCATCGTGGCGAAGTTCGGCTACCAGCCAAAGTGACACCACGCATTCTCCCTGGAGTTAGTGCTATGGGCCAGGGAGCCTGGCACGAGGCCAATATGTCTGGCGATAAAATCGACCATGGCGGCTGTGTGAATACGCTAACCACTCTGCGCCCTTCACCACTGGCGAAGGGAAACCCGCAGCACACTAATCTGGTCGAGATCGAAAAAATATAACCCTCTACGACCATAAATTTTGACATGACATTTTGTTTGAAAAGCAATAAGTGAGTAATGATGAAAATCCATACCACAGAGGCGCTCATGAAGGCTGAAATCAGCCGTAGAAGTCTGATGAAAACCTCCGCACTTGGCAGTCTTGCGCTGGCAAGCAGTGCTTTCACTCTGCCATTTTCCCAAATGGTCCGAGCGGCAGAGACACCGGTAGAAGAGAAAGCGGTCTGGAGTTCCTGCACCGTTAACTGCGGGAGCCGCTGTCTGTTACGTTTGCATGTGAAAGATGACACCGTGTACTGGGTGGAGTCTGATACGACAGGTGACGACGTCTACGGTAATCATCAGGTTCGAGCGTGTTTACGCGGGCGCTCTATCCGTCGACGGATGAATCATCCTGACAGGTTGAAATATCCCATGAAGCGCGTCGGCAAGCGCGGTGAAGGTAAATTTGAACGGATAAGTTGGGATGAAGCCCTGGATACCATCAGTGATAATCTTCGGCGGATCCTGAAAGATTACGGCAATGAGGCTGTACATGTCCTGTACGGAACAGGCGTAGATGGCGGAAACATCACCAACTCGAACGTCCCGTACCGTCTGATGAACTCTTGCGGTGGTTTTCTCAGTCGCTATGGCAGCTACAGTACCGCACAGATCAGTGCCGCGATGAGTTATATGTTCGGTGCCAATGATGGCAACAGCCCGGATGATATCGCCAATACGAAACTGGTCGTTATGTTCGGAAATAACCCGGCAGAAACCCGGATGAGCGGCGGTGGTGTCACTTACTACGTCGAGCAAGCCCGCGAACGTTCAAACGCACGCATGATCGTCATTGATCCACGTTATAACGACACTGCTGCCGGCGTGAAGATGAATGGCTGCCCATTCGCCCTGGCACCGATGGCGCACTGGCCTGTGCGATTGCCTGGGTACTGATTACTGAAAACATGGTCGATCAGCCATTTCTCGACAAATATTGTGTTGGTTACGATGAAAAAACGCTGCCCGCCAACGCACCACGTAACGCGCATTATAAAGCCTATATTCTGGGCGAAGGGCCTGACGGCATAGCTAAAACGCCGGAATGGGCAGCAAAAATCACCAGCATCCCGGCAGAAAAAATTATCCAGTTGGCACGAGAGATCGGTTCAGCAAAACCGGCTTATATTTGTCAGGGTTGGGGGCCACAACGACATTCCAACGGCGAGCAAACATCCCGCGCTATTGCCATGCTTTCCGTTCTCACCGGTAACGTCGGCATAAACGGCGGCAACTCAGGTGTACGCGAAGGTAGCTGGGATCTGGGAGTAGAATGGTTCCCGATGCTCGAGAATCCTGTTAAAACGCAGATTTCCGTCTTTACATGGACAGATGCCATCGACCATGGTACGGAAATGACCGCGACCCGTGATGGTGTTCGTGGAAAAGAAAAACTGGATGTCCCCATCAAGTTTTTATGGTGCTACGCCAGTAACACATTGATCAATCAACATGGCGACATCAATCACACCCATGAGGTGCTTCAGGATGACAGCAAGTGCGAGATGATTGTTGGCATTGACCACTTCATGACTGCCTCGGCTAAGTATTGCGATATCCTGTTGCCCGACCTGATGCCAACAGAGCAAGAAGACCTTATCTCTCACGAATCTGCCGGGAATATGGGCTATGTGATCCTCGCCCAACCCGCAACCTCAGCAAAATTTGAACGCAAACCCATCTACTGGATTCTGAGTGAAGTTGCCAAACGCTTAGGACCAGACGTTTATCAAACCTTTACTGAAGGTCGCAGTCAGCATGAATGGATCAAATATCTCCATGCGAAAACGAAGGAACGTAACCCTGAGATGCCCGACTACGAGGAGATGAAAACGACCGGGATCTTTAAGAAAAAATGCCCGGAAGAACACTACGTCGCTTTCCGCGCATTCCGTGAAGATCCACAGGCAAACCCGTTGAAAACACCTTCGGGGAAAATCGAAATTTATTCTGAACGACTGGCGACGATTGCGGATACCTGGGAATTGAAAAAAGATGAAATTATTCATCCCCTTCCTGCATATACCCCAGGTTTTGATGGCTGGGACGATCCCCTGCGGAAAACCTATCCACTGCAGCTAACGGGCTTCCACTACAAAGCACGTACCCACTCCAGCTACGGCAATATTGATGTGTTACAGCAGGCCTGCCCACAAGAGGTGTGGATCAACCCCATTGATGCTCAGGCACGCGGTATCCGTCATGGCGATACCGTGCGGGTATTTAACACTAATGGAGAAATGCTGATTGCCGCAAAAGTGACTCCGCGTATTCTGCCTGGCGTTACCGCCATCGGGCAAGGTGCGTGGCTTAAAGCGGATATGTTTGGTGACCGGGTCGATCACGGCGGCAGTATCAATATTCTGACCTCTCACCGCCCTTCACCGCTGGCAAAGGGAAACCCGTCGCACAGCAATCTAGTCCAGATCGAAAAGGTTTAAGGAGTAGCCCATGACCACACAATATGGATTTTTTATCGATTCCAGCCGCTGTACTGGCTGTAAAACCTGCGAACTGGCGTGCAAAGATTTTAAAGATCTTGGCCCGGAAGTCAGTTTCCGCCGTATTTATGAATATGCTGGCGGCGACTGGCAGGAAGATAATGGCGTCTGGCACCAGAACGTGTTCGCTTATTATCTCTCCATCTCCTGTAACCATTGCGATGACCCCGCATGTACAAAAGTCTGCCCCAGCGGCGCAATGCATAAGCGTGAAGATGGCTTTGTGGTGGTTGATGAAGATGTTTGTATCGGCTACCGCTACTGCCACATGGCTTGTCCGTACGGCGCACCACAGTACAATGCTGAAAAAGGGCACATGACGAAGTGCGATGGTTGTTATTCGCGCGTCGCCGAGGGGAAACAACCCATATGTGTCGAATCCTGCCCGCTGCGTGCACTTGAATTCGGTCCAATTGAAGAGCTGCGCCAGAAGCACGGCACTCTGGCTGCCGTTGCGCCACTGCCGCGCGCGCATTTCACAAAACCCAATATCGTTATCAAACCTAACGCCAACAGCCGCCCGACCGGCGATACCACTGGTTATCTGGCTAATCCGGAGGAAGTGTAAAATGGGAAATGGATGGCATGAATGGCCACTGGTTATCTTTACCGTATTGGGTCAATGCGTAGTAGGCGCGCTGATTGTTAGCGGAATTGGCTGGTTCGCCGCCAAAAATGACGCAGACCGTCAGCGTATTGTCCGTGGCATGTTTTTCCTCTGGCTGTTGATGGGCATCGGGTTTATTGCCTCTGTCATGCACCTGGGGTCGCCACTGCGGGCGTTTAACTCGCTGAATCGAATCGGAGATTCTGGTCTGAGTAACGAGATTGCTGCCGGTTCCATATTTTTTGCCGTTGGCGGATTATGGTGGCTGGTGGCAGTCATCGGTAAAATGCCGCAAGCGTTGGGGAAACTCTGGTTACTTGTCAGCATGGCGCTCGGCGTCATTTTCGTCTGGATGATGACCTGCGTGTATCAAATCGACACAGTGCCAACCTGGCATAACGGTTACACTACGCTGGCTTTCTTCCTGACAGTATTGTTGAGCGGTCCAATACTTGCTGCCGCAATTCTGCGGGCAGCCCGCGTTACATTTAATACCACACCATTTGCCATCATTAGCGTTCTGGCGCTGATCGCTTGTGCCGGGGTGATTGTGCTGCAAGGTTTGTCTCTGGCGTCTATTCACTCATCCGTACAACAAGCCAGCGCACTGGTACCAGATTACGCCTCCTTACAGGTCTGGCGTGTGGTATTGTTATGCGCAGGTCTAGGATGCTGGCTTTGTCCGCTCATTCGTCGCCGTGAACCTCACGTTGCCGGACTTGTTCTGGGGTTAATCCTCATTCTTGGCGGTGAAATGATCGGGCGTGTGCTCTTTTATGGCCTGCACATGACGGTAGGAATGGCTATTGCAGGTTAACAAATTGGTGCGGGGCAACCCGCACATTTCAGGATGTTAGGAATGACCCATTTTTCACAGCAAGATAATTTTTCTGTTGCGGCGCGCGTGTTGGGCGCGCTGTTTTATTACGCTCCAGAGAGTGCGGAAGCCGCCCCCCTGGTTGCGGCACTCACCCGTGACGGCTGGGAAACTCAGTGGCCTCTACCAGAAGAGTCATTAGCGCCGCTGGTGACTGCTTTTCAGACACAGAGTGAAGAGACTCACGCCCAGGCTTGGCAGCGTTTGTTTGTCGGCCCGTGGGCACTGCCGTCACCGCCGTGGGGATCGGTCTGGCTGGATCGCGAATCTGTGCTGTTTGGCGATTCAACATTGGCACTTCGTCAGTGGATGCGCGAGAAAGGCATTCAGTTTGAAATGCAGCAAAACGAACCGGAAGATCATTTTGGTTCACTGCTGTTGATGGCTGCGTGGTTGGCGGAGAATGGTCGCCAGACAGAATGCGAAGAATTGCTGGCATGGCACCTTTTTCCGTGGTCAACACGTTTTCTTGACGTTTTTATCGAAAAAGCAGAACACCCTTTCTACTGTGCACTGGGTGAACTGGCTCGCTTAACGCTGGCGCAATGGCAATCACAACTGTTGATTCCTGTCGCGGTTAAACCACTCTTTCGATAGGATCACCGTAATATTGCCGGATGGTGACGATTACGCGCGATTCGGCAATAATACGTTACAGTGTCACGTTTTTTTATCTCTTAAAGCACGCACTGCTTTTGCGGCTGGCCTCTTTTGCCGCAAAATAGTCGCCCGTGTTTCATTGCCCATTTCTGCTCATGCATCATCTACACATCTATCCGGATCTGAGCACTATGTTCCGCCGTCTGCTTATCGCAACAGTCGTCGGTATTCTTGCGGCCTTTGCCGTTGCCGGGTTTCGTCATGCAATGCTGCTACTGGAGTGGTTGTTCCTCAATAATGACTCCGGCAGTCTGGTCAATGCAGCGACAAATCTTTCCCCATGGCGACGGTTGCTAACTCCGGCGCTCGGCGGACTGGCGGCGGGTTTGTTGCTGATGGGCTGGCAGAAATTTACCCAGCAACGCCCTCATGCGCCGACCGATTACATGGAAGCGTTGCAAACCGATGGTCAGTTCGATTACGCAGCAAGCCTGGTTAAATCGCTTGCCTCTCTGCTGGTAGTAACCAGCGGCAGTGCAATTGGTCGCGAAGGTGCGATGATTCTTTTAGCTGCCCTTGCCGCCTCCTGTTTTGCCCAACGTTTTACGCCACGCCAGGAGTGGAAATTATGGATCGCCTGTGGAGCTGCGGCGGGAATGGCTGCGGCCTATCGAGCCCCGCTTGCTGGCAGTTTATTTATAGCCGAAGTGCTGTTTGGCACTATGATGTTGGCCTCTCTCGGCCCGGTGATTATTTCCGCCGTCGTGGCGTTGCTGGTTAGCAATCTGATTAATCATAGCGACGCGTTACTCTACAGCGTACAACTCTCAGTGACGGTTCAGGCTCGTGACTATGCGCTGATTATCAGTACAGGTGTGCTGGCAGGTCTGTGCGGACCACTGTTGTTAACGTTAATGAACGCCTGTCATCGTGGATTTGTAAGTCTCAAACTTGCGCCGCCCTGGCAACTGGCACTGGGCGGGTTGATCGTGGGTCTGCTTTCCCTGTTCACACCTGCAGTGTGGGGCAACGGCTATAGCACCGTACAATCCTTTTTAACCGCCCCGCCACTGTTAATGATCATTGCCGGGATCTTCCTCTGTAAACTGTTTGCCGTGCTGGCGAGTAGTGGTTCTGGCGCGCCCGGTGGTGTCTTTACACCGACGCTATTTATCGGTCTTGCCATTGGCATGTTGTATGGTCGTAGCCTGGGATTATGGTTCCCTGATGGCGAAGAAATTACGCTTTTACTCGGATTGACCGGGATGGCGACACTATTGGCGGCAACCACGCACGCGCCGATTATGTCGACGTTGATGATATGTGAAATGACCGGGGAGTATCAGCTACTCCCCGGTTTATTGATTGCCTGCGTAATTGCGTCGGTAATTTCGCGGACGTTACACCGTGACTCTATCTACCGCCAGCACACTGCGAAGCATAGCTAAGCGGATGTATTGCCCCAGTTCACGCTGTTCGGCGCGCGGCAGATAAGGCAGTTCACCAATGAGCGGTGCCGGAAGTTTTTTACCGAGCACATCAATGATTTCCGCATAATGCGCAAGTCCTGGGTTGATTCGGTTAGCCACCCAGCCAATGAGCGGCAGCCCGTCGTTGGCAATCGCCTGAGCTGTTAGCAGTGCATGGTTAATGCAACCTTCCTGAATACCGACAACCATCAACACCGGCAGTTGTTCCTGCACCACCCATTCAGAGAGCGGACGCAAATCATTCATCAGACTGCGCCAGCCGCCAGTCCCTTCTACCACGACATGATCGACTTTATCGGTCAGGTTTGCCAGGCCGTTTGAAATGAGGGTGTAATTGATTGGGCAACTGTGCGCCACGCTACTTTCTTCTTCGCTTAACGCGATAGGATTAACTGCTTCATAAGGCAGTTCGATGGTTGAAACACTCTGCAACACCAGGGCATCTTTATTACGCAGCCCTTCGGGTGTCTCTTTGCTCCCCTTCGCTACGGGTTTATATCCCGCAACCGTTTTTCCCTGGGAGGCTAACGCTTGTAGCAATGCGCGGGAAACCACCGTTTTCCCTACAGAAGTGTCTGTACCGGTAATAAAGAAACGCTTCAGCATCACTAACTCCACCGTTATGCTTCACAAATATAAACCAGGAAAATAATTAACCTTGAAAGTCTAAGTTATGCTTTCCTGGCCCAAATTGAGATAGCGCAAATTTTGGTAGAACAGTTAAAAAATGTTAACCCTGCAACAGACGAATCAACAAAGAACCGTTATACATCGCGTCTTTTACTAGCGCAGCCCCTGCCATCGTACCCTGGTTAGAAAATTGAGTACTCTCAACGCTAATGTGCTGACTATACGCAGGAAGGGCCTGCTGACGGATGCTGTCCGAGATGACCGGGAAGAGGATATCTGCCGCTTTACTTAACGGTGAGCCAATCAGTATTTTTTGTGGGTTAAATAAATTCACCATGATGGCAAGAATGCGCCCGACATGCGCGCCCACCCCGGTAATGATGTCTTTTGCCAGTAGATCGCCGCGCAATGCCGCCTGACACAATGAGTCCACGGTTAACGGCTGTCCATGTAACATCGAGCTCATGGATTGATTGAGACGCAGCTGTGCCAGCTCAAGAATACTGTCCACACTGGCGATGGTTTCGAGGCAGCCGTGATTCCCGCAATAACAGCGTTTCCCATACGGGTCGACCTGCGTGTGACCTATTTCCACGAGGCTACTGCTGCCGGCGTGTAGCAGATGACCATCGGTAATGACGCCCGCCCCCACGTTGTGATCGATAACCACCTGAATCACATCGCGCGCCCCGCGTGAGGCACCAAACAAGGCCTCTGCCATCGTCCATGCGCTGATATCATGCTGGATATAAACCGGTACGCCGGTATGCTGCTCCAGCGCCTCGCCGAGCGGCATCTCTTTTACATCCTCGTAGAACGGCATGCGATGTACAATGCCATTTTCCGTATCAATAATTCCCGGCAAGGTTATGGCAATCGAAGTTAGACGCTCAAGTTTTTTCTGGTGGCGGATAAAAAACTGATCGATATGGGAAATGATACGATCCAGCAATGGTGAGTCATCTTTTAACGCCAGTTCCTGCGCCTCCTCCACCACCAGTTTGCTGCTCAGATCGCGCAGAGCAAGGAAAATCTCCCCGCGACTAATGCGCAGAGAAAGATAGTGCCAGGCTTCAGTTTCAACCACCAGCCCCACCGCCGGACGGCCACGGTTCCCCGCTTCTTTGATTTCCAGCTCTTGCACCAGGTGTGCTTCGAGCATCTCACGGACAATTTTAGTGATACTGGCAGGAGCCAGTTGCGCCAGACGGGAAAGATCGATACGCGAGACTGGACCAAGCTGATCAATCAGGCGATATACCGCGCCCGCGTTGGTCTGCTTTATTTGATCAATGTGCCCAGGCTGGTTTTCAGCAACCACCGCATACTCCCTATATTTTCGCGCTCCGAAATAATCTGTAGGCTATGGTGAAGCACTTCAATACGTGTCGTCAAATTTTTACTTAGGCATGTGATTAACAGCACATTTTTCGGGCTTTTTCGCTGAAATTTCCCTCACCTGAGAGCATTCAGCAGATGAATACGAAAGTTTCGCGCAGCTGGACTTTGTTCATGATGTTTCGGCCAGACCAACCACATTTCAGAAACCGCATCCTCTTCAGCAATCGGCACCCAGCGCATTTCGTTGAGCTGAACACGTTTAAATGACGCAGGCAAAATTGAAACGCCCAGACCAGCGGAAACCAGACCGATGATGGTCATTGCCTCACCCACCTCCTGAGTGATGACGGGCGTCAAATGGTAACGTCGCATCAGTCCGAGAATATCGTCATACAGCCCTGTCCCGACGTGCGGATCAAAAAAGACAAAGGGTTCTTTCGCCAGTTCAGCCAGCGTTACACTCGGGTTATTTGCCAGGGGATGATCGTGCGGGATCATCGCCATAAGCGGTTCATGGACGATGACTGCGTGTTCAAGCGTCTCCGGTAACGCTGTGTTACGCAGCAATCCCATATCCAGCGTTCCTTCAATGAGCGGAGCGATTTGCTCGCGAGTGTTCATTTCGCGGGTTTGTAAATGGACATCGGGATAATCACGGCGAAACAGCGATAACGTATCAGACACCGCCCGAATAAAAGGAGCGGACGAAGTAAAACCAATACGCAACTCCCCCGCTTCACCCTGATGCAGTCTTTCAGCGCGAGCGGCAGCGTCATCCACCATAGACAGGATTTGCCGACTATCTGCAAGAAACTGTTTTCCTGCTGCCGTCAGAAATACACTGCGATTGGTTCGTGCCAGCAGTCGGGCACCAATTTGTTGCTCCAGCGCCTGAATCTGCTGGCTTAGCGGCGGTTGCGAAATATTCAGGCGGGCAGCGGCGCGCCCGAAATGCAGCTCTTCTGCAACCGCAACAAAGTAACGCAGATGACGAAGTTCAATATTCATATTTAAAACATCTTATTTGAGATTATTAATATATTAGACAGAACAATTCGATTTTCCTAATCTATCCATAAGCCTGATCCACAGGCATATTTAGCAAGGATTTCAAGTGAGCCGTACTACAACTGTTGATGGCGCTCCGGCAAGCGACACTGACAAGCAAAGCATTTCTCAGCCAAATCAATTTATTAAACGCGGTACGCCGCAATTTATGCGCGTCACCCTGGCGCTGTTCTCTGCCGGACTGGCAACCTTCGCACTTCTCTATTGTGTGCAACCTATCCTTCCGGTGCTTTCGCAGGAGTTTGGCTTAACGCCCGCGAACAGTAGTATTTCACTGTCCATTTCCACGGCGATGTTGGCTATCGGTTTGCTGTTTACTGGCCCGTTATCCGATGCCATTGGTCGCAAACCAGTGATGGTCACGGCGCTACTGTTGGCCTCCATTTGTACGTTACTTTCGACAATGATGACCAGCTGGCACGGCATTTTGATTATGCGCGCCTTGATTGGGCTTTCGTTAAGTGGCGTAGCAGCTGTTGGCATGACTTATCTTAGCGAGGAAATCCACCCCAGTTTCGTGGCCTTTTCGATGGGGTTGTATATCAGCGGCAACTCAATTGGCGGCATGAGCGGACGCTTAATTAGCGGTGTCTTCACGGACTTTTTCAACTGGCGAATTGCGCTGGCGGCAATCGGTTGTGTCGCGCTGGCCTCGGCGTTAATGTTCTGGAAAATCCTCCCTGAATCACGCCATTTTCGCCCGACTTCGCTGCGACCTAAGACGTTGTTTATCAACTTTCGTCTGCACTGGCGTGACCGGGGATTACCGTTATTGTTCGCAGAAGGCTTTTTGCTGATGGGGTCGTTCGTCACGCTGTTTAATTACATCGGCTATCGGTTGATGCTCTCCCCCTGGCATGTCAGTCAGGCTGTGGTTGGCTTATTATCGCTGGCCTATTTGACCGGTACATGGAGCTCACCCAAAGCCGGAACCATGACCACCCGCTATGGGCGCGGTCCGGTGATGTTGTTTTCGACGGGGGTTATGCTGTTTGGTTTACTGATGACCTTATTCAGCTCGCTGTGGCTGATCTTTGCCGGAATGTTACTCTTCTCAGCCGGATTCTTCGCAGCCCACTCCGTTGCCAGCAGCTGGATCGGCCCCCGCGCAAAACGCGCTAAAGGCCAGGCCTCCTCGCTGTATCTGTTCAGTTACTATCTGGGGTCGAGTATTGCCGGGACGCTGGGTGGTGTTTTCTGGCATAACTATGGCTGGAACGGCGTCGGCGCATTTATTGCTCTGATGCTGGTCATTGCTCTGCTGGTCGGGACGCGTTTGCATCATCGTCTGCACGCCTGAAAAAATAAGTCCGGACTGAGGTAAATACCCGTCCGGACTTATTGCCTGCTCAAACCAACGTTAATAGCCATCCTAAAATAGACGAAGCGCCAGCCAATTCCCGCAGCGCATCTAGCGTCATCAGGATTATAAGTACCCAAATAAACGGATTCATTTTGCTGTGTGTCATTTATTACTGATGCGCAGTTATTCTACCGCTTTGTGGGTAGTAAAATAGTTAACCCGATCAAGACTACTATTATTGGTAGCTAAATTTCCCTTAAGTCACAATACGTTATTATCAACGCTGTAATTTATTCAGCGTTTGTACATATCGTTACACGCTGAAACCAACCACTCACGGAAGTCTGCCATTCCCAGGGATATAGTTATTTCAACGGCCCCGCAGTGGGGTTAAATGAAAAAACAAATTGAGGGTATGACAATGAAAAAAGTATTAGCTCTGGTTGTTGCCGCTGCTATGGGTCTGTCTTCTGCCGCCTTTGCTGCAGAAACTGCGACCACACCTGCTCCGACTGCGACGACCACCAAAGCAGCGCCGGCGAAAACTACACATCATAAAAAACAGCATAAAGCAGCACCTGCCCAGAAAGCGCAGGCGGCTAAAAAGCATCATAAAAATGCGAAAGCTGAACAGAAAGCTCCTGAACAAAAAGCGCAGGCAGCGAAGAAACACGCCAAGAAACACAGCCATCAGCAACCGGCAAAACCTGCTGCACAACCCGCAGCGTAAGTTTTCAACAGTAATGCTGGCGCGCCCCCTCGCGCCTGAAAATTACGGTGCTAAGCGGTTAACGTTTAGCACCGCCTTTAGCGGAGGGTAGTATGGTGGGCCGTTATCGCTTTGAGTTCATTCTTATCATCCTTATTTTATGCGCACTGATTGCCGCCCGTTTTTATCTTTCCTGATCGTAGTTATCTGATTTTACTCCCACTTTCATCCCGTCCCGTCTATAGTATTTATGAGGGTTTGCTTTTAATAATCATAATTACCCACCAGAGTGTGATATGCGTACAACCATTGCTGTAGTGTTGGGTGCAATTAGTTTGACGTCTGCTTTTGTGTTTGCAGATAAACCAGACGTTGCCAAATCGGCAAACGATGAGGTCAGCACCCTGTTTTTTGGTCATGATGATCGTGTGCCAGTAAATGACACGACCCAATCACCGTGGGATGCGGTTGGGCAACTGGAAACGGCCAGCGGCAATTTATGTACGGCTACGCTGATTGCACCCAATCTGGCATTAACGGCAGGACACTGTTTATTGACGCCGCCAAAGGGTAAAGCCGATAAAGCGGTAGCGCTGCGTTTCGTGTCAAATAAAGGTCTTTGGCGCTATGAGATCCACGACATAGAAGGCCGCGTTGACCCGACACTAGGAAAGCGGTTAAAAGCAGATGGGGATGGCTGGATTGTACCTCCCGCAGCTGCGCCGTGGGACTTCGGTTTGATTGTGCTACGTAATCCCCCTTCTGGCATTACACCGTTGCCGTTATTTGAGGGAGATAAAGCCGCGCTTACCGCCGCATTAAAAGCAGCTGGTCGTAAAGTGACTCAGGCGGGCTACCCTGAAGATCATCTCGATACGTTGTACAGTCATCAAAACTGTGAAGTGACTGGCTGGGCGCAAACGTCGGTGATGTCGCATCAGTGCGATACCTTGCCGGGAGACAGCGGTTCGCCTCTGATGTTGCATACCGATGACGGCTGGCAATTAATTGGGGTACAAAGCTCGGCTCCTGCCGCGAAAGATCGCTGGCGCGCCGATAACCGGGCCATTTCTGTTACCGGTATTCGCGACAAGCTGGATCAACTGTCGCAAAAATAATGTTCAAACGCTGCCCGACAGTGCGGGCAGCGTGTTCATCAGGCAAGTTTCACCATGATCATTCCAGCCAACAGCAAGACCAGGCCAATCCAGCCTTTACGATTTAACCGTTGACCAAACAAGATCCAACCTGCGGCTAACGTGGCGGCAATACCAAACCCGCCCCACAATGCATAAGCGACAGACAAGTCGATCCCTTTAACGGCCTGAGAAAGCGCACTAAAGGCAGCCAGCACCGCCGCCAGGGAGAGCAAGCCAAATATTTTGCGACGAAAGCCGTCAGAAAATTTCAAAAAGACGTTAGCAACGATTTCCAGCACGATTGCCAATGCCAGCCAGGCGGCGTGAACCCATTCAAACTGCGCCATGGTTCACCTCCAGTTCAGGTTTACGCGCTTTACGAGTACCTGATTTGATCAACACAATCCCGGCGACCAGGGTGGTTAACCCGGCAATTTTCATCAGCGATAAACTTTCGTCGAATAACAAAACGCTAAACAAGGTAATAAATAAAATACCGATACCTTCCCACAGCGCATAAGCCACGCCTAAGGCGATCTTTTTAACGGCGAAAGAGAGAAATATATACGACAGAGAAATCATCACCAGCATTAAAATAAAGCCGCCATTTCCCTCACTGACGCTCGCCCATTTCATAGACAGCGTACCGGTAATTTCTGTAGCAATAGCCAGACCTAATAAAATCCAATAAATATACATTGTCCTTCTCCTGCAAGAGAATTATTTTAATTTTCGCTTAATTCAGCGAAACCAAAGTAAAGTGGTCAAGCCCCGCGCATAGCGCAAGCTTAAGCAGGAGAAAGGACTAAAGCGCGTTGCGCCAGTGCTGCTCACCTACGAGCAAGATAGTGGATGAGGTACGAAGATGGGTAAATGTAGAAAATAACGTCCTGAACAAATTGTCCATAATATTACAATTATCCGCAGTGTTGCTTCTCGTCATCGCGGATGATAATTGTCCTCGGTAGTTGAACACGCCTGATTTGTATCATAGCTTAAGAATTAACTCAAAATATTTTCACTTCTTTACCTGAGCGGTTTGATTTTCGTTATGATGACGGAGCGAAAAAGACATTATTATTAGCAAAGGAAGAAAAAACGGGGACAAGCATGGCAAAGCCGATCATCACGCTCAATGGCCTAAAAATCGTCATTATGTTGGGAATGCTGGTCATTATTCTCTGCGGTATCCGTTTTGCCGCCGAGATCATCGTGCCGTTTATTCTCGCATTATTTATTGCTGTTATTCTTAACCCGCTGGTGCAACACATGGTCCGCTGGCGAGTGCCGCGTGTACTGGCGGTGTCGATTTTGATGACCATCATCGTGATGGCGATGGTGTTGCTGTTAGCTTATCTGGGTTCCGCGCTCAACGAGTTGACGCGGACGTTACCGCAATATCGCAACTCTATTATGACGCCGCTGCAAGCGATTGAACCGTTGTTGCAACGCGTAGGGATTGATGTCTCAGTTGACCAACTGGCGCATTACATTGATCCGAACGCGGCAATGACGTTGCTCACCAACTTATTGACGCAGTTATCTAATGCCATGTCATCAATCTTTTTATTGCTGCTGACGGTGCTGTTTATGTTGCTCGAAGTGCCACAATTGCCCGGAAAATTTCAGCAAATGATGGTGCGTCCGGTTGAAGGGATGGCGGCGATTCAGCGTGCGATTGACAGTGTGTCTCATTATCTGGTGCTGAAAACAGCCATCAGCATCATCACCGGCCTGGTCGCCTGGGCGATGCTCGCCGCACTCGATGTTCGCTTCGCTTTTGTCTGGGGATTGCTGGCCTTTGCGCTTAATTACATCCCTAATATTGGTTCAGTTCTCGCGGCAATCCCCCCTATCGCTCAGGTACTGGTGTTTAATGGCTTCTACGAAGCGTTGCTGGTGCTGGCGGGATATCTGCTAATTAATCTGGTCTTCGGCAATATTCTGGAGCCGCGCATCATGGGACGTGGGCTGGGGCTTTCCACATTGGTGGTATTTTTGTCGTTGATTTTTTGGGGATGGTTGTTAGGACCGGTGGGTATGCTGCTTTCCGTGCCGTTAACAATTATTGTCAAAATTGCGCTTGAACAAACAACGGGAGGTCAAAGCATCGCCGTTCTGTTAAGCGATCTCAACAAAGAGTGACGGCCTCCGCAGAGGCCGTCAGGGTTACAGAGCTTTCAGGATTGCATCCACGCTGGCTTTGGCGTCACCAAACAGCATGTGGGTGTTTTCCTTGAAGAACAGCGGGTTTTGCACACCAGCATAGCCAGTGTTCATCGAACGTTTAAAGACAATCACGTTCTGCGCTTTCCACACTTCCAGAACAGGCATACCAGCAATCGGACTCTTCGGATCATCCTGCGCCGCCGGGTTAACCGTATCGTTAGCACCAATCACCAGTACGGTATCGGTATCAGCAAAGTCATCGTTGATCTCGTCCATTTCCAGCACGATGTCATACGGTACTTTTGCTTCAGCCAGCAATACGTTCATATGTCCAGGCAAACGCCCCGCAACCGGGTGGATACCGAAACGCACATTAATACCACGAGCGCGCAATTTCTCAGTAATTTCAGCGACAGGATATTGCGCCTGCGCGACTGCCATGCCGTACCCCGGAGTAATGATCACTGAATGGGAGTTTTTCAGCAGTTCCGCTGTCTCTTCTGCAGTGATTTCGCGGTGCTCGCCCACTTCCTGATCATCGCCAGTAGAAGAGCCGTCGGTGCCGAAACCACCCGCAATAACGCTGATAAAAGAACGGTTCATCGCCTTACACATAATGTAAGAAAGGATAGCCCCCGAAGAACCGACCAGCGCACCGGTCACAATCAGCAGGTCGTTGCTGAGCATAAAGCCCGCAGCCGCAGCCGCCCAGCCGGAGTACGAGTTCAGCATTGATACCACCACTGGCATATCTGCACCACCAATAGAGGCGACTAAATGCCAGCCAAATACCAGCGCAATGGCGGTCATAATCAGCAATGCCAGCACTTGCAGGCCGACGCTGTCCGTGCGAACAAATACAATCAGCAGCAGGAAGGAAACGATCAGAGCCGCCAGGTTCATTTTGTGACGGTTTGGCAGCATCAACGGTTTAGACGAAATCTTGCCACACAGTTTGCCGAACGCCACCACCGACCCCGTGAACGTTACCGCCCCGATGAAGATACCGAGGAACACTTCCGTCAGGTGAATATTGACCAGAACCGGTGCCATTCCCGCGTCATGATGCAGATAGCTGTTAAAACCAACCAGCACTGCCGCCAGACCCACGAAGCTATGCAGGATCGCCACCAGTTCTGGCATTTCGGTCATTTCAACTTTCTTCGCCAGACGGATACCAATTGCCCCACCAATAACCATCGCCAGCAAGATCCAGCCAACATTACCCGTATCCGGTCCAAAAATGGTTGCGATTAACGCAAACGCCATACCGGCGATACCGAAATTGTTACCCTGGCGAGACGTTTCATGTTTCGAAAGCCCGGCCAGACTGAAGATAAACAGGATCGCGGCAACAATGTATGCAGCTGTAACTAATCCTCCAGACATATGTTACCCCTTAATTTTTGCGGAACATTTTCAGCATGCGCTGAGTCACGGTGAAGCCACCGAAAATATTAATGCTGGCTATAAGCACCGCGATAAAACTAAGGAAGCTAACCCAGCCGCCCTGGCCAATCTGCAACAGTGCTCCGACAACAATAATCCCTGAAATCGCGTTGGTGACCGACATCAACGGTGTATGCAGCGCGTGCGATACATTCCACACCACGTAATAACCGACAACGCAGGCCAGCGCGAACACAGTGAAGTGTCCAAGGAACTCTTTTGGCGCAACGCTTGCCATCCAGCCGAAAAGGATGATTGCCAACGCCATCAACGCGTATTTACGCCACGGTGAGCAGGCACATTTTTCCTCAGTTTTCACTTCCGGTGCCGCTTTTTGTGCCGCCTGCGGCTGAGCTGATACCTGAATCGGCGGTGCCGGCCAGGTAATTTCGCCCGCACGGATCACGGTCACGCCACGAATCACCACATCATCAAAATCCACAGTGATGTTGCCGTCTTTCTCTTTGCACAACAGTTTCAGCAGATTAACGAGGTTAGTACCGTAAAGCTGTGAGGATTGCGTCGGCAGACGGCCCGGAAGATCGGTATAACCAATCACTTTGACACCATTTTCCGTAGTGAAGATTTCACCCGGCACGGTGTATTCACAGTTGCCGCCGTTTTGGGCTGCCAGGTCGACAATCACACTGCCCGCCTTCATGGAGTCAACCATTTCACGGGTAATTAGCTTCGGCGCTGGTTTGCCTGGAATAAGCGCGGTGGTGACAATGATATCGACCTCTTTTGCCTGGGCGGCAAAGAGTTCCATTTCCGCTTTGATGAACGCGTCCGACATCACTTTGGCATAGCCATCGCCGCTGCCCGCTTCCTCTTTAAAATCCAGCTCGAGGAATTCTGCGCCCATACTTTGAACTTGTTCTTTCACTTCCGGGCGGGTGTCGAATGCACGCACAATCGCGCCGAGACTGTTTGCTGCGCCAATGGCGGCCAGACCTGCGACACCGGCACCAATCACCATCACTTTTGCCGGTGGCACTTTCCCGGCCGCAGTGATTTGTCCGGTAAAGAAGCGCCCAAATTCATGTGCCGCTTCAACAATGGCGCGATAACCAGCGATGTTCGCCATCGAACTGAGTGCGTCCAGCGATTGTGCGCGTGAGATACGCGGCACAGAGTCCATCGCCATCACGGTCACGTTACGTTCCGCAAGTTTTTGCATTAATTCCGGATTCTGCGCAGGCCAGATAAAACTCACCAGCGTTGTCCCAGGATTCAGTAACGCAATTTCATCATCTAACGGCGCATTGACCTTCAGAATGATCTCTGACTGCCAGACGCTATTCCCTTCTACAATTTCAGCGCCCGCTTGCACAAACGCTTTATCGTCAAAACTTGCCAGTTGACCCGCGCCGCTCTCTACCGCGACGGTAAAACCCAGTTTCAGCAGCTGTTCCACTGTTTTTGGCGTTGCTGCAACACGGGTTTCATTGGTTAACCGTTCTCTTGGTATGCCAATTCGCATGATATTCCCTTCCATCGGTTTTATTGATGATGGTTTGCCTGTGTCAGGAGCCACACAAGCCGCTCATGTACGAGCTAAATGTTACTCCGTTAAAATAAATTAGTAACAAACGCCCTATAACGTACTGAAAATTATGCCTGTGATCTAGCGCCAAAAATCAGTATTTCGGCGTGAACTCGCAAAATATTAACGATTCAGCCGTGATAGTGGGATAAACACCTTAGAACGCTGGATAAAGACTGATAATTGTCTTCGACGGTCGGGTAAAACGAGACATCGCCCCGGTACGAATCACTACTTAACATTAAATTAACTTATACAATTCAGTTGATTCAGTAGTATTGATGCTGATACGGCTGTTTTTTTAAGCATAGACGGTCATTTGAGCAGGATTAAAATTGGCTTAAGGAATGTGATATGAAAAATGACGCAGACAGTTACACCGTTTAAATGCAATAATCAGCCACGTTTCTCGTTAATAACAATACCAGTACTTGGTTTGCGCAAGGCGAAGGATTATTTTTATGAAGCTTAAGAACACCCTCCTGGCGTCGGCACTGCTTTCTGCTACGGCATTCTCCGTTAACGCAGCAACAGAACTGACACCGGAGCAAGCGGCAGCGGTTAAACCTTTTGACCGTGTAGTGGTTACCGGTCGTTTTAATGCTATTGGCGAAGCGGTGAAAGCCGTTTCTCGTCGCGCAGATAAAGAAGGTGCCGCCTCTTTTTATGTTGTCGACACTTCTGATTTTGGTAACAGCGGTAACTGGCGTGTGGTCGCTGACCTCTATAAAGCCGATGCTGAAAAAGCAGAAGAAACAAGTAATCGCGTAATTAACGGTGTTGTCGAACTGCCGAAAGATCAGGCTGTTCTGATTGAACCGTTTGACACGGTCACCGTCCAGGGCTTCTATCGTAGCCAGCCAGAAGTCAATGATGCCATCACCAAAGCAGCAAAAGCGAAAGGTGCCTACTCTTTCTACATCGTTCGTCAAATCGATGCCAACCAGGGCGGCAACCAGCGTATTACTGCATTCATCTATAAAAAAGATGCTAAGAAACGTATCGTCCAGAGCCCGGATGTGATCCCGGCAGATTCCGAAGCAGGACGTGCAGCTCTGGCTGCCGGTGGCGAAGCTGCGAAGAAAGTTGAGATCCCGGGGGTTGCGACTACCGCATCACCAAGTTCTGAAGTCGGTCGCTTCTTTGAAACCCAGTCATCAAAAGGCGGGCGTTACACCGTCACGCTCCCGGATGGCACTAAAGTCGAAGAACTGAACAAAGCGACCGCAGCGATGATGGTCCCGTTCGACAGCATCAAATTCTCTGGCAACTACGGCAACATGACCGAAGTCTCCTATCAGGTTGCGAAACGTGCCGCGAAGAAAGGTGCTAAGTATTACCACATCACCCGCCAGTGGCAGGAACGTGGTAATAACCTGACCGTCAGCGCAGATCTGTATAAATAACTATTCAGTTACTCCTATAAGGCGGCTTGATGCCGCCTTTCGCATTTTTAGTCACAAATTTCCCCGCGACCATTGCATGCAGACACATCTCTTCGTAAAATCCCGCGCTTCAGTGGCAAACTCCATTTTTATGCGTTTTGCCCTAATATTTATTCTTCTTATCACGTTTTAATCACTGGATATCGATGGAAAAGAAACTGGGACTGAGCGCACTCACCGCGCTGGTATTAAGCTCAATGCTGGGCGCGGGTGTTTTCAGTCTGCCGCAAAATATGGCGGCAGTTGCCAGCCCGGCAGCACTGCTCATCGGCTGGGGTATTACTGGCGCTGGCATTTTATTGCTGGCCTTTGCCATGCTGATCCTCACGCGCATTCGTCCCGAACTTGACGGCGGTATCTTTACCTATGCCCGCGAAGGGTTTGGCGAGCTAATCGGCTTTTGTTCCGCATGGGGATACTGGCTGTGCGCAGTCATCGCCAACGTCTCCTATCTGGTGATCGTTTTTTCCGCGTTAAGCTTTTTTACGGACACGCCGGAATTGCGCCTGTTTGGCGATGGTAATACCTGGCAATCGATAGTCGGTGCATCGGCTTTATTGTGGATTGTTCACTTTTTGATCCTGCGCGGGGTGCAAACCGCTGCCAGCATTAACCTGGTGGCAACACTGGCAAAACTGTTGCCGCTGGGTCTGTTTGTTGTGCTGGCGATGATGATGTTCAAACTGGATACCTTCAAGCTCGACTTCACCGGACTTGCACTTGGCGTACCCGTTTGGGAACAGGTGAAAAACACCATGCTGATCACCCTGTGGGTTTTCATTGGTGTGGAAGGTGCCGTGGTTGTTTCTGCGCGTGCGCGTAATAAACGTGATGTTGGCAAAGCGACACTGCTGGCGGTTCTCTCCGCTCTGGGCGTTTACTTGCTGGTAACGCTGCTTTCGCTGGGTGTGGTGGCACGTCCTGAACTGGCTGAAATTCGTAACCCGTCAATGGCCGGTCTGATGGTGGAAATGATGGGACCATGGGGCGAAATCATCATCGCAGCCGGTTTGATCGTTTCCGTTTGCGGCGCGTACTTAAGCTGGACCATCATGGCGGCAGAAGTTCCGTTCCTGGCCGCCACTCATAAAGCATTCCCGCGCATTTTTGCGCGCCAGAACGCACAAGCTGCGCCATCCGCCTCACTGTGGTTGACCAACATCTGCGTGCAAATTTGTCTGGTGCTCATCTGGCTGACCGGTTCCGATTACAACACATTGCTGACCATCGCCTCAGAAATGATTCTGGTGCCCTATTTCCTGGTCGGCGCGTTCTTGCTAAAAATCGCAACCCGTCCACTGCATAAAGCGGTAGGTGTCGGTGCCTGCATTTATGGCTTATGGTTATTGTACGCCTCTGGTCCAATGCACTTGCTGTTATCCGTTGTTCTGTATGCACCGGGGCTGCTGGTTTTCCTGTACGCGCGTAAAACGCATACCCATGATAATGTACTGAATCGTCAGGAAATGGTGCTGATTGGCATGCTGTTAATTGCCTCAGTTCCGGCGACCTGGATGCTGGTGGGATAACGTTCATCCCATCGTTGGATAGCAAAGGAGATAACGATGGGTAAAGCCCAACCCTTGCCAATATTAATTACTGGCGGTGGTCGTCGCATCGGCCTCGCCCTCGCATGGCATTTCATTAATCAAAAGCAACCGGTGATTATCAGCTATCGGACGCACTATCCCGCCATTGATGGACTTATTAACGCAGGTGCGCAGTGTATTCAGGCTGATTTTTCGACCAACGACGGTGTGATGGCGTTTGCCGATGAAGTACTAAAAAGCACCCATGGCCTGCGTGCTATTTTGCATAACGCCAGCGCGTGGATGGCAGAAAAACCAGGTACATCACTGACCGACGTACTGGCTTGCATGATGCAGATCCACGTTAATACCCCATACCTACTCAACCATGCACTGGAAAGATTACTGCGTGGGCACGGACACGCCGCCAGCGATATCATTCACTTTACCGATTATGTGGTGGAGCGCGGTAGCGACAAACATATTGCCTATGCTGCAAGCAAAGCGGCACTGGATAATATGACCCGCTCGTTTGCCCGCAAGCTGGCACCGGAAGTGAAAGTGAATTCTATTGCGCCATCGCTAATCCTGTTTAATGAACATGATGATGCCGAATATCGACAACAGGCGCTGAATAAATCACTGATGAAAACCGCGCCTGGCGAGAAAGAAGTGATCGACCTGGTCGATTACTTACTTACCAGCTGCTTTGTCACCGGACGCAGTTTCCCTCTTGATGGCGGTCGTCATCTGCGTTAATGCAGCTTTATCCAGCATATAATCAACACCCATGCGCTTATCCCCCAACACGCAACAGAACCAACAAAAGCGGCGGGCAAGCGCATCATTCCGGTGAAATACCACAGCGACGCCAGGTAAACAAAATAGGGAATAATCGACCACATACTAAAAATGATGGTTGCGCGTAAGGCTTCAATGCCGCGTTCGCTGGCAACAATATAATGCGCGATAAGCGCAAAGGTCGGGAAAAGTGGAATCAGCCCGGCGATATAATAATTTTTCGTTTTTGCTAAAACACCAATCAACAGCACTACCAGCGCACCGAGCGCGGCTTTGATTACCAGCCCCATCTTTTTACCTTAACACTTCCATAACAAGTCATCAGTAGAATACCTGATGAAACCTTGTTTAGAAACGATTGATAGTAAGTAAAAACAGTGCGGTGTATTGTGACGTTTTTATATCTACCGTGAATGTTATGAACACTATCGTATTTGTGGAAGATGATGCGGAAGTCGGTGCACTGATTGCCGCATACCTGGCAAAACATGATATGCAGGTTACCGTAGAGCCGCGCGGCGACCGGGCCGAAGAAACTATTCTGCGAGAAAATCCGGATTTGGTGTTACTCGACATCATGCTACCAGGCAAGGACGGCATGACCATTTGTCGTGATTTACGCGCAAAGTGGTCCGGACCGATTGTTCTTCTAACCTCTCTCGATAGCGATATGAACCACATCCTGGCACTGGAAATGGGCGCCTGCGACTATATTCTCAAAACGACGCCCCCTGCTGTTTTGCTAGCGCGTTTACGTTTGCATTTGCGTCAGAATGAGCAAGCCACAGTGACCAAAGGTATTCAGGAAACGTCTCTGACTCCCTACAAAGCCCTGCATTTCGGCACGTTGACCATCGATCCCATCAACCGCGTAGTCACCCTGGCTAACACTGAAATCTCGCTCTCGACAGCTGATTTCGAATTATTGTGGGAATTAGCTACCCATGCCGGGCAAATCATGGACCGCGATGCATTGCTGAAAAATTTACGCGGCGTCAGTTATGACGGTCTGGATCGTAGCGTGGACGTGGCTATTTCGCGGTTAAGAAAAAAACTGCTCGATAACGCCGCAGAACCTTATCGTATTAAAACCGTGCGTAACAAAGGCTATCTTTTTGCGCCTCATGCGTGGGAATAAGCGATGAAAAAACTGTTTATCCAGTTTTACCTGTTATTGTTTGTCTGCTTCCTTGTGATGTCTCTGCTGGTCGGGCTGGTGTACAAATTTACCGCCGAACGCGCAGGCAAACAGTCGCTGGATGATTTGATGAACAGTTCGCTGTATCTGATGCGCAGCGAATTGCGTGAGATCCCCCCACACGACTGGGGTAAGACGCTGAAAGAGATGGATTTAAATCTCTCTTTCGATCTGCGTGTCGAGCCGCTGAGTAAATACCATCTTGATGATATTTCCATGCACCGGCTGCGTGGCGGCGAAATTGTCGCTCTGGACGATCAGTACACCTTTTTGCAACGTATCCCGCGCAGCCACTACGTGCTGGCAGTTGGTCCTGTTCCTTATCTTTATTACCTCCATCAGATGCGATTACTGGATATCGCCCTGATCGCTTTTATTGCTATTTCCCTCGCCTTTCCGGTGTTTATCTGGATGCGTCCGCACTGGCAGGATATGTTAAAACTGGAAGCAGCGGCGCAACGATTTGGCGATGGGCATCTCAATGAACGTATCCACTTTGATGAGGGTTCGAGCTTTGAACGACTTGGTGTTGCATTTAACCAGATGGCGGACAATATCAACGCCTTGATTGCCAGCAAAAAACAGCTTATTGACGGTATCGCTCACGAACTGCGAACACCGTTAGTGCGCCTGCGTTATCGACTGGAGATGAGCGATAACCTGAGCGCCGCCGAATCCCAGGCGTTGAACCGCGATATCAGTCAACTTGAAGCTTTAATTGAAGAGCTTCTGACTTATGCCCGACTCGATCGCCCACAAAATGAGCTTCATCTTAGCGAACCAGACCTGCCGTTGTGGCTGTCAACGCATCTGGCAGATATTCAGGCAGTAACGCCCGATAAAACGGTACGGATAAAAACGCTCATGCAAGGCCATTATGCGGCGTTGGATATGCGCTTAATGGAGCGCGTGCTGGATAATTTGCTCAATAACGCCCTGCGCTACTGTCATTCAACGGTTGAAACCAGCCTGCTACTGTCGGGGAATAGAGCGACATTAATTGTTGAGGATGATGGCCCAGGGATTGCCCCAGAAAACCGCGAACATATCTTTGAACCTTTTGTTCGCCTCGATCCCAGCCGGGATCGCTCAACCGGCGGCTGCGGGCTGGGGCTGGCAATTGTCCACTCTATAGCACTGGCAATGGGCGGTACGGTTAATTGTGACACCAGCGAACTGGGTGGTGCCCGCTTCTCGTTTAGCTGGCCGTTATGGCATAACATCCCGCAATTTACCTCTGCCTGACACTATGCGCACGGTGGTCAAGTCACCACCATTGTGCTATAAAATAAGGATGTTGTAACTAAAGTGGTTAATATTATGGCGCGTTACGATCTCGTAGACCGACTCAACACTACTTTTCGCCAGATGGAACAAGAGCTGGCTGCATTTGCCGCTCATCTTGAGCAACACAAGCTATTGGTTGCCCGCGTGTTCTCTTTGCCGGAGGTAAAAAAAGAGGATGAGCATAATCCGCTTAATCGTATTGAGGTAAAACAACATCTCGGCAACGACGCGCAGTCGCTGGCGTTGCGTCATTTCCGCCATTTATTTATTCAACAACAGTCCGAAAATCGCAGCAGCAAGGCCGCTGTTCGTCTACCTGGCGTGTTGTGTTACCAGGTCGATAACCTTTCGCAAGCAGCGTTGGTCAGTCATATTCAGCACATCAATAAACTCAAGACCACGTTCGAGCATATTGTCACGGTTGAATCAGAACTCCCCACCGCGGCACGTTTTGAATGGGTGCATCGTCATTTGCCGGGGCTGATCACCCTTAATGCCTACCGCACGCTCACTGTTCTGCACGACCCCGCCACTTTACGTTTTGGCTGGGCTAATAAACATATCATTAAAAATTTGCATCGTGATGAAGTCCTGGCACAGCTGGAAAAAAGCCTGAAATCACCACGCAGTGTCGCACCGTGGACGCGCGAGGAGTGGCAAAGAAAACTGGAGCGAGAATATCAGGATATCGCTGCCCTGCCACAGAACGCGAAGTTAAAAATCAAACGTCCGGTGAAAGTGCAGCCGATTGCCCGCGTCTGGTACAAAGGAGATCAAAAACAAGTACAACACGCTTGCCCTACGCCGCTGATTGCACTGATTAATCGGGATAATGGCGCGGGCGTGCCGGACGTTGGTGAGTTGTTAAATTACGATGCCGACAATGTGCAGCACCGTTATAAACCACAGGCGCAGCCGCTTCGTTTGATCATTCCACGGCTGCACCTGTATGTTGCAGATTAACCCCCGGCTTTCATACTGCCGACCATCTGTTCTGGCCGTACCCAGCTGTCAAACTCGGCTTCGCTAAGATACCCCAGCGCAAGGGCCGCAGCTTTTAAGGTCAGCCCTTCTTTATGCGCTTTTTTGGCGATCTCGGCGGCTTTGTCATAACCAATGTGGGTGTTAAGCGCAGTCACCAGCATCAGCGATTCATTGAGTAATTGATTGATTCGCTCACGATTCGGTTCAATGCCCACTGCACAGTGTTTGTTGAAACTTTCCATGCCATCTGCCAGCAAGCGCACCGATTGCAGGAAATTATGAATCACCATCGGACGGAAGACGTTCAGTTCAAAGTTACCGGAAGCGCCACCCATGTTGATCGCCACGTCGTTCCCCATCACCTGACAGCAAAGCATGGTTAATGCCTCACACTGGGTTGGGTTCACTTTCCCCGACATGATTGAGCTGCCCGGCTCATTTTCCGGGATTGCGATTTCACCAATTCCACAGCGCGGGCCAGAGGCCAGCCAGCGGACATCATTGGCAATTTTCATCAGTGACGCAGCCAACCCTTTCAACGCGCCGTGCGCCTGAACCAGGGCATCACAGGTCGCCAGCGCTTCAAATTTGTTCGGCGCGGTAACAAACGGAGCGCAGGTAATGACTGCCAGTTCATCTGCTACTCGACGCGCATACTCCGGATGGGTATTTAGTCCAGTACCCACCGCTGTACCGCCAAGAGCCAGTTCCGCTACATGCGGCAGGCTGTATTCGATATGTTTGAGATTATGCTCGAGCATCGCTACCCAGCCGGAAATCTCCTGCCCCAGTGTTAGCGGCGTGGCATCCTGCAAGTGGGTTCGACCGATTTTGACGATATCGGCAAATGCACGGGATTTCTCATTCAGTGTCTGTGTCAGGGTTTTAAGCTGCGGAATGAGTTGCTTGCGCAGCGCCAGTAGCGCCGCAACGTGCATCGCCGTCGGAAAGACATCATTGGAACTTTGGCTTTTGTTCACGTCGTCGTTAGGGTGAACTTTACGCTCCATCCCGCGCACGCCGCCAAGTAATTCACTGGCCCGATTAGCCAGCACTTCGTTCATGTTCATATTACTTTGCGTGCCGGAGCCGGTCTGCCAGATAGCCAGCGGGAATTCGTCGTCATGCTGTCCTGCCAGTACTTCATCCGCCGCCTGACGAATGGCGCTCGCTTTCTCTTCAGACAACAAGCCTAAATCTTCATTAACTTTTGCCGCTGCGCGCTTGGTTAGTGCCAGCGCATGAATCAGTGAGGTGGGCATTTTCTCCGTCGAAATGCGGAAATGCTCCAGCGAGCGTTGAGTTTGTGCGCCCCACAGCTTATCTGCCGGGACATCAATCGCCCCCATCGAATCTTTTTCGCTGCGTACTGTATTCATGGCCTGCTCCTCACCTGATTAATTTTTTCTTTCTGTTTTGCTTTCGTTAAGCAACTTTTAGCTCACTCATTATTTACTATTTGATAACAAATGTTTGGTCTTTCGTGCCATGTAAAAAAACCGCCCCGAAGGGCGGCTCTGTTTATTTCACACAGCGGGTGCACTGTGTGAGTTGTATCTGCTGGAAGAAGTCATTTCCTTTATCATCCACAAGGATAAATGCCGGGAAATCTTCCACTTCAATTTTCCAGATGGCTTCCATTCCCAGTTCCGGATATTCAACACATTCCAGGCTCTTAATACTACCCTGCGCCAATACAGCGGCCGGACCACCGATACTGCCAAGGTAGAAACCGCCGTGTTTTTTACAGGCATCCGTCACCTGCTGGCTGCGGTTGCCTTTCGCCAGCATGATCATACTTCCTCCCTGCGCTTGCAGTTGATCGACATAAGAATCCATCCGTCCGGCGGTCGTTGGGCCAAGAGAACCGGAGGCATAACCTTCCGGCGTTTTGGCCGGACCCGCATAGTAAATCGGATGATCTTTGATGTACTGCGGCAGCCCTTCACCGTTATCCATCCGCTCTTTCAGTTTGGCGTGAGCAATATCACGACCGACGATAATCGTGCCATTCAGCGATAAGCGTGTAGAAACGGGATACTGCGACAACTGTGCGAGGATCTCTTTCATCGGACGGTTAAGGTCAACGCGCACCGCTTCGCCTTCTCCCGCTTTGCGCAGCTCTTCCGGGATATATTTTCCTGGATTATGTTCCAGTTTTTCGATCCAGATCCCCTGACGGTTGATCTTCGCTTTGATATTACGGTCAGCAGAACAGGAGACGCCCATACCGACCGGGCAGGATGCGCCGTGACGTGGCAGGCGAATCACGCGGATGTCGTGAGCGAAGTATTTACCACCAAACTGCGCACCCAGACCAAGATTTTGCGCTTCGATCAGCAATTCTTTTTCCAGTTCCACATCGCGGAACGCCTGTCCGTGCTCATTCCCTTCCGTTGGCAGTTCATCATAGTATTTAGCGGAAGCCAGTTTCACCGTTTTAAGGTTCGTTTCTGCAGAAGTTCCACCAATAACGAACGCAATATGATACGGAGGACAGGCCGCCGTACCCAGCGTGCGCATCTTCTCAACCAGGTAATTTTTCAGTTTCCCCGGCGTTAGTAACGCTTTGGTTTCCTGATACAGATACGTCTTGTTTGCCGAACCGCCACCTTTGGCGATACAGAGGAATTTGTACTCGTCGCCATCAACGGCATAAAGATCGATCTGCGCTGGTAGATTGGTGCCGGTATTCACCTCTTTATACATATCCAGCGGCGCGTTTTGCGAGTAGCGCAGATTATCTTCGATATAAGTGTTATAGACACCGCGTGCCAGCGCCGCTTCATCACCGCCACCGGTCCATACACGCTGCCCTTTTTTACCAACAATAATCGCGGTGCCGGTATCCTGACAGGTCGGCAGAATGCCTTTCGCCGCGATGTCGGAGTTACGCAGGAATTGCAGCGCCACATATTTATCATTTTCGCTGGCTTCCGGGTCACGCAGAATGTCGGCCACCTGTTGTTGGTGAGCCGGACGCAGCATAAATGACGCATCATGAAACGCTTGACGCGCCAACAGAGTTAACGCTTCGGGTGCGACTTTCAAAATCTCCTGCCCTTCAAATTCAGATACGCTAACGTGTTCGCTGGTTAGCAGGTAATACTCAGTATCATCTTTTTTGAGTGGAAAAGGAGCCTGATAATGAAAGGGTTTGTTTGACATTGTTCTCTCACTTACTGCCTGGTTTGGTTATGCTCTGGGCGGGTGTTCCGTTGCCCTGTTAAAAGCGAGTAACAATATCCTACACACTTTTTTAACAAAAACTGAGACTAGTACGACTTTTTGCGGCTCCAGGTTACTTCCCGTAGGATTCTTGCTTTAATAGCGGGATTAATTTCCACATTAAAACAGGGATTGATCATGCAAAAACTCATTAACTCAGTGCAAAACTATGCCTGGGGCAGCAAAACGGCGTTGACTGAACTTTATGGTATGGAAAATCCGTCCAGCCAGCCGATGGCCGAGCTGTGGATGGGCGCACATCCGAAAAGCAGTTCACGAGTGCAGAATGCCGCCGGAGATATCGTTTCACTGCGTGATGTGATTGAGAGTGATAAAGCGACTCTTTTGGGAGATGCCGTTGCCAAACGCTTTGGCGAACTGCCTTTCCTGTTCAAAGTATTATGCGCAGCACAGCCGCTCTCCATTCAGGTTCATCCAAACAAACGCAATTCTGAAATCGGTTTTGCCAAAGAAAATGCCGCAGGTATTCCGATGGATGCCGCCGAGCGTAACTATAAAGATCCTAACCACAAGCCGGAGCTGGTTTTTGCGCTGACGCCTTTCCTTGCGATGAACGCGTTTCGTGAGTTTTCCGAGATTGTCTCCCTGCTCCAGCCGGTCGCAGGTGCACATCCGGCGATTGCTCACTTTTTACAACAGCCTGATGCCGAACGTTTAAGCGAACTGTTCGCCAGCCTGTTGAATATGCAGGGTGAAGAAAAATCCCGCGCGCTGGCGATTTTAAAATCGGCCCTCGACAGCCAGCAGGGTGAACCGTGGCAAACGATTCGTTTAATTTCTGAATTTTACCCGGATGACAGCGGTCTGTTCTCCCCGCTGTTGCTGAATGTGGTGAAATTGAATCCTGGCGAAGCGATGTTCCTGTTCGCTGAAACGCCGCACGCTTACCTGCAAGGCGTGGCGCTGGAAGTGATGGCGAACTCCGATAACGTGCTGCGTGCGGGTCTGACGCCTAAATATATTGATATTCCGGAACTGGTTGCCAATGTGAAGTTCGAAGCCAAACCGGCTAACCAGTTGTTGACCCAGCCGGTGAAACAAGGTGCAGAACTGGACTTCCCGATTCCTGTGGATGATTTTGCCTTCTCGCTGCATGACCTTAGTGATAAAGAAACCACCATTAGCCAGCAGAGTGCCGCCATTTTGTTCTGCGTCGAAGGCGATGCAACGCTGTGTAAAGGTTCTCAGCAGTTACAGCTTAAACCGGGTGAATCAGCGTTTATTGCCGCCAACGAATCACCGGTGACTGTCAAAGGCCACGGTCGTTTAGCGCGTGTTTACAACAAGCTGTAAGAGCTTACTGAAAAAATTAACATCTCTTGCTAAGCTTATTAAAGGCTTATAACACCTTCAGGCGGCCAGTCCGCCTGATTTCATTTTATGGATAATCATTATGAATAAATCGCTGGTAGCGGTAGGCGTCATTGTTGCGCTAGGCGTAGTCTGGACAGGCGGCGCATGGTATACAGGCAAGAAGATTGAAACCCATCTCGAAGACATGGTCGCGCAGGCGAACGCGCAACTCAAACTGACCGCTCCTGAATCCAACCTGGAAGTGAGTTATCAAAACTATCATCGCGGCGTATTCAGCAGTCAGCTGCAACTGTTGGTGAAACCCATTGCCGGGAAAGAAAATCCGTGGATTAAAAGCGGTCAGAGCGTCATCTTCAACGAATCGGTTGATCATGGTCCCTTCCCCCTTGCCCAGCTAAAAAAACTGAACCTGCTCCCGTCGATGGCATCAATTCAAACCACGCTGGTTAATAACGAAGTTAGCAAGCCACTGTTTGATATGGCAAAAGGTGAAACGCCTTTTGAGATTAACTCCCGCATTGGTTACAGCGGAGATTCCAGTTCCGATATTTCGCTCAAGCCGCTGAATTACGAGCAAAAGGATGAAAAAGTCGCCTTTAGCGGCGGCGAGTTCCAGTTAAATGCGGACAGAGACGGCAAAGCTATCTCCCTTTCCGGAGAGGCGCAAAGTGGTCGGATAGACGCAGTTAACGAATACAACCAGAAAGTGCAGTTGACCTTTAATAATCTGAAAACCGACGGTTCCAGCACGCTGGCAAGTTTTGGTGAGCGCGTAGGAAACCAAAAACTGTCACTGGAAAAAATGACCATTTCAGTGGAAGGCAAAGAACTGGCACTGCTGGAAGGCATGGAGATCAGCGGTAAATCGGATCTGGTCAATGACGGTAAAACGATCAATAGCCAACTGGATTACTCGCTAAACAGCCTGAAGGTACAGAATCAGGATCTGGGCAGTGGCAAGCTGACTTTAAAAGTCGGCCAGATTGATGGTGAAGCCTGGCATCAGTTTAGCCAGCAATATAACGCGCAAACTCAGGCGCTGCTGGCACAGCCAGAAATTGCCAACAATCCCGAACTTTATCAGGAGAAAGTGACGGAAGCCTTCTTTAGCGCCCTGCCGCTGATGTTGAAAGGCGATCCGGTGATTACTATCGCGCCGCTAAGCTGGAAAAACAGTCAGGGTGAAAGTGCGCTGAATCTGTCGCTGTTCCTGAAAGATCCGGCAACGACTAAAGAAGCGCCGCAAACGCTGACGCAGGAAGTAGATCGTTCGGTTAAATCTCTGGATGCGAAACTGACCATTCCGGTGGATATGGCAACTGAGTTGATGACTCAGGTAGCGAAGCTGGAAGGTTATCAGGAAGATCAAGCGAAAAAACTGGCGAAACAGCAAGTTGAAGGTGCATCAGCAATGGGGCAGATGTTCCGTCTGACCACCTTGCAGGACAATACCATCACCACCAGCCTGCAATATGCTAACGGTCAGATAACGTTAAACGGGCAGAAAATGCCACTGGAAGATTTCGTGGGTATGTTTGCGATGCCGACATTAAACGTTCCGGCTGTACCCGCTATTCCGCAGCAGTAATTCACAGCCAAAACGCCGGAGATTTTTCTCTCCGGCGTTTTTTCTTACTTCAGCATAAAGTCATACTGAATACTCATTTTCACATCCCAGTAATTCAGGCGATCGCCCAGCGTACTGCCATCGCGCTTTTCCCGCCCTTTATCGGCAGCAAGAAAGAAATTCATCCCTTGTAACGGCCCTTCGCTGACCCGATAGTTCATACCCCCTAAGATACCCGCGCCTTCAATCCGCACATCTCGTTTACTGGATTCATAGCCGCGGGTCACAATCGGTGCAAATGTCAGCGTAAATTGCGGAGTTAAACGATAGTTGACGCCCAATTGCCAGGACTGCATTCCTTCACGGTTACGATCAAGACTTAATGAAAAGGGATAGCCAATGTCGGTGTCCACCACGGCACCATTCATTGCATGGCGCAAATAACCACCACTGCCAAATACGCTTCCCCACGGCGCATTCCAGGTCAATTGTCCACTAACCAACGCCGTTTCATTGGGCTGGCTGGTATTACGACTTAAACCTTCGAGTTGCGCGTAAAAGCCGAGCAACTCCCCTTTCAACGTATAATTCGGGTCGAGCGGTATGCTTTTCTCGAGAATACTTTGTAACTGATTGGAAACATCTTTCTGTACCGATGCCCCCAGAGAATAGCGACTGGTATCATCATGCCAACTGGCGGCTAAAAAAGAACGTGCGCGATGTTTATCGTATTTTCCCGTCTGGCTGTTATACACCCCTTCATCACGAATACCGGTTGTTGAATCGGTCCATAAAAATACTCGTGAACGCCACATTCCCCACAGATCAATATTTGGCGTTAAAGCCCAATAACCTAATGCTCCTTCAGAAACTGTCGGTAATGTACGTTGCGAACTGCCAGCCATTAACGGAATACGATAAGGTAAGCTACCATAACTATAATCCGTCCCGAAGCGACCTAATTTAAGCAGACTACTTTCACTGGGTTTTATTTTTACTGCCCCCAGGGCAAAGCCAAAACTTTTATCACCATCAAGATACCACCGGGTACTCATATCAGCACGAGCACCTAATTTATAAACATAATACGCCCCGCCTTCAACGCCAATAATATTGGAATAGTAACCACTATTGAAATCGAGCAATCCTCCCTGTACCCATGCGTAAATATCTCTTCCCGCGCCAGCACTGGGCTTATCAGCCCTGCGTAATTCATTTTTCAGTCTGATGCGTAGTCCCGCTTCATCGTCAGCCAGTTGCGCCGCATAAGCAGAGGTAAGGCCAGAGGCAGCCGTCAGGCAAATAACGGCCATGGCCACTATTTTTCTCATAGTTGCACCTTTGATGTTCTGATTATTTTTATTGAATATTAATTAATGATATCGCTGATTAATTGCTGCTGCATTTTTTTACGATTATCAATTTCAACCACGATTTCTTTGAATTTTTTATCCGTGAGCGGATAAAACCAGATAATGACGAATGCCAGCAGCATAAATCCGCAAGGTACTAAGGCAATTGATGTGCGGATGCCCATAATAACTTCCGTCGTTTGCGCCTGATTGGCGATATATCCGCTTAATCCCAAAATAAAGGCAGGAATTGAACCTCCGATTGCCTGACCGCATTTACGGGTAAATGAGAATAGTGAATAGGTGAGCCCTTCAATTCGCACGCCGGTCAGGTATTCACCGTATTCTACGGTATCAGCTTCCAGTGCCCACATCACGGTCATGGTAACGCCCTGGCCAATTGATGCGATGGCCAACGCAACCAACGCCACCGGCAGTGACCAGACGGAAACCCAGAAGAACAGCAGATAACCGCAGGTTCCCAGCAAAGCGCCAATCAGGAAGGTATTCTTTTTACCGATCCTCGCGACCATCCCAGGCACCAGCGGTGCCGATGCCACAGTACCGACCAGGTTTTGCACCAGTACCAGCACAGTGAACAGCCCGGTATCATTTAACACATAGCGCACGTAGAACAACGACGAGGCGCTGACCGCGAAGGTCGAAATCAGCACACACAGCGCACCGATGCACAACATAAACAGCGGGCGATTCCGTTTCAGGGTTTGCAGACTGATCTTCAATGACGGCTGCGCCACGATACGTACCACATTCTCACGCGTCGATTTGAAGCAGATGAAGTAAAGCACCATTCCGGCAATCGCCAGCACAATCGTCCAGAAATGGTATACCGACACCATCTCTTCCGGGCTGGAGTTCTTAATGCTCGGTCCTATCAGAAATGCCAGGCAGACAAAGGTCAATGACGCGGCAATCCCGCGAGCCGCGCCCAGACGGGCGCGGGATTGTGGTTGTTGGGTCATCGCGGTAGCAAGTGAACCATAAGGAATAT
Source organism: Escherichia sp. WS568 (assembly GCF_046486085.1). NCBI lineage: Bacteria > Pseudomonadati > Pseudomonadota > Gammaproteobacteria > Enterobacterales > Enterobacteriaceae > Escherichia > Escherichia sp. WS568. Next base: position 91,630 of record NZ_JBJQMC010000001.1, read on the forward strand.
TCACCAGGCTGTAGCAAAGCCCGAGTCCCATGTAGGTCAAATATGCATACACAACTTTGCTGCTATGGCTCCAGTCGGTCGGTACCCAGAATACCAGCACGCTGAAGATCATTAACGGCGCAGTACCGAAGAGTAAAAACGGGCGGAATTTTCCCCAACGGGTATTCACACTGTCCACCACTCGTCCGGCAAAGACATCGGCGAAGGCATCGAATACCCGCACCAGTAACAGCATGGTGCCCGCCGCAGCGGCACCGACGCCAGCGACGTCGGTGTAGTAACTCAACAGGAAGAGCGCCCCCATTGCGAAGGCGAAGTTATTGGCGACGTCACCGAGGCTGTAGCCGACGATGGTGCGCCAGGAGAGTTGTTGATTCATTGTTTGCCTCCCTGCTGCGGTTTTTCACCGAAGTTCATGCCAGTCCAGCGTTTTTGCAGCAGAAAAGCCGCCGACTTCGGTTTGCGGTCGCGGGTGAAGATCCCTTTCTTGTTACCGCCAACGCGCAATATGCCTTGCGAGGTCGCAAAATCGGCAAAATTCCATACCTGTTCACCGACGACGGCGCTGACGCGATCAAAGACGCGGTGATACATATCCAGCCATGCACACTGATACTCTTCACTCCACATGTCGGTGTACATTGAGTGCAGCCCGGCTAACGTATCCACGCCGTATTCGGTGATGATAATCGGCTGATGCAGTTTCTCCTGCCAGGCCAGCAGTTCTTTTTCCAGAACCTTCTCTGCCGTTTCCAAATCGCCGCTTTGGACATACCAACCGTAATAACGGTTCAGGCACAGCACATCAAAGAGATCGCTGATGGTATCGGTGTGAGCGTCGCAGAACATTACATTGACACAGGTGATCGGACGCGTCGGGTCGAGTTTACGCGTTGCTTCCGCCAGTGGCGCGAAATATTCCCGTGCACCTTGCGGACGGGTATCCGGTTCGTTGGCAATACTCCACATCACCACGCTTGGGTGGTTTTTGTCACGCGCAATCAGCTCTTCAATCGCCTGTAAGTGCGCCTGCTGGGTTTCCCCGTTGACTGCGTCTTCGCTGTACAGTTCTTTCGGCTTGTTGCCCGCTTCGAAACCAATGCCTAAAGAGAGGTTAAAGCCGACAGCTGCAGTTTCATCAATCACCACGATGCCATGTTCATCTGCCCAGTCGAGCATCTCTTCAGCGTAAGGGTAATGCGAGGTACGGTAGGAGTTGGCCCCAATCCAGTCCATTAATGCGTGATCGTGCACCATCAGCACGTTATCGAATCCTTTGCCGCGCAAATCCGCATCTTCATGACGACCAAAGCCAGTAAAGTAGAACGGTTTGTGGTTGATCAGGAACTGTTCGCCCTTCACTGCCACTGACCGGATACCGACGCGCAGCGGGTAGATATCACACTCTGTCTGGCTTTTAGCTGTGACGCACAGTTCATAGAGATAACCTTCACCTGGTTGCCAGAGGTGCGGATTCACCACTTGCAAAGTCCCGCTGGTGCCTTGTCCAGTTGCAACCACCTGTTGATCCGCATCACGCAGTTCAACGCTGACATCACCATTTGCTACCACCTGCCAGTCAACAGACGCGTGGTTACAGTCTTGCGCGACATGCGTCACCACGGTGATATCGTCCACCCAGGTGTTCGGCGTGATGTAGAGCATTACGCTGCGATGGATCCCGGCATAGTTAAAGAAATCATGGAAGTAAGACTGCTTTTTTTTGCCGTTTTCATCGGTAATCACCATTCCCGGCGGGATAGTCTGCCAGTTCAGTTCATTGTTCACACAAACGGTGATACGAACACTTTTCCCGGCAATAACATACGGCGTGACATCGGCTTCAAATGGCGTATAGCCGCCCTGATGCTCCATCACTTCCTGATTATTTACCCACACTTTGCCGTAATGAGTGACCGCATCGAAACGCAGCACGATACGCTGGCCTGCCCAACCTTTCGGTATAAAGACTTCGCGCTGATACCAGACGTTGCCCACATAATTACGAATATCTGCATCGGCGAACTGATCGTTAAAACTGCCCGGCACAGCAATTGCCCGGCTTTCTTGTAACGCGCTTTCCCACCAACGCTGATCAATTCCACAGTTTTCGCGATCCAGACTGAATGCCCACAGGCCGTCGAGTTTTTTGATTTCACGGGTTGGGGTTTCTACAGGACGTAACATAAGGGACTCCTCATTAAGATAAAAATACTGGTCAACCTTTAATCTGATTAGTTAACCAATTCTGTGTTGCACACAGTTATCTGTGAGAAACCCACGGAAGAGAAATGGAAATAAAAAGAACTGACACCGCGATCAAAAAACCAAAAACTGCAATACCCACAGCGTGATATTGATCGCATTAATCTTTAAAACAGCGTTGACAGAAGCCACAAAATAAGCAATCGAACGTTCGTTCGAACATATTGGGAACGATAAACCCTCATGATATATTGCTACGATGAATATTTAGGTGGGATTCTCCGATCCCGGGGAGGATGATTTTTGCACAGAGAAATTACGATATGAAACGCGGGCTCAGTTGTCACCAGCCCGCGGAAAGAGAGAGGGATCAGGATGCGGTTAATATACCGCCAATCATCGCGCGTAATCCCTGAGCAAACGACGCTTCACGCGCCAGATCTTCCGCTTCGATATCGGCCAGTACACCGTAGGTCAGATCCAGCAGTAAACGTGAAGTCATTGCCGTGTTGATATCTGGGCTTATCTCGCCTTTTTGCTGGGCATCACGCATCCGCTGGGCAACAAATTCCGTGATCGTCATATGCTTATTTTTAAGCATGGCGGCGACCTGTGGGTTACGCATCCCTTCCGCCATAATTTCGACCACCAGCGCCCGTTGCCCAAAGGCTTCATGGGTGAGAGAGACAATAGACTCGACCATATAGTCAACGAAATGAATCCCTTCAATCGGTTCCCGGAAACGGGCCAGCGCCCTCTCCTGGTCCTGTAAGATAATCGCCTGAATCAGGGCTTCTTTGGAGATGAAATGGTGATAGAGCGTCCCGGGACTAATGGCGCAAGATTTACAGATGGCTTTCATCGAGGCACTGTGAAATCCATTTTCTGAAAAAATCTCTCTGGCAGCATTGAGGATCCGGGTCCGTGTCGGTTGTGCTTCAGTTTGCATGTTATCCATCGTTAACCAATATAGTTAGCATGAATAACTAGTTTACCGCGTTGTCCGGTGAGCGCCTATCATTGCTGTTGAATAGTGCGAAGGCACACTCAATTCGTAAGCTTTTTATCCAGATATTGGTTAACCAATAGCCGTGATTTGGCTGCCAGTTGTTTAGCAGAGACGTTGATGAGTTGCACACGCTATCCCGGTAAACAACACATACGGCTGTTTACCGGTTCGTTAGTGTATTAATTGAGCTCCTGTACCCCACCACCGGAGACGGTGAGAATTTGTCCGCTTACCCAGCTGGCTGCAGGCGAGCAAAGGAACAGCGCCGCGTTAGCTATATCTTGCGGTTGGCCCAGACGTCTGATTGGTGTGTGTTGCAACATTTTCTGTTCAATTTCTGGTGTAATAACGGATTTCAGGGCATCGGTTAATATTGCCCCCGGCGCAATGCCATTCACCCGAATATTTTTTTCACCAAGGTCAAACGCCATATTTCTGACCAGATGACTGGCCGCAGCTTTAGATGATGCATAGGAGGTCATGTTTATATTTTTATTTTCTGCCGCCATAGAAGTAATGGTCAAAATAACGCCACCGCCATTTTTTTCCATTTCTGGCGCAACAAGTTGTGACAGATGGAAAAAAGAAAATACATTCAGTTCATAAGCGCGGCGAAAATCTGCCATTGGCATATCAAACGGTTTAGGACCACCGCCACCGGCGTTGTTAACCAGGATATCAACTTTACCCAACTTACTGACGGCAAAGTCTGCCAGTGCAGAGAGTTCCTGTTCGGAAGTAATATCGCAGCGGCAGGCAAATGCCTGACCACCCAGTTGTTGAATTTCATTTACAACATGATTAGCTGCATCGGCATTAATATCACTGACCACCACAGATGCGCCAGCTGTCGCGAATGTAATGGCAATTTCTTTACCAATACCTGCACCCGCACCTGTGATGATGGCGCATTTTCCGTCGAGTCTCAGGTTGTCAGAATTAAACACATAAACCTCCTGTGAACTTCAGTAAAAATAAAAGGCACCGCCTGTGTGCCACATTTTTTATCATTAACCTTGAGGAAAGGACTCTACCAGGTATAGCAGATAAAGAGAGGATTATTTCGCCGCAATGAGCCGGGCGGGAATAATAAGATTGCGTGAATGCGTCTCTTCATGGGTGATTTTTTGCATCATGCGATCCGCAAGTGTGGTACCAAGTTCCCGCGCTGGCGTGCTGGCCCAGGTAACGGGTATATCATCAAGTGTGGTAGGCGTTGCATCGGTAAATGCCGCCAGCGAAACCTGTTGCTCAAAGTAACGATCGACTCCGCTTTCCCCGCTTTGCCTGCCTGCTTTCAGCAAACCAAACCATGCACCCATCGCAATAGTTTCGTTATAGCAAACCACGGCGCTGATGGTCGGGTTATGACGTAAAAGCGCCGTGATAGCTTCCGCGGCTTGCTTCTGGCTGGAAGTGCACTCCAGCACCCAATCGCTGTGAAACGGCAGGCCAAATTTTAGTAGAGTCGCACAATAGCCCCCCACCCGTTCTGCCCGGGTTAATGAGGAACTTTGCCCTCCCAGCCAGGCGATACGCTGATGCCCATTGCGAATGAGATGCTCCGTCAACAACTGTGCAGCCTGCATGTTGTCCGGGCGAACCGTATCAACATCATCAAGATAACTGGCACGGGAAGCGAAAATAACCGGGATAGCTTTTTCTTCTGCCATCCGTCGCAGGTCATCGCTGCTTCCTGCAGCCCCGGCAATGACCACACCATCGACCCCCTGATTCAGTAACAGTGAAAACCGTTGTGCCAGCTGCTCGCCGTCTTTACCGCCGTGAAGCAAAAAAACCATCCGTCCCTGCGCTTCCAGAGCTTCCGTCAATCCGGCCGTTAATTCGGCGTAAAACGGCGCAGATAAATCACGGACGATCAAACCAATGACGCCGCTTTGCCCGCCGCGCAGCGCCGACGCCTGACGATTGCGCACAAATCCCAGCTCTTCAATGGCGGCGTTAACGCGTTCTCCTGTGGCGGTAGAGATTCGCCCTTTGCCACTTAGCACCAGCGAAACGGTACTTACCGACACGCCCGCAGCCAGCGCAACATCATGAATGGTTATTTTTTTGGCGGTAGCCATGCAGATGACCTACTCCCTGATTATGTGACAGATAAAACGTTTTACCTTTTATTTATCTTATACCCGCTATTATCGTTGCGTAATGTGATTTATGCCTCACTAAAATTTGATAAAACGTTTTATCTTCTCGCGCAATTTACTGAATCCAGATTGTTCTCTACGAGGAGTCGTTTTATGACGGCGAAAACAGCACCGAAAGTCACGCTGTGGGAGTTCTTCCAGCAGTTAGGCAAAACCTTTATGTTACCCGTGGCATTATTGTCGTTCTGCGGCATTATGCTCGGCATTGGTAGTTCTCTTAGCAGCCATGATGTCATCACCCTGATCCCGGTCCTGGGCAACCCCGTGTTGCAGGCTATCTTTACCTGGATGAGTAAGATTGGCTCGTTTGCTTTTAGTTTCCTGCCAGTCATGTTCTGTATCGCCATCCCGCTGGGTCTGGCACGTGAAAACAAAGGCGTAGCGGCATTCGCTGGCTTCGTCGGTTATGCGGTAATGAACCTCGCGGTAAACTTCTGGTTGACCAATAAAGGCATTCTGCCAACCACGGACGCCGCGGTTCTGAAAGCCAATAACATCCAGAGCATTCTTGGGATCCAGTCGATCGACACCGGGATCCTCGGTGCGGTGATCGCCGGTATTATCGTCTGGATGCTGCATGAGCGTTTCCATAATATCCGCCTGCCGGATGCGCTGGCATTCTTCGGCGGTACGCGCTTCGTACCAATCATCTCCTCGCTGGTGATGGGTCTTGTCGGCCTGGTGATTCCATTAGTCTGGCCGATTTTCGCCATGGGTATTAGCGGCTTAGGCCATATGATCAACAGCGCGGGTGATTTCGGACCGATGCTGTTTGGTACCGGTGAACGTCTGCTGTTGCCGTTTGGTCTGCATCACATTCTGGTGGCATTAATTCGCTTTACCGACGCAGGCGGCACGCAGGAAGTCTGCGGTCAAACCGTCAGCGGTGCACTGACCATCTTCCAGGCGCAATTGAGTTGCCCGACCACTCACGGTTTTTCTGAAAGCGCCACGCGTTTCCTTTCGCAAGGTAAAATGCCTGCGTTTCTCGGCGGTCTGCCAGGTGCAGCGTTAGCTATGTATCACTGTGCGCGCCCGGAAAATCGCCATAAAATTAAAGGTCTGCTGATTTCTGGCCTGATCGCCTGTGTCGTTGGCGGCACGACCGAACCGCTGGAATTCCTGTTCCTGTTCGTAGCGCCAGTTCTGTATGTCATCCACGCGCTGTTAACCGGCCTCGGCTTCACTGTCATGTCTGTGCTCGGCGTCACCATCGGTAATACCGACGGCAATATCATCGACTTTGTGGTGTTCGGTATTTTGCATGGTCTGTCAACCAAGTGGTACATGGTGCCAGTAGTGGCGGCAATATGGTTTGTCGTTTACTACGTCATCTTCCGTTTCGCTATCACCCGCTTCAATCTGAAAACCCCGGGGCGCGATAGTGAAGTTGCCAGTTCAATCGAAAAAGCCGTTGCCGGTGCGCCGGGTAAATCAGGTTACAACGTTCCGGCAATCCTCGAAGCCTTAGGCGGAGCCGACAATATTGTCAGTCTCGATAACTGCATTACCCGTCTGCGTTTGTCTGTAAAAGATATGTCGCTTGTTAATGTGCAGGCACTGAAGGACAATCGGGCAATTGGCGTAGTACAACTTAATCAACATAACCTGCAGGTTGTTATCGGGCCACAAGTTCAGTCAGTAAAAGATGAAATGGCCGGTCTGATGCATACTGTCCAGGCATAAGGATAAGATATGTTCGATTTTTCAAAGGTCGTGGATCGTCATGGCACATGGTGTACGCAGTGGGATTATGTCGCCGACCGTTTCGGCACTGCTGACCTGTTACCGTTCACGATTTCAGACATGGATTTTGCCACTGCCCCCTGCATTATCGAGGCGCTGAATCAGCGTCTGATGCACGGCGTGTTTGGCTACAGCCGCTGGAAAAACGATGAGTTTCTCGCGGCTATTGCCCACTGGTTTTCCACCCAGCATTACACCGCCATCGATCCCCAGTCGGTGGTGTATGGCCCTTCTGTCATCTATATGGTTTCAGAACTGATTCGTCAGTGGTCTGAAACAGGTGAAGGCGTGGTGATCCACACACCCGCCTATGACGCATTTTACAAGGCCATTGAAGGTAACCAGCGCACAGTAATACCCGTTGCTTTAGAGAAGCAGGCTGACGGCTGGTTTTGCGATATGGGCAAGCTGGAAGCCGTGCTGGCGAAACCAGAATGTAAAATTATGCTCCTGTGTAGCCCACAGAATCCTACCGGGAAAGTGTGGACGTGCGATGAGCTGGAGATCATGGCTGACCTGTGCGAGCGTCATGGTGTGCGGGTTATTTCCGATGAAATCCATATGGATATGGTTTGGGGCGAGCAGCCGCATATTCCATGGTGTAATGTGGCGCGCGGAGACTGGGCGTTGCTAACGTCGGGATCAAAAAGTTTCAATATTCCCGCCCTGACCGGTGCTTACGGGATTATAGAAAATAGCAGTAGCCGCGATGCCTATTTATCGGCACTGAAAGGACGTGATGGGCTTTCTTCCCCTTCGGTACTGGCGTTAACTGCTCATATCGCCGCCTATCAGCAAGGCGCGCCGTGGCTGGATGCCTTACGCGTCTATCTGAAAGATAACCTGACGTATATCGCAGATAAAATGAACGCTGCGTTTCCTGAACTCAACTGGCAGATCCCGCAATCCACTTATCTGGCCTGGCTTGATCTACGTCCATTGAACATTGACGACAACGCGTTGCAAAAAGCGCTTATCGAGCAAGAAAAGGTCGCGATCATGCCGGGATATACCTACGGTGAAGAAGGTCGTGGTTTTGTCCGACTCAATGCCGGGTGCCCGCGTTCGAAACTGGAAAAAGGTGTTGCTGGATTAATTAACGCCATCCGCGCTGTTCGTTAACCCCAATTGCGCAACGTAAAAAATCGTTGCGCAATCGTGGATTTTTACCCTGCTTTGTTTTTATAATGGTGCGCACTTTTATATCCAGAAAAAGAGTGCGACCATGATTGATACCACCCTGCCATTAACTGATATCCATCGCCACCTTGATGGCAACATTCGTCCCCAGACCATTCTTGAACTTGGCCGCCGGTATAATATCTCGCTTCCTGCACAATCCCTGGAAACACTGATTCCCCACGTTCAGGTCATTGCCAACGAACCCGATCTTGTGAGCTTTCTGACCAAACTTGACTGGGGCGTTAAAGTTCTCGCCTCTCTTGATGCCTGTCGCCGCGTGGCATTTGAAAACATTGAAGATGCAGCCCGTAACGGCCTGCACTATGTCGAGCTGCGTTTTTCACCGGGCTACATGGCAATGGCACATCAGCTGCCTGTAGCGGGTGTTGTCGAAGCGGTGATCGATGGCGTACGTGAAGGTTGCCGCACCTTTGGTGTGCAGGCGAAGCTTATCGGCATTATGAGCCGGACCTTCGGTGAAGCCGCCTGTCAGCAAGAGCTGGAGGCCTTTTTAGCCCACCGTGACCAGATTACCGCACTTGATTTAGCCGGTGATGAACTTGGTTTCCCGGGAAGTCTGTTCCTTTCTCACTTCAACCGCGCGCGTGATGCGGACTGGCATATTACCGTCCATGCAGGCGAAGCTGCCGGGCCGGAAAGCATCTGGCAGGCGATTCGTGAACTGGGGGCGGAACGTATTGGACATGGCGTAAAAGCCATTGAAGATCGGGCGCTGATGGATTTTCTCGCCGAGCAGCAAATTGGTATTGAATCCTGTCTGACCTCCAATATTCAGACCAGCACCGTGGCAGAGCTGGCGGCACATCCGCTGAAAATGTTCCTTGAGCATGGCATTCGTGCCAGCATTAACACTGACGATCCCGGCGTACAGGGAGTGGATATCATTCACGAATATACCGTTGCCGCGCCGGCTGCTGGGTTATCCCGCGAGCAAATCCGCCAGGCGCAGATTAATGGTCTGGAAATGGCTTTCCTCAGCGCAGAGGAAAAACGCGCACTGCGAGAAAAAGTCGCTGCGAAGTAACAAAAATGGATGGTGCTAATTGCACCATCCTCTTTTCACGCAAGGCACAGCGTCGCGCGATGTTTGGCGGATTCGATGCCCTGCTCAATCAACTCCATTACCTGGATTGCCTGACTTGCCGGAACCGGATTTTCACCATCGCCATTTAACGCATCACGAATAGCCGCATAGTAAGCCGGATAATTCCCTGGTACTGTCAACAGCGTTTCTTCGACACGTTCCTCACCTTCCACGCGGGTAAGTACGCCATCACGCATATCGTAGCCCCAGTCTTCCTGCGGCAGACGCTCGCCATTTTTCAGACGTTCTTCCTGTGGATCGAGGCCATATTTCACATAACTGCCTCGGGATCCATGCACGATATAACGTGCTGACTCAGCAGCTGCCAGCATGGTACCGTGTAAAATGACTCGCCGCTGCGGATAGGACAAGATGGCGTGGAAATAATCGGTCGACTGCGCTCCGGGCCGTAACTGTGCCAAATCAACCGTCATGCTGACCGGTAAACCAAATAGCGTAATGGCCTGATCAAGAAGATGCGGTGCTAAATCGTACCAGATACCGCTGCCAGGACCGCCCTGTTCACGCCAACGATCGCGCACCTGCGGACGGAAGCGGTCAAAATGAGACTCAAAGTAAGCAACTTCACCCAGTACGCCTTCCACGAGCAAACCTTTTAGCGTCAGGAAATCGCTATCCCAGCGACGGTTATGGAATACAGACAGCACACGCCCCAGGCTTTTTGCCAGCGCTTCCAGCTCTCGCGCTTGTGACAGTGTCACGGTAAAGGGTTTATCAACGACCACATGTTTACCCGCCTCAAGCGCCGCTTTGGCTAACGGGAAATGGGTATCGTTGGGTGTAGGAATGACAATCAGGTCTATGTTGGGATCGTTAAACAGATGCTTCGGCTCAGAGACAACCGCAACCGTTGGCCAGTCGGCTTTTACTTTTGTTTCATCGCTGCTGGAGATTACCGCCAGTTCCAGCCCGGGCGTGCCCGCAATCAGGGGCGCATGGAAGGTTTTGCTCGCATAACCATACCCAATCAACCCAACACGGATGTTGTCGCTCATGTCATTGCCTCTCATTGAAGTATGATGGCTATTTGACACTATCCTTTACCCTCGCTCAACAGTTTAATAACCTGCCAGCAATAAGGGATGTTGTTTAACTTAAGTCAAAAAAATAGCGAATTTTCCAACGACAAAAGCTAAATATCGCAAAAACCTCAGTAAAAATCTTGCTGGAGCTATTATTGCTAAGTAACATTTACCCCCTGAAGTTAATGGATCAATCAACAGAGATGTGGGCTGTAATGAATCGTCTTATTGAATTAACAGGTTGGATCGTTCTTGTCGTTTCAGTCATTCTTCTTGGCGTGGCGAGTCACATTGACAACTATCAGCCACCTGAACAGAGTACTACGGTACAACACAAGTAAGCTCTGCGCTTGTAGAGCGACATGCTGCCCGTCCGGGTGCATGTTTTCACTTGTCGGATATTAAACCAGGAATTTATTATCTTGTTCGATGTTGTTGGTGATTGTCAGGGATAGTAAAGCGCGTTACTCTTTTCAGAGCAGTTTTTCATCTCTGAATATTTGCCATCAGCGCATTCTTATTATTGTAATAACACACGCGTTCACTTTTGGTGAAATTTTATCATCACTAATAATACCTACTCCTTTGGTATTAATTATTTTATGGACCTTTTATGACTGTTCAGGACTACTTATTAAAATTTCGCAAAATCAGTTCACTCGAAAGTCTGGAAAAACTCTACGACCATCTTAATTACACTCTGACGGATGATCAGGAACTGATCAATATGTATCGTGCTGCCGATCACCGCCGCGCAGAGCTGGTTTCTGGCGGGCGTTTGTTTGACCTCGGCCAGGTACCGAAGTCCGTCTGGCACTATGTCCAGTAAAGAAAGTAGCGATCGGTTATAAAAGCCTTATAATAACGCCCCTAAAATTAGATTTGCCTGTTTGCGTCGCTATTCTGGAGAACCTATGACCACCACAACGCCACAACGTATTGGAGGCTGGTTGCTTGGCCCATTGGCCTGGCTTTTAGTCGCTCTGTTAAGTACGACGCTGGCGTTGTTGCTGTATACCGCTGCGTTATCTTCTCCGCAAACATTTCAAACGCTCGGCGGACAAGCACTGACGACACAAATCTTATGGGGCGTTTCTTTTATTACCGCTATCGCCATGTGGTATTACACACTGTGGTTGACCATCGCTTTCTTTAAACGTCGGCGTTGTGTTCCTAAACACTATATTATCTGGCTGCTTATTTCCGTATTGCTGGCAGTAAAAGCGTTCGCTTTTTCACCCGTAGAAGATGGCATAGCCGTTCGCCAGTTGCTGTTTACTTTGTTGGCAACCGCATTGATCGTCCCCTATTTCAAACGCTCGTCGCGGGTGAAAGCGACGTTTGTGAATCCGTAATAACCTTACAGTTAACCTGTTGTCGCCTGCTCTGGATTAACGGATAATAGGCGGCTTTTTTATTTCAGGCCGAAAAATGACTGACTACCTGTTACTGTTTGTCGGAACTGTACTGGTCAATAACTTTGTACTGGTCAAGTTTCTCGGTCTCTGTCCGTTTATGGGGGTTTCCAAAAAGCTGGAAACCGCGATGGGCATGGGGCTGGCAACAACGTTTGTAATGACGCTGGCGTCTATTTGCGCCTGGCTTATCGATACGTGGATTTTGATCCCGCTTAATCTGATTTACCTGCGCACCCTGGCGTTTATTCTGGTGATTGCTGTGGTTGTGCAGTTCACCGAGATGGTGGTGCGCAAAACCAGCCCGGTGCTTTACCGTCTGCTGGGGATTTTTTTGCCGCTTATCACCACCAATTGTGCAGTGCTCGGCGTGGCGTTGCTGAATATCAATCTCGGGCACAATTTCTTGCAGTCGGCGCTGTACGGTTTTTCCGCCGCTGTCGGTTTCTCGCTGGTGATGGTGCTCTTCGCCGCCATCCGCGAACGCCTCGCTGTGGCTGATGTCCCGGCACCTTTTCGCGGTAATGCCATTGCGTTAATTACCGCAGGTCTTATGTCTCTGGCCTTTATGGGCTTTAGTGGTTTGGTGAAGTTGTAATGAATGCTATCTGGATTGCCGTTGCCGCCGTGAGCCTGCTGGGCCTGGCGTTTGGCGCCATTCTGGGTTATGCCTCCCGCCGTTTTGCGGTGGAAGACGATCCGGTCGTTGAGAAAATTGACGAAATCTTACCGCAGAGCCAGTGTGGTCAGTGCGGTTATCCCGGCTGTCGCCCCTACGCGGAAGCCATCAGCTGTAACGGTGAAAAAATTAACCGCTGCGCCCCAGGTGGCGAAGCTGTGATGCTAAAAATTGCTGAGTTGCTTAATGTCGAGCCACAGCCGCTGGATGGCGAAGCGCAAGAGCTAACGCCTGCGCGGATGGTGGCGGTTATTGATGAAAATAACTGTATTGGCTGCACTAAATGTATTCAGGCGTGTCCGGTAGACGCCATCGTTGGCGCTACCCGCGCCATGCATACGGTAATGAGTGATCTCTGTACGGGCTGCAATTTATGTGTTGATCCGTGCCCGACGCACTGCATCTCGTTGCAACCGGTTGCAGAAACACCTGACTCCTGGAAATGGGATCTGAACACCATTCCCGTGCGTATCATTCCCGTGGAACACCATGCTTAAGTTATTCTCTGCATTCAGAAAAAATAAAATCTGGGATTTCAACGGCGGCATCCATCCACCGGAGATGAAAACCCAGTCCAACGGTACGCCCCTGCGCCAGGTACCACTGGCGCAGCGTTTTGTCATACCACTGAAACAACATATTGGCGCTGAAGGTGAGTTGTGCGTTAGCGTCGGCGATAAAGTACTGCGCGGCCAGCCGCTTACCCGTGGACGCGGCAAAATGCTGCCGGTTCACGCGCCCACCTCGGGTACCGTTACGGCTATTGCGCCCCACTCTACGGCTCATCCTTCAGCTTTAGCTGAATTAAGCGTGATTATTGATGCCGATGGCGAAGACTGCTGGATCCCGCGCGACGGCTGGGACGATTATCGCTCTCGCAGTCGCGAAGAGTTAATTGAGCGCATTCATCAGTTTGGTGTTGCCGGGCTGGGTGGTGCGGGATTCCCGACAGGCGTTAAATTGCAGGGTGGCGGAGATAAGATTGAAACGTTGATTATCAACGCTGCTGAGTGCGAGCCGTACATTACCGCCGATGACCGTTTGATGCAGGATTGCGCGGCTCAGGTCGTAGAGGGTATTCGCATTCTTGCGCATATTCTGCAGCCACGCGAAATTCTTATCGGCATTGAAGATAACAAACCGCAGGCGATTTCCATGCTGCGCGCGGTGCTGGCGGACTCTCACGATATTTCTCTGCGGGTGATTCCAACCAAATATCCTTCTGGCGGTGCTAAACAATTAACCTACATTCTGACCGGGAAGCAGGTTCCACATGGCGGGCGTTCATCCGATATCGGCGTATTAATGCAAAACGTCGGCACTGCTTATGCAGTGAAACGTGCCGTTATTGATGGCGAGCCGATTACCGAGCGTGTCGTAACCCTGACTGGCGAAGCAATCGCTCGCCCGGGCAACGTCTGGGCACGGCTGGGGACGCCCGTGCGTCATTTATTGAATGACGCCGGATTCTGCCCCTCTGCCGATCAAATGGTGATTATGGGCGGCCCGTTAATGGGCTTTACCTTGCCATGGCTGGATGTCCCGGTCGTAAAGATTACCAACTGTCTGTTGGCTCCCTCTGCCAATGAGCTTGGCGAACCACAGGAAGAACAAAATTGCATCCGTTGTAGTGCCTGTGCTGACGCCTGCCCTGCGGATCTTTTGCCGCAACAGCTATACTGGTTCAGCAAAGGTCAGCAACACGATAAAGCCACCACGCATAACATTGCCGACTGCATTGAATGTGGAGCTTGCGCGTGGGTTTGCCCGAGCAATATTCCCCTGGTGCAATATTTCCGCCAGGAAAAAGCTGAAATTGCGGCTATTCGTCAGGAAGAAAAGCGCGCCGCAGAAGCCAAAGCGCGTTTCGAAGCGCGCCAGGCTCGTCTGGAGCGCGAAAAAGCGGCTCGCCTTGAACGACATAAGAGCGCAGCCGTTCAACCTGCAGCCAAAGATAAAGATGCGATTGCTGCCGCTCTGGCGCGGGTGAAAGAGAAACAGGCCCAGGCTACACAGCCTATTGTGATTAAAGCGGGCGAACGCCCGGATAACAGTGCAATTATTGCAGCACGGGAAGCCCGTAAAGCGCAAGCCAGAGCGAAACAGGCAGAACTGCAGCAAACTAACGACGCTGCAACCGTTGCTGATCCACGTAAAACTGCAGTTGAAGCGGCTATCGCCCGCGCCAAAGCGCGCAAGCTGGAACAGCAACAGGCTAATGCGGAACCAGAACAACAGGTCGATCCGCGCAAAGCCGCCGTCGAAGCCGCTATTGCCCGTGCCAAAGCACGCAAGCTGGAACAGCAACAGGCTAACGCAGAGCCAGAACAACAGGTCGATCCGCGCAAAGCCGCCGTCGAAGCCGCTATTGCCCGTGCCAAAGCACGCAAGCTGGAACAGCAACAGGCTAATGCGGAACCAGAACAACAGGTCGATCCGCGCAAAGCTGCCGTCGAAGCCGCTATTGCCCGTGCCAAAGCGCGCAAACTGGAACAGCAACAGGCTAATGCGGAGCCAGAAGAACAGGTTGATCCGCGCAAAGCGGCAGTTGCCGCGGCTATTGCCCGCGTTCAGGCCAAAAAAGCCGCCCAGCAAAAGGTTGTAAACGAGGACTAAATGGTATTCAGAATAGCTAGCTCCCCTTATACCCATAACCAGCGCCAGACATCGCGCATTATGCTGTTGGTGTTGCTCGCAGCCGTGCCAGGAATCGCAGCGCAACTGTGGTTTTTTGGTTGGGGTACTCTCGTTCAGATCCTGTTGGCGTCGGTCAGTGCTCTGTTAGCCGAAGCTCTCGTACTCAAACTACGCAAGCAGTCGGTAGCCGCAACGTTGAAAGATAACTCAGCATTGCTGACAGGCTTATTGCTGGCGGTAAGTATTCCCCCCCTCGCGCCATGGTGGATGGTCGTGCTGGGTACGGTGTTTGCGGTGATCATCGCTAAACAATTGTATGGCGGTCTGGGGCAAAACCCGTTTAATCCGGCAATGATTGGTTATGTGGTCTTACTGATCTCCTTCCCGGTGCAGATGACCAGCTGGTTACCGCCACATGAAATTGCGGTCAACATCCCTGGTTTTATCGACGCCATACAGGTTATTTTCAGCGGACATATCACCAGTGGTGGTGATATGAACACGCTACGCTTAGGTATTGATGGCATTAGTCAGGCGACACCGCTGGATACATTTAAAACCTCTGTCCGTGCCGGTCATTCGGTTGAACAGATTATGCAATATCCGATCTACAGCGGTATGCTGGCGGGCGTTGGTTGGCAATGGGTAAATCTCGCCTGGCTGGCTGGCGGCGTATGGTTGCTGTGGCAGAAAGCGATTCGCTGGCATATTCCCCTCAGCTTCTTAGTAACGCTGGCGTTATGCGCAACGTTGGGCTGGTTGTTCTCACCAGAAACACTGGCAGCACCGCAAATTCATCTGCTGTCTGGAGCGACCATGCTCGGCGCATTCTTTATTTTGACTGACCCGGTTACCGCTTCTACGACCAATCGTGGTCGTCTTATTTTCGGCGCGCTGGCGGGCTTATTAGTCTGGTTGATCCGCAGTTTCGGCGGCTATCCTGACGGCGTGGCTTTTGCCGTCCTGCTGGCGAACATCACGGTTCCTCTGATCGATTACTACACGCGTCCGCGCGTCTACGGCCATCGCAAAGGGTAAACCATGCTGAAAACTATCCGAAAACACGGCATTACACTGGCACTATTTGCAGCGGGTTCAACAGGGTTAACTGCGGCCATCAACCAGATGACCAAAACGACGATTGCTGAACAGGCCAGTCTGCAACAAAAGGCGTTATTTGATCAGGTGCTGCCAGCCGAACGCTATAACAATGCGCTGGCACAGAGTTGCTATCTGGTCACTGCGCCAGAGTTAGGTAAAGGTGAGCATCGGGTTTACATCGCCAAACAGGATGACAAACCGGTAGCCGCCGTTCTGGAAACAACCGCGCCAGATGGCTATTCCGGTGCGATTCAGCTGCTGGTGGGAGCCGATTTTAACGGCACGGTACTTGGCACGCGCGTGACAGAGCACCACGAAACGCCAGGGCTTGGCGATAAAATCGAACTGCGCCTTTCTGACTGGATCACCCATTTTGCGGGTAAAAAAATCAGTGGTGCGGATGATGCGCACTGGGCGGTGAAGAAAGATGGTGGTGATTTCGACCAGTTCACCGGCGCGACGATTACTCCCCGCGCGGTGGTTAATGCGGTAAAACGCGCCGGATTGTACGCTCAGACGTTACCGTCACAACTTTCTCAACTTCCTGCCTGTGGAGAATAAAGCGTGAGCGAAATTAAAGACGTTATTGTTCAGGGGTTGTGGAAAAACAACTCTGCGCTGGTCCAGCTGCTCGGCCTCTGTCCGCTATTGGCGGTCACGTCCACTGCCACTAACGCTCTGGGTTTAGGACTTGCGACTACGCTGGTACTGACGCTGACCAACTTGACCATTTCGACGCTGCGTCACTGGACGCCAGCCGAGATCCGCATTCCCATTTACGTGATGATCATCGCCTCGGTGGTCAGCGCTGTACAGATGCTGATCAACGCCTACGCCTTTGGCCTGTATCAATCATTAGGGATTTTTATTCCGCTGATTGTCACTAACTGTATCGTTGTGGGCCGCGCTGAAGCCTTCGCCGCCAAAAAAGGTCCGGCGCTTTCGGCACTGGACGGCTTTTCAATTGGTATGGGCGCAACCTGCGCCATGTGCGTGCTGGGTTCACTACGCGAAATTATCGGCAATGGCACGTTGTTTGACGGTGCAGATGCGCTGTTAGGTAGCTGGGCAAAAGTATTACGCGTGGAAATTTTCCACACCGACTCCCCTTTCCTGCTGGCGATGCTGCCACCAGGTGCATTTATTGGCCTGGGACTGATGCTGGCAGGGAAATACCTGATTGATGAAAGAATGAAAAAGCGCCGTACTGAAGCAGCTGCCGAACGTGCATTGCCAAACGGTGAAACAGGGAATGTCTGATGAACAAAGCAAAACGCCTGGAGATCCTCACTCGCCTGCGTGAGAACAATCCTCATCCCACCACCGAGCTTAATTTCAGTTCGCCTTTTGAATTGCTGATTGCCGTACTGCTTTCCGCTCAGGCGACCGATGTCAGTGTTAATAAGGCGACGGCGAAACTCTACCCGGTGGCTAATACACCTGCAGCGATGCTTGAACTGGGCGTCGAAGGGGTGAAAACCTATATCAAAACCATTGGGCTTTATAACAGCAAAGCAGAAAATATCATCAAAACCTGCCGTATCTTACTGGAACAGCATAATGGCGAGGTTCCGGAAGATCGTGCTGCGCTTGAAGCCCTGCCTGGTGTAGGTCGTAAAACAGCCAACGTCGTATTAAACACTGCATTCGGCTGGCCGACTATTGCTGTCGACACGCACATTTTCCGCGTTTGTAATCGTACTCAATTTGCGCCGGGGAAAAACGTCGAACAGGTAGAAGAAAAGCTACTGAAAGTGGTTCCGGCAGAGTTTAAAGTCGACTGCCACCATTGGTTGATCCTCCACGGGCGATATACCTGCATTGCCCGCAAGCCCCGCTGTGGCTCTTGTATTATTGAAGATCTTTGTGAATACAAAGAGAAAGTTGACATCTGAAGAAAAGGGGTAACACCGATTACCCCATTCATAACCTTTCTTTATCCTCTTTTAAAACATCTTTTTAACGTCAATGATGCCATTGCTTAGCGTTATCATCAGGTAATCCGTTTGTGGATAACCAAAAATGCAGGTTAATTGTTTTTTTAATAGCGAAATTTTCTATTCATTCGTGATCAAGATCACGATGCTGTGGCAATGTAAAAACATTGCAAGAACTAGGTTAAAATCATTTAAATTTACACACGCAACAAATATTGACCTACAAAACATTACACTGGCTATTTTTCAGAAACTGGACTATCTCACTAGGAAAAACGCTAAATAGCAGAACATATCGCCGTTAAGCCATCATCCCCCTCTCAGGGTAGTGAAAAAATCTGCCGTTACGTTTTTTGAAAAATTTAACGCTGGATAACATTTCCCGGAATGGTTGAATTCCCCGCCTCAGTTATATGTAACAGATTATTACAAAGGACTTGTCTGAAAGTGCAAGATAGTGAACATTACCTGCCGTTTCCCCTCCCACTATAACAATTGCGCGTATGTTTTTAGGCATAACGCGAGAAAGCACCCCCGTTAATATGGGATGTAAAAAAAGAGGTAAAAGTGTCCACTGCAAACCAAAAACCAACTGAAAGCGTCAGTTTGAACGCTTTCAAACAACCGAAGGCGTTCTATCTCATCTTCTCGATTGAGTTATGGGAACGTTTTGGTTATTACGGCCTACAAGGAATTATGGCTGTTTACCTGGTTAAACAACTGGGTATGTCTGAAGCGGATTCAATCACCCTTTTCTCTTCCTTTAGTGCCCTGGTTTATGGTCTGGTCGCTATCGGCGGCTGGTTAGGTGACAAGGTACTGGGTACTAAACGCGTAATTATGCTTGGCGCTATTGTGCTGGCGATTGGTTATGCTCTGGTTGCCTGGTCTGGTCACGACGCCGGTATCGTTTATATGGGTATGGCGGCTATTGCGGTCGGTAACGGCCTGTTTAAAGCTAACCCGTCTTCTCTGCTTTCTACATGCTATGAGAAAAACGACCCGCGTCTGGACGGTGCATTCACCATGTACTACATGTCCGTCAACATCGGCTCTTTCTTCTCTATGATCGCCACCCCGTGGCTGGCCGCGAAATACGGCTGGAGTGTTGCGTTTGCGTTGAGCGTTGTAGGCCTGCTGATCACTATCGTTAACTTCGCCTTCTGCCAACGCTGGGTTAAACAGTACGGTTCAAAACCAGACTTCGAGCCTATCAACTACCGTAACCTGCTGCTGACCATTATTGGTGTTGTGGCACTGATCGCTATCGCCACCTGGCTGCTGCACAATCAGGAAGTTGCGCGTATGGCGCTGGGCGTTGTTGCCTTCGGTATTGTGGTTATCTTCGGTAAAGAAGCCTTCGCGATGAAAGGTGCTGCGCGTCGTAAAATGATCGTTGCCTTCATCCTGATGCTCGAAGCCATTATCTTCTTCGTGCTGTACAGCCAGATGCCAACGTCACTGAACTTCTTTGCGATTCGTAACGTTGAGCACTCCATTCTGGGTCTGGCCGTAGAACCTGAGCAGTATCAGGCACTGAACCCGTTCTGGATCATCATCGGTAGTCCGATTCTGGCCGCTATCTATAACAAGATGGGCGATACCCTGCCGATGCCAACCAAGTTTGCAATCGGCATGGTGATGTGTTCTGGTGCGTTCCTGATTCTGCCGCTGGGTGCGAAATTCGCGTCTGACGCTGGTATCGTGTCTGTAAGCTGGCTGGTCGCGAGCTATGGCCTGCAGAGTATCGGGGAACTGATGATCTCTGGTCTGGGTCTGGCAATGGTCGCACAACTCGTTCCGCAGCGTCTGATGGGCTTCATTATGGGTAGCTGGTTCCTGACCACTGCCGGTGCAAACCTGATTGGTGGTTATGTTGCGGGTATGATGGCTGTGCCGGATAACGTTACCGATCCGCTGATGTCACTGGAAGTCTATGGTCGCGTATTCTTGCAGATTGGTGTCGCTACTGCCGTTATTGCAGTACTGATGCTGCTGACCGCGCCGAAACTGCACCGCATGACGCAGGATGACGCTGCAGACAAAGCGGCGAAAGCTGCTGTAGCGTAAAATTCAGGGAAACTCTTTTACAAGCCGCTAACTTTTCGTTAGCGGCTTTTTTTTGTTCAGCAACGCACTACCATACTTTAAACCACAGACAAAAGGAGTTACCGATGAAATTGTTCTACAAACCGGGTGCCTGCTCTCTCGCTTCCCATATCACCCTGCGTGAGAGCGGAAAGGATTTTACGCTCGTCAGTGTGGATTTAATGAAAAAACGTCTCGAAAACGGTGACGATTACTTTGCCGTTAACCCTAAGGGACAGGTGCCTGCATTGCAGCTGGACAATGGTACTTTGCTGACGGAAGGCGTAGCAATTATGCAGTATCTTGCCGACAGCGTCCCCGACCGCCAGTTGCTGGCACCGGTAAACAGTATTTCCCGCTATAAAACCATCGAATGGCTGAATTACATCGCCACCGAGCTGCATAAAGGCTTCACACCTCTGTTTCGCCCTGATACACCGGAAGAGTACAAACCAACAGTTCGCGCGCAGCTGGAGAAGAAGCTGCAATATGTGAACGATGCTCTGAAGGATGAGCACTGGATCTGCGGGCAACGATTTACAATTGCTGATGCCTATCTGTTTACGGTTCTGCGCTGGGCATACGCGGTGAAACTGAATCTGGAAGGGTTAGAGCACATTGCGGCATTTATGCAACGTATGGCTGAACGTCCGGAAGTACAAGACGCGCTGTCAGCGGAAGGCTTAAAGTAATAGCCATCGGCCCACAGGTCGTTGTGGGCCGAAATGAGATATTTCAGAGCTTTGTTGCGCTGAAATAATGTTCTGGTTTGGCAATACGATCCTGAGCAGCAACCACTTGCAACTCATATTCCTGCATTGCTTTGGTGGTCACCATGATTTCGTATACTGCAGCGGTCACATGTTCCAGGGCCTCCTGCAGCGTTGCCCCCTGAAGCAGTTTCACCAGCAGTAAACCGCTCGTCACATCACCAACACCTACCGGCTGGCGCATACCAAAATCCACCAGCGGACGGCTGATATGCCAGGCTTCATCGGCGGTAACCAGCAGCATTTCAAAACGGTCACGGCTGTAGCCAGCCCGCGCCAGGTGTTTAACCAACACAATTTGTGGCCCTTGCGCAATGAGTTCACGCGCTGCCAGAACCGCTTCTTCGACGTTATTTACCGGATGCTCACAGAGTATCTCCAGCTCAACCAGATTCGGCGCAATGATATCGCTGGCAGGCAAACCGTGACGCACATGAAACTCTGCGACACCCGGTGCAACGATACAGCCTTTTTCCGGATGACCCATTACCGGATCGCAAAAATATTTCGCCTGCGGATTCGCGGCTTTCACCTGACGGACGATACCGAGGATATGTTCACCCTGCTCCGCCGATCCCAGATAGCCACTTAATACGGCATCACAGGTGTGTAATTTATCAATGGCGGCAATGCCTTGCACTATTTCGGTTAAATGGCTGGGCGGCATCACGCAGCCGGTCCATTTGCCGTATTGGGTGTGATTAGAAAATTGAACGGTGTTCAGCGGCCAGACGTTCGCGCCCAGGCGGCGCATCGGAAACTCTGCCGCACTGTTACCCGCATGACCATAAACAACGTGAGACTGGATAGCGAGAATATTTTTCATCATGTTCCCTGTATAAAAACCAGGGGGAGTGATTTCTCACTCCCCCTTTCCACTTAATGCATTATTTCCAGCAAATCAGACAGTAATTCTTTTTGCCGCGACGCAGTAAGGTAAAACGACCAAACAGACGATCTTCTTCTTTAAAGAAGTATTCAGGATCGGATTGTTTTTCACCGTTAATGGTGATGGCATTGGAGGCGATAGTTTTACGCGCCTGACCACGAGATGGTTGCAGTTCAGAATCGACCAGCGCCTGCATCAGGTCTGCGCCTTTTTCCATCTCAACCATCGGTACGCCGTCCTGCGCCAGCTGTTCGAAGTCCGCTTCACTCAGCGCACTCAAGGAACCGCTGAACAGGCATTCGGTAATACGTTTTGCCGCCTGTAAACCTTCTTCACCGTGAACCAGACGAGTCACCTGCTCCGCCAGTACATACTGGGCGCGCGGTGCTTTACCGCTGTTTTTATCTTCTTCTTCCAGGGCGTTGATCTCTTCAATGCTCATAAAGGTGAAGAACTTCAGGAAGCGGTAAACGTCGGCATCCGCAGTGTTAATCCAGAACTGGTAGAATTTGTACGGGCTGGTTTTCTTCGGATCCAACCAGACTGCGCCGCCTTCAGTTTTACCAAATTTGGTGCCGTCTGCTTTGGTGATCAGCGGAACGGTCAAGCCAAACACCTGATTCTGATGCAGACGACGGGTCAGGTCGATACCAGAAGTGATGTTACCCCACTGGTCAGAACCACCAATTTGCAGCACCACACCGTACTGTTTGTTCAGACAGGCGAAGTCATAACCCTGCAACAGGTTGTAGGAAAACTCAGTGAACGAAATCCCCTGATCTTCACGGTTGAGACGCTGCTTAACCGCTTCTTTGTTGATCATCTGGTTAACGGAGAAGTGTTTGCCAATATCGCGCAGGAAGGTCAGCACATTCATATTGCCGAACCAGTCATAGTTGTTCGCCGCGATAGCAGAGTTTTCTCCACAGTCGAAATCGAGGAACGGGGCAACCTGCTTGCGGATTTTGTCCACCCATTCCTGAACAGTTTCTTCGGTGTTCAGCTTACGCTCAGCAGCTTTGAAGCTCGGGTCGCCAATCAGACCCGTCGCGCCGCCTACCAGCGCAACCGGCTTGTGGCCCGCCTGCTGGAAGCGTTTCAGGCATAACAATGGAACAAGATGCCCCAAATGCAAGCTGTCAGCGGTAGGATCGAAGCCGCAATAGAGCGCGATCGGGCCTTGCGCCAGTCGCTCTGCTAACGCTTCCTCGTCCGTCACCTGGGCTACCAGCCCCCGCTCTTGCAATTGTTTAATCAAGTTACTGCTTGCCATCAAAATCTCCATGTATATAACGACTGCACCTTTGCCGGTACACGACTTTTCGCCAGATGCGAAAGAGACATAGAATAAAGTGCCAGAATCAGGAGTACCAGCGATTAAAGCAAGATTTTTGCATCTTTTCAGGGGGCAAGACGATCAATCTTCCACGCATCATTTTCACGCTGGTACAAAAAGCGGTCATGCAGGCGATGCTCACCGCCCTGCCAGAACTCAATCTGTTCAAGGCTGACGCGAAAACCGCCCCAAAAACTCGGCAATGGCACTTCGCCCTGTTGAAACTTCTGCTTCAGCTCCAGGAATTTACTTTCAAGGATACCGCGGGCAGAAATGCGACTGGACTGCTTCGAAACCCATGCACCAATCTGGCTATCACGTGGGCGACTATGAAAATATTTCATCACTTCGAGAGTCGAAAGTCGTTCCGCTTTACCGATCACCATCACCTGGCGCTCAAGGGTATGCCACGGGAACAGCAGGCTAACGCGCGGATTATTTTCGATTTGATGTGCTTTACGGCTGCCGAGGTTGGTGTAAAACACCATGCCTTTTTCGTCGTAATGTTTGAGTAAAACGATGCGCTGATAAGGCTGACCATGTTCATCCACGGTAGCGACCACCATCGCGGTAGGGTCCGCCAGTTTGGCGTCACAAGCCTGAGAGAGCCAGCGTTCAAAAAGGGTTAATGGATCGGCGGGAAGATCGCGGCGGCGTAACCCGCCTTTGGTGTATTCACGGCGCAGATGCGCGATTTGCTGCAATTCGTCGTTATCAGACATGGTTTTCTTTACGGATTGTCAGTGGGTGACGCTATTGTGCGCCGCCCCTGGAAAAATCTCAACGCTGTGGATTTTGTAACTGACAGTTATTCAAGACGATGCGGTCGCGTTTATAGACAGTCGCTTCCTCGCCTTTCGACCAGAAAACATAGATCCCGTCGGTGTAACGTGCACCAGACGCAGAAATGCCCTGTTTGAGATGCAATAGTTGATTATCATAAACAAAACTGACTTCCTGGCGCGGATTATTCAGTTTGACCGTCAACGGTTTTTCATCACACTGGTATTCCAGCGTATCGGTTTGCATGCGCTCAACCAGTTGATTGAACACGCTACAGCCGGTGAGAAGGACCGGCAAACAGATCAGTAACAGTTTTTTCATAGACATATCCCGAAGACTTTCCTGGTCTGGAGGGCAATACGCCCTCCCTAACGTTCCAAGTGTAACGGCAGACGCGGTAAGAAAAATTCAGTTAACTCTGATATCACAGGTTAGCGGGGAAAATAGCCCCCAGTACCGTCTCCTGGCTTGCGCCAGTGACGGAAGGCAGATTTCCTGGTAATCCCGCCAGCGTTCGCCAGGCAAGCCAGGCGAAAGCCAATGCTTCCATGTCATCGCCACTAATGCCAACGGCATCGGTGGTGGTGACTTCTGTGCCTGGCAGTAATGCCGCCAGACGCGCCATGAGTAGCGGATTACGACTTCCTCCACCACATACCATCAATCGTTCGCAGCCACCGCTCAACAAAACTTGTTCAGAAATGGTCACGGCGGTGAGTTCTGCCAGTGTCGCCTGTACATCTCGGGGATCAACACCCGGAAAATGGCGCAAATGGCGCTCCAGCCAGCCGTAGTTAAAGTATTCGCGTCCGGTACTTTTCGGTGCAGGTTGCGAGAAATATGGGTCGCTGAGCATATTTTGCAGCAGTGGGAGAATGACTTTACCCGCCCGTGCCCACTCGGCATCTTTATCGTAAGGTTTACCTGCCTGACGCCAGATCCAGGCATCCATCAGCATGTTACCAGGGCCGGTATCGTAGCCCCCTACCGGCTGCCCAGGAATGAGCAGTGACAGATTGGCAATGCCACCAATATTGAGCACCATTCGTCGCTCGGTTGGGTGAGCCAGCAGCGCATGATGGAACGCAGGTACCAGCGGTGCGCCTTGTCCTCCCAAGGCAATATCGCGACGGCGAAAATCACCGACAACCGTAATTCCGGTGCGTGCCACAATTTGATTGTTATCGCCAATCTGTAAAGTGTGTGGTGCCACGCCCGTCGGTTCATGCCAGACGGTTTGACCGTGACAGCCGATCGCAACGATATCTCTCGCCTGCAGGTTTTGTTCCTTAAGCAAGGCATTGACCGCATCAGCAAAAAGTCGCCCGAGTTGAGTATCAAGCTGTCCAAACTGCGAAAGTGTAAGCTGCTGGCCCTGGCAAATATCCAGTACAGCCTGTTTCAGAGACACCGGGATCGGCCAGCTCAAACTTGCCAGCTGTGCGACCCGGTGTTCATCAATTGTCGCCAACACAACATCAACACCATCAAGGCTGGTGCCTGACATAACGCCAATAAAGCGACCCGATTTCATAGTTCATCCTTTTTCAATCTGACGTTTGCGCACCACTCAAACATAAACTTTTCGTGAATACCATGCGGAATGACCGATTTTTATCGTTGGTAGTAAAACATTATCTTCAAATCAATAATCATCATGAATGTTTTGTTTATAATTGGTTGATCCTACTTTCATTATGATTTGCTCATATTTGGTAGAACATGTAACCATGGATTCACATATGCCATATACTTTGACCATGAGGGATGCTTGCGTGGCGTTTCATGGTGAACAGGAGATTTTTCAATGATTAAACGCGTATTGGTTGTTTCAATGGTAGGTCTGTCTCTTGTCGGTTGTGTTAATAACGACACCCTGTCAGGGGATGTTTATACCGCTTCTGAAGCGAAACAAGTACAGAATGTCAGCTATGGCACCATCGTTAACGTACGTCCGGTACAGATTCAGGGCGGTGATGATTCCAACGTTATCGGCGCAATTGGCGGTGCTGTTCTTGGTGGTTTCCTGGGAAATACTGTTGGCGGCGGAACCGGGCGTTCTCTGGCTACTGCAGCAGGCGCTGTTGCAGGTGGCGTAGCCGGTCAGGGCGTACAGAGTGCAATGAACAAAACGCAGGGTGTCGAGCTGGAAATTCGTAAAGACGATGGTAATACCATCATGGTGGTACAGAAACAAGGCAACACTCGTTTCTCTCCGGGCCAACGTGTCGTACTGGCCAGCAATGGCAGTCAGGTGACCGTTTCCCCGCGCTAAATAAGTTTGCGTGTGGTCAGGTTACTGACCACACGCCCCCTTCATTTCACCCTTTGGCCTGTAACTCAATGATATTATGCTCAAGTTTTGCGATGAGCTTAATCAGTTGTTCCAGTTCCTCTGCGGAGATGCCATGTAAAATTTCCGCGCGGGTTTTGTTAATAACAGCTTCCATTTCGCTGATCAGTGGCTCTGCCTTTTCCGTCAGTTTAATACGTTTAGCCCGACGATCGCTGGCACAAGTTTGACGCGAAATTAACCCTTTTTCTTCCAGTTGGTCCAGAGTACGGACCAGTGATGGCTGCTCGATGCCAATCGCTTTTGCCAGTTGAATTTGCGACTGGTCTGGAGGTAACTGATGGATATTGTGTAACGTAACCCAATGGGTTTGTGTTAACTCCAGCGGTTTCAGGCGATGGTCTATCAGAGCACGCCATATGCGCACCAACCGTGCCAGATCAGAACCTAGTGGCGATTCCAATTTCATCTCCTTATAATTAGCTTGCTAAGATATTATGCGGCTTTTAGAATAGTGTGCAGCAATTGTATTGCTAAAACAAATGTATTGCTGCATTTGGTTACCGTCAGACATATTTTTCAGAAATTGCGCGTAAATTTTTCGCACTTAAAGAATATTTATTAATCTAACGCAATATATTCGGTCGTAAAGGAATCTACTTTGTGAAGTTTATGCTCAATGCAACAGGATTGCCCTTACAAGATCTGGTGTTCGGTGCGTCCGTCTACTTTCCTCCGTTTTTCAAAGCCTTCGCGTTTGGATTCGTCATCTGGCTTGTCGTACACCGCCTGCTTCGTGGCTGGATCTACGCTGGTGACATCTGGCATCCCTTGTTAATGGATTTATCGCTGTTTGCGATTTGCGTTTGCCTTGCCCTGGCAATACTGATTGCGTGGTAACTATGTCAATTAAAACAATTAAGTATTTCTCAACAATCATTGTAGCGGTAGTTGCGGTTCTTGCCGGATGGTGGCTGTGGAATTATTACATGCAATCTCCGTGGACACGCGACGGGAAAATACGCGCAGAACAGGTTTCTATCACCCCTCAGGTGTCGGGACGTATTGTTGAGCTGAATATAAAAGACAACCAGCTGGTTAACGCGGGGGATCTTCTGCTCACGATCGATAAAACGCCCTTTAAGATCGCCGAGCTGAACGCACAGGCTCAGCTGGCGAAAGCGCAATCTGACCTCGCAAAAGCCAATAACGAAGCGAATCGTCGTCGTCATCTCTCACAAAATTTTATTTCTGCCGAAGAACTCGATACCGCTAACCTCAATGTTAAAGCGATGCAGGCCAGTGTTGATGCCGCACAGGCGACGCTGAAACAGGCACAATGGCAACTGGCGCAAACGGAAATTCGCGCCCCGGTGAGTGGATGGGTGACTAACCTCACTACCCGCATCGGCGATTACGCTGACACAGGGAAACCGCTGTTTGCCCTTGTCGACAGCCACTCGTTTTACGTCATTGGTTATTTTGAAGAAACCAAGTTGCGCCATATCCGCGAAGGTGCACCAGCACAAATTACCCTCTATAGTGATAACAAAACGTTACAGGGTCACGTTTCCAGTATCGGTCGGGCGATTTATGATCAGAGCGTTGAAAGTGACTCAAGCCTTATTCCGGATGTGAAACCTAACGTCCCCTGGGTTCGACTCGCCCAACGCGTTCCCGTCCGCTTTGCGCTGGATAAAGTCCCAGGCGATGTCACGCTGGTGTCGGGCACCACCTGTAGCATTGCCGTAGGTCAATAATGAACGCATCGTCATGGTCCTTGCGCAATTTGCCCTGGTTCAGGGCCACGCTGGCGCAATGGCGTTATGCGTTACGCAATACCATTGCCATGTGTCTGGCGCTGACGGTTGCCTATTATTTAAATCTGGATGAACCCTATTGGGCGATGACCTCGGCTGCCGTGGTTAGCTTTCCCACCGTGGGCGGTGTCATCAGCAAAAGCCTCGGACGCATCGCTGGCAGTTTGCTCGGAGCCATTGCGGCACTGCTTCTTGCCGGACATACACTTAATGAGCCGTGGTTTTTTCTTTTGAGCATGGCGGCGTGGCTTGGCTTTTGTACCTGGGCCTGTGCGCACTTCACGAATAATGTCGCGTATGCATTTCAACTGGCGGGCTACACGGCTGCCATCATCGCCTTTCCGATGGTTAATATTACTGAGGCCAGCCAGCTGTGGGATATCGCTCAGGCGCGCGTTTGCGAGGTGATTGTCGGTATTTTGTGCGGCGGCATGATGATGATGATCCTGCCGAGCAATTCCGATGCTACAGCCCTTTTAACCGCATTGAAAAACATGCACGCCCGATTGCTGGAACATGCCAGTTTACTCTGGCAGCCTGAAACAACCGATGCCATTCGTGCAGCACATGAAGGGGTGATTGGGCAGATACTGACCATGAATTTGCTCCGTATCCAGGCTTTCTGGAGCCACTATCGTTTTCGCCAGCAAAACGCACGCCTTAATGCGCTGCTCCACCAGCAATTACGTATGACCAGTGTCATCTCCAGCCTGCGACGTATGTTGCTCAACTGGCCCTCACCGCCAGGTGCCACACGAGAAATTCTCGAACAGCTGCTGACGGCGCTCGCCAGTTCGCAAACAGATGTTTACACCGTCGCACGTATTATCGCCCCGCTACGCCCGACCAACGTCGCCGACTATCGGCACGTCGCCTTCTGGCAGCGACTACGTTATTTTTGCCGACTTTATCTGCAAAGTAGTCAGGAATTACATCGTCTGCAAAGCGGTGTAGATGATCATACCAGACTCCCACGGACATCCGGCCTGGCTCGTCATACCGATAACGCCGAAGCTATGTGGAGCGGGCTGCGTACATTTTGTACGTTGATGATGATTGGCACATGGAGTATTGCTTCGCAATGGGATGCCGGTGCCAATGCATTAACGCTGGCAGCGATTAGCTGCGTACTCTACTCCGCCGTCGCAGCTCCGTTTAAGTCGTTGTCACTGCTGATGCGTACGCTGGTGTTACTTTCGCTATTCAGCTTTGTGGTCAAATTTGGCCTGATGGTCCAGATTAGCGATCTGTGGCAATTTTTACTGTTTCTCTTTCCACTGCTGGCGACGATGCAGCTTCTTAAATTGCAGATGCCCAAATTTGCCGCACTGTGGGGGCAACTGATTGTTTTTATGGGTTCGTTTATCGCTGTCACTAATCCCCCGGTGTATGATTTTGCTGATTTTCTTAACGATAATCTGGCAAAAATCGTTGGCGTTGCGCTGGCGTGGTTAGCGTTCGCCATTCTGCGTCCAGGATCGGATGCTCGTAAAAGTCGCCGTCATATTCGCGCGCTGCGCCGGGATTTTGTCGATCAACTAAGCCGCCATCCATCACTGAGTGAAAGCGAATTTGAATCGCTCACTTATCATCACGTCAGTCAGTTGAGTAACAGCCAGGATGCGATGGCTCGCCGTTGGTTATTACGCTGGGGTGTAGTGCTGCTGAACTGTTCTCATGTTGTCTGGCAATTGCGCGACTGGGAATCGCGTTCCGATCCGTTATCGCGAGTACGGGATAACTGTATTTCACTGTTGCGCGGAGTGATGAGTGAGCGTGGCGTTCAGCAAAAATCACTGGCGGCCACACTTGAAGAATTACAGCGAATTTGCGACAGCCTTGCCCGTCATCATCAACCTGCCGCCCGTGAGCTGGCGGCAATTGTCTGGCGGCTGTACTGCTCGCTTTCGCAACTTGAGCAAGCACCGCCGCAAGGTACGCTGGCCTCTTAATTACTTAATTACACCACAGGCATAGCGTTCACCGCCACCGCCCAGCGGTTTAGGTTGATCGGACATATTATCGCCGCCAACGTGGACCATCAGTGCTTTGTCTTTGACTTCATCCAGTGATTTCAGACGAGGCGCGATGACGGCATCGGTAGCTTTGCCGTCATTATTGACGACCAGTGCAGGCAGATCGCCTAAATGCCCGGCACCTTCTGGCCCTTCATGTTTACCGGTATTTTGTGGATCAAGATGCCCGCCTGCGGATTCCGCGGCGCTGGCTTTGCCATCTTTGGTGGCTGGCTGGCAGCTTCCTTTGGCATGAATATGGAAGCCATGTTCACCGGGGGGTAATGCTTTCAGGTCGGGCGAAAACTCCAGACCTTTATCGGTTTCAGTAATGGTGACGCTACCAATTGACTGCCCAACCCCTTGCGACGTGACGAGGTTCATCTCGACTTTTTCACTGGCAGCTTGTGCGCCGGTCGCAACAACCAGCGCCAGAATGGCCAGACTAAAACGTTTCATAGGACCTCCGTTCATTGTGCATTCCTGAATAAGTGTAAACCAGTGACACATTTTTGAACGGCGGCTATTCCTAAAAGTGCTTACGGTACGTCGTAACCCAATGCCGCTTTACGGATACGGAACCATTGTTGACGGGTCATTTTCAGTGTTTCAGCTTCGACAGCTGCCCGTACGCGCTCAATTTTACCTGAGCCGATAATTGGCAGCGGCTGCGACGGTAAACGTAATACCCAGGCGTAAACCACCTGTTCAATCGAGCCCGCGTTTAACTCCTCCGCCACCACAGCCAGTTCATCACGCAGCGGCTGGAAATAATCATCATTAAACAGACGACCACCACCAAGGCAGGACCACGCCATCGGACGAACACGCAGTTGTTGCAGTTGGTCGAGCGTGCCATCCAGCAGTAACGGCTGATGCACCGGGGATATTTCCACCTGATTAGTGGCAAGGGTAAACGGCAGGCGTGATTGCAACAGGGCAAATTGCGCGGGCGTGAAGTTGGATACGCCAAAATGGCGCACTTTGCCGCTCTGATGCAGATGTTTAAACGCGTCCGCCACTTCATCGGCATCCATTAACGGGTCTGGTCGGTGGATTAACAGCAGATCCAGATGATCGGTCGCGAGATTAATTAGCGACTGTTCGGCGCTCTTAATGATGTGATCGCGGTCAGTGATGTAATGACCAATGACGTTTTCTTCACGCGCGGTCGTCGCGATACCGCATTTACTGACGATTTCCATCCGTTCACGCAGGTGAGGTGCCAGTTTCAGCGCCTCGCCAAACGCCGCTTCGCACTGATAGCCACCATAAATATCAGCATGGTCCACGGTGGTCACGCCGAGATCCAGATGCTCTTCAATAAAACTGACCAGCTGGCGGGCGGACATATTCCAGTCCATCAATCGCCAGTAGCCCATCACAAAACGGGAAAACTCCGGGCCTTGCGGCGCAATAGTAATACGCTGAACCATAATCGCTTCCTCTTATCAGATATGAGAGGAGTATACGCAAGATTAGGCTCAAAAGAGTGATGGTTGCTCCGGTTCATCTGATGACGCCGGCTTATTTGCACGTAATTTGCGCATTAATCGCTGCCGACAAAGGCGCAGTACCTCTTGTTTTTCGCCATCGCTCATTTTATTCCAGTTAAAACGCTCATCCCGACTGCGAAAGCAGCCGCGACAAAATCCGCGTTCGTCAGACTGGCAAATTCCCCGGCACGGGCTCTGGACGGGAAAGAACTCTAATTGCTCCGCCACTTCGCCCTCCTCAGATAAGATTATTACCACTATTGAAGCTGTTAATGCCCAAAGTAGCAACTTTGCTTGCACTAGACCGACTGGTCTACTACACTCCAACGCATGAACAAACACACCGAACATGATACTCGCGAACATCTCCTGGCGACGGGCGAGCAACTTTGCCTGCAACGTGGATTCACCGGGATGGGGCTAAGCGAACTCCTAAAAACTGCTGAAGTGCCGAAAGGGTCCTTCTATCACTACTTTCGCTCTAAAGAAGCGTTTGGCGTTGCCATGCTTGAGCGCCATTACGCCGCATATCACCAGCGACTGACTGAGTTGCTGCAATCCGGCGAAGGTAACTACCGCGACCGCATACTGGCTTATTACCAGCAAACACTGAACCAGTTTTGCCAACATGGAACCATCAGTGGTTGCCTGACAGTAAAACTCTCTGCCGAAGTGTGCGATCTGTCAGAAGATATGCGTAGCGCGATGGATAAAGGCGCTCGCGGCGTGATCGCCCTGCTCTCGCAGGCGCTGGAAAATGGCCGTGATAGCCATTGTTTAACCTTTTGTGGCGAACCGCTGCAACAGGCACAAGTGCTTTACGCACTGTGGCTGGGTGCGAATCTGCAGGCCAAAATTTCGCGCAATTACGAGCCACTGGAAAACGCGCTGGCACATGTAAAAACCATTATTGCGACGCCTGCCGTTTAGCAGGCATTTTTTATCACCAGACGACCGGGAGCCTTTATGTCATCTGAAAAACTGTATTCCCCACTGAAAGTGGGCGCGATCACGGCGGCAAACCGTATTTTTATGGCACCGCTGACGCGTCTTCGCAGTATTGAACCGGGTGACATCCCTACCCCGTTGATGGCGGAATACTATCGCCAACGTGCCAGTGCCGGTTTGATTATTAGCGAAGCCACGCAAATTTCTGCCCAGGCAAAAGGGTATGCTGGTGCACCTGGCATCCATAGTCCGGAACAAATTGCCGCATGGAAAAAAATTACCGCTGGCGTTCATGCTGAAAATGGTCATATGGCCGTACAGCTGTGGCACACCGGACGCATTTCTCACGCCAGCCTGCAACCTGGCGGTCAGGCACCGGTAGCGCCTTCCGCACTTAGCGCGGGAACACGTACTTCTCTGCGCGATGAAAATGGTCAGGCGATCCGTGTTGAAACATCCATGCCGCGTGCGCTTGAACTGGAAGAGATTCCGGGTATCGTCAATGATTTCCGTCAGGCCATTTCTAACGCGCGTGAAGCCGGTTTTGATCTGGTAGAGCTCCACTCTGCTCATGGTTATTTGCTGCATCAGTTCCTTTCTCCTTCTTCAAACCATCGTACCGATCAGTACGGCGGCAGCGTGGAAAATCGCGCACGTCTGGTGCTGGAAGTGGTCGATGCAGGGATTGAAGAATGGGGTGCCGATCGCATTGGCATTCGCGTTTCGCCAATCGGTACTTTCCAGAACACAGATAACGGCCCGAATGAAGAAGCCGATGCACTGTATCTGATTGAACAACTGGGTAAACGCGGCATTGCTTATCTGCATATGTCAGAACCAGATTGGGCGGGGGGTGAGCCGTATACTGATGCGTTCCGCGAAAAAGTACGCGCCCGTTTCCACGGTCCGATTATCGGCGCAGGTGCATACACGGTAGAAAAAGCCGAAACGCTGATCGGCAAAGGGTTAATTGATGCGGTGGCATTTGGTCGTGACTGGATTGCGAACCCGGATCTGGTCGCCCGCTTGCAACGCAAAGCTGAGCTTAACCCACAGCGTGCCGAAAGTTTTTACGGTGGCGGCGCGGAAGGCTACACGGATTACCCGACGCTGTAATCCAACATTGCGAGCGGCGCAAAGCCGCCGCTATACTAAAACAACATTTTGAATCTGTTAGCCATTTTGAGGATATAAAGATGCGTCTTCTTCATACCATGCTGCGCGTTGGCGATCTGCAACGCTCCATCGATTTTTATACCAAAGTACTGGGCATGAAACTGCTGCGTACCAGCGAAAACCCGGAATACAAATACTCACTGGCGTTTGTTGGCTACGGCCCGGAAACCGAAGAAGCGGTGATTGAACTGACCTACAACTGGGGCGTGGATAAATACGAACTCGGCACTGCTTATGGTCACATCGCGCTTAGCGTTGATAACGCCGCTGAAGCGTGCGAAAAAATCCGTCAAAACGGGGGTAACGTGACCCGTGAAGCGGGTCCGGTAAAAGGCGGTACTACGGTTATCGCGTTTGTGGAAGATCCGGACGGTTACAAAATTGAGTTAATCGAAGAGAAAGACGCCGGTCGCGGTCTGGGCAACTAATCTCCTGCCGGGCGTGAACCCATCACGCCCGCATCTTTACTGCATCGACAAGTAATATTTGTCATAATGCGCGCTGCAATTTATCCGTATTAAGAGAATCAGATGTCCGATAACGCTCAACTTACCGGTCTGTGCGACCGTTTTCGTGGTTTTTATCCTGTTGTGATCGATGTTGAAACAGCCGGATTTAATGCCAAAACCGATGCGCTGCTTGAGATTGCCGCCATCACCCTGAAAATGGATGAACAAGGCTGGCTGATGCCGGACACCACATTACATTTCCACGTCGAACCATTTGTCGGCGCAAATTTGCAGCCAGAGGCCCTCGCCTTCAACGGTATTGACCCGAACGATCCCGATCGCGGCGCGGTCAGCGAATACGAGGCGCTGCACGAAATTTTTAAAGTTGTACGTAAAGGCATTAAAGCGAGCGGCTGTAACCGCGCCATTATGGTGGCGCACAACGCCAATTTCGATCACAGCTTTATGATGGCCGCCGCAGAACGCGCCTCACTGAAACGTAACCCGTTCCACCCTTTCGCCACTTTTGACACTGCTGCACTGGCCGGGCTGGCACTCGGACAAACCGTATTGTCAAAGGCTTGCCAGACCGCTGGCATGGACTTCGACAGCACCCAGGCGCACTCCGCGCTGTACGACACCGAACGCACTGCTGTGCTGTTTTGTGAAATCGTCAACCGCTGGAAACGTCTGGGAGGCTGGCCGCTACCTGCCGCCGAAGAGGTGTAATCGAGTCGATGCCTGATGACATGCAATGATTCAGGCATCTATAGTGAGGCTATTCCACGCATCATGCATGATATTCACGGGGAATAGCGTTAATGGCAGATAATCTAAACCCTTCA
The DNA here is from genome assembly GCF_046486085.1 of Escherichia sp. WS568. Lineage (NCBI taxonomy): Bacteria > Pseudomonadati > Pseudomonadota > Gammaproteobacteria > Enterobacterales > Enterobacteriaceae > Escherichia > Escherichia sp. WS568. The sequence goes on from NZ_JBJQMC010000001.1 coordinate 126,765, forward strand.
TCGCCCCTGCCGGACGTGTTTTCACCGGCGACCCGCGACTGGTTTCTTCGCGCCTTTAAACAGCCGACCGCTGTCCAGTCGCAAACCTGGCATGTGGCGGCGCGAGGCGAACATGCGCTGGTGATTGCACCGACTGGCTCCGGGAAAACGCTGGCAGCATTTCTCTACGCCCTCGATCAGCTCTTCCGCGAAGGCGGCGAAGATACCCGCGAGGCGCATAAGCGTAAAACCTCACGCATTCTCTATATTTCACCGATCAAAGCTCTGGGCACCGACGTTCAGCGCAACTTGCAGATCCCGTTACAGGGTATTGCCGATGAACGGCGGCGGCGCGGCGAAACGGAAGTCAATCTTCGCGTGGGGATCCGTACTGGCGATACGCCTGCACAGGAACGCAGCAAACTCACCCGTAATCCGCCGGATATTCTGATCACCACACCCGAATCACTCTATCTGATGCTGACCTCCCGCGCGCGCGAAACGCTACGCGGCGTCGAAACGGTAATTATTGATGAAGTCCACGCGGTAGCGGGCAGTAAACGTGGTGCGCATCTGGCGTTAAGTCTGGAGCGGCTCGATGCGCTGCTCCACACCTCAGCACAGCGAATTGGCCTTTCTGCCACTGTACGCTCAGCCAGCGATGTGGCAGCATTTCTTGGTGGCGATCGCCCGGTTACGGTAGTCAACCCGCCCACAATGCGCCATCCGCAGATACGGATTGTCGTACCGGTCGCCAATATGGATGATGTCTCATCGGTCGCCAGCGGCACCGGCGAAGACAGCCATGCCGGCCGAGAAGGCTCCATCTGGCCATATATTGAAACGGGTATCCTTGATGAAGTTTTGCGCCATCGCTCGACCATTGTCTTTACTAATTCACGCGGGCTGGCGGAAAAACTGACGGCACGATTAAATGAGCTTTACGCCGCTCGCTTACAGCGTTCCCCGTCTATCGCCGTTGATGCGGCCCATTTCGAGTCGACCTCCGGCGCAACCTCTAACCGTGTACAAAGTAGCGACATTTTTATTGCCCGCTCACACCACGGCTCCGTCTCTAAAGAACAACGAGCAATCACCGAACAGGCGCTGAAATCGGGTGAATTACGCTGCGTGGTCGCAACCTCCAGTCTCGAACTGGGGATTGATATGGGCGCGGTGGATCTGGTGATTCAGGTGGCAACGCCGCTTTCTGTTGCCAGTGGGTTACAACGCATTGGACGTGCCGGACATCAGGTTGGCGGTGTATCTAAAGGGCTTTTTTTCCCCCGAACCCGGCGTGACTTAGTCGATTCCGCAGTCATTGTAGAGTGTATGTTCGCAGGCAGGCTGGAAAACCTGACACCACCGCATAATCCACTCGACGTCCTTGCGCAGCAAACCGTTGCCGCCGCGGCGATGGATGCATTACAGGTAGACGAATGGTACTCCCGCGTACGCCGTGCCGCACCGTGGAAAGATCTGCCAGGACGTGTTTTTGACGCCACGCTGGATATGCTTTCCGGGCGCTATCCCTCTGGCGATTTTTCTGCTTTTCGCCCCAAACTGGTCTGGAACAGGGAGACCGGGATATTGACCGCCCGACCTGGCGCTCAATTGTTGGCGGTTACCAGCGGCGGCACCATTCCGGATCGTGGCATGTATAGCGTGTTATTACCCGAAGGTGAAGAACAGGCCGGTTCGCGGCGGGTGGGTGAACTGGATGAGGAGATGGTATATGAGTCACGGGTGAACGATATTATCACTCTTGGCGCAACCTCATGGCGGATCCAGCAAATCACCCGCGATCAGGTGATTGTGACTCCTGCTCCAGGTCGTTCTGCCCGCCTTCCCTTCTGGCGTGGTGAAGGTAACGGACGTCCGGCAGAATTAGGCGAGATGATCGGCGATTTTCTCCATTTACTGGCGGATGGCGCGTTCTTTTCCGGGACTATTCCCCCGTGGTTGGCAGAAGAAAATACGATCGCCAATATTCAGGGGTTGATTGACGAGCAGCGCAACGCGACGGGTATCGTTCCAGGTAGTCGTCATCTTGTCCTCGAACGGTGCCGTGATGAAATTGGTGACTGGCGTATTATTTTGCACTCTCCCTATGGAAGACGGGTGCATGAACCCTGGGCGCTGGCGATTGCCGGGCGAATACATGCACTATGGGGCGCTGACGCGTCTGTGGTTGCCAGTGATGACGGCATTGTTGCGCGCATTCCTGACACCGATGGTAAATTGCCTGATGCCGCGATTTTTTTGTTTGAACCAGAAAAGTTGCTGCAAATTGTCCGCGAGGCGGTAGGCAGCTCGGCACTTTTCGCCGCCCGTTTTCGCGAATGCGCCGCGCGGGCATTATTAATGCCGGGCCGCACGCCGGGCCATCGCACCCCGCTCTGGCAACAACGACTGCGCGCCAGTCAGTTGCTGGAAATCGCTCAGGGATATCCGGATTTTCCGGTCATTCTCGAAACCCTACGCGAATGTCTGCAAGATGTTTATGATCTTCCCGCGCTGGAACGTTTGATGCGTCGCCTGAACGGTGGCGAAATTCAAATATCCGATGTGACGACCACTACGCCCTCGCCTTTCGCCGCCAGTTTATTGTTCGGCTATGTCGCGGAATTTATGTACCAGAGCGACGCCCCGCTGGCAGAGCGCCGGGCATCCGTACTGTCGCTGGACAGCGAGTTACTGCGCAATCTACTCGGACAGGTCGAACCGGGGGAATTACTCGACCCGCAGGTCATTCGCCAGGTGGAAGAAGAGTTGCAACGACTGGCACCTGGCAGAAGAGCGAAAGGTGAAGAAGGATTGTTCGACCTGCTGCGCGAACTGGGGCCAATGACCGTTGAAGACCTGGCGCAACGGCATACAGGCAGCAGTGAAGAGATTGCGTCGTATCTGGAAAATCTTCTTGCAGTAAAACGAATCTTCCCGACGATGATTAGCGGGCAGGAGCGTCTTGCCTGTATGGATGATGCCGCCAGGCTGCGCGATGCCCTCGGCGTACGACTACCAGAGTCACTGCCAGAGATTTATTTGCACCGAGTCAGTTACCCGCTTCGCGACCTCTTTCTGCGCTATCTCCGGGCTCATGCTCTGGTCACGGCTGAACAACTGGCTCATGAGTTTAGTCTCGGTATTGCCATTGTCGAAGAGCAACTTCAGCAACTGCGCGAACAGGGTCTGGTGATGAATCTGCAACAAGACATCTGGGTGAGCGATGAAGTATTTCGTCGTCTGCGTTTGCGCTCGCTGCAAGCCGCCAGAGAAGCGACACGTCCCGTTGCGGCCACGACCTATGCGCGATTGCTGCTGGAACGTCAGGGCGTATTACCCGCCACCGATGGTAGCCCGGCACTCTTTGCCTCAACATCGCCAGGCGTTTATGAGGGCGTGGATGGCGTGATGCGGGTGATCGAACAGCTTGCAGGAGTCGGTTTACCCGCCTCACTCTGGGAAAGCCAGATCCTGCCTGCCCGCGTACGCGACTATTCGCCAGAAATGCTCGATGAATTACTGGCAACCGGAGCGGTTATCTGGTCGGGACAAAAAAAGCTGGGTGAAGATGACGGCCTGGTGGCACTGCATCTACAGGAATATGCCGCAGAATCGTTCACTCCCGCCGAAGCAGATCAGGCGAATCGTTCGGCGCTGCAGCAAGCGATAATCGCTGTTCTGGCTGACGGAGGAGCCTGGTTTGCACAACAAATCAGCCAACGGATATGCGATAAAATCGGCGAATCGGTTGATCCCTCGGCTCTGCAAGAGGCGTTATGGGCGCTGGTCTGGCAAGGCGTCATTACCAGCGACATTTGGGCACCGTTACGCGCCCTCACCCGTAGCAGTTCCAACGCACGCACCTCGACTCGCCGCAGTCACCGGGCTCGTCGTGGGCGTCCTGTCTATACGCAACCCGTCTCGCCGCTGGTATCTTACAACACACCAAAGCTGGCCGGACGCTGGTCGTTATTGCAGGTGGAGCCACTAAACGATACCGAAAGGATGCTGGCGCTGGCGGAAAATATGCTCGACCGCTACGGCATCATCAGTCGTCAGGCGGTGATAGCCGAAAATATCCCTGGCGGTTTTCCATCGATGCAAACGCTTTGTCGAAGTATGGAAGACTCCGGGCGAATTATGCGGGGTCGTTTTGTAGAAGGTCTGGGTGGCGCGCAATTCGCTGAACGTCTGACTATTGACCGATTGCGTGACCTGGCGACACAAACCGCGCAAACGCGCCACTATACACCAGTGGCGCTCTCCGCCAACGATCCGGCTAATGTGTGGGGAAATCTTCTGCCCTGGCCTGCACATCCGGCAACGCTGGTTCCAACGCGTCGGGCGGGTGCGCTGGTGGTCGTTTCTGGCGGCAAATTGTTACTTTATCTGGCGCAAGGTGGCAAAAAAATGCTGGTCTGGCAGGAAAAAGAGGAATTACTCGCCCCAGAGGTTTTCCACGCGCTGACTACCGCACTGCGTCGCGAACCACGGCGGCGCTTTACGCTGACAGAAGTGAATGATCTACCAGTCCGACAAACGCCGATGTTTACGCTGCTGCGTGAGGCGGGATTTTCAAGTTCGCCACAAGGGCTGGATTGGGAATAGATAAAGAACTGACGGATGCCCGTTCGCATCCGTCAGTATTGCAGGACGGATTATTCAGCGTCCGGCTCTTCAGACTTGTATTTAGCGGCAGTTTCTTTGATCAACTGCTGCAGTTCGCCACGCTGATACATTTCGATCACGATATCACAACCGCCGACCAGCTCGCCGTCAACCCACAGTTGCGGGAAGGTCGGCCAGTTAGCATATTTCGGCAGTTCCGCACGAATGTCCGGATTCTGCAGGATATCAACATAGGCAAAACGTTCGCCACATGCGGCAAGCGCCTGGACTGCCTGGGCAGAGAAACCGCAGCTCGGCAGTTTCGGTGAACCTTTCATGTACAGCAGGATCGGGTTTTCAGCAATCTGGCGTTGGATTTTTTCGATAGTGGTGCTCATTGTCTTGCTTCCTCAAACTTCTTTACGGCAGTAATCTGACATTGTAGCGGGTCAGTGCGGCATCGGAAAATAACATTTTCATCACGCTTTTGCTATTTTATCCCTTTGTTCTATTTGTTGCATTTCAAATATTCGTTTCTTCCCTTATGCACGGCAAACTGGCGTGTTTATAACCATTTTTAGCTTTCACTGCTGCATTTTTTTGCGCTCGCCAACGAAACGTATTTTTTAACAATAAAAGCTATTAACTTTCTCTTCTTCTATGCATTAGAATCATCAAGTTTTGTAAATCAGACGCAGGCATGATAGACCTGCCTTAACAGAGGGACGCTCAGTGGCGCGGATAAACCGTATTTCGATCACGCTCTGTGCTTTACTTTTTACCACCCTGCCTTTAACGCCTATGGCCCATGCTTCAAAGCAAGCCAGGGAGAGTTCTGCTACTACTCATATCACCAAAAAAGCAGATAAAAAGAAAAGCACGGCAACCACCAAAAAGACCCAGAAAGCCAGCCAGAAAACAGCGAAAAAAGCCGCCAGTAAAAGTACGATCAAAAGCAAAACCGCTTCTTCCGTTAAAAAATCTTCCATTACCGCTTCTAAAAACGCCAAAACTCGCAGCAAACACGCCGTCAATAAAACGGCCTCAGCCAACTTTACCGAAAAGTGTACCAAACGTAAGGGCTATAAATCGCATTGTGTGAAAGTCAAAAATGCCGCGTCAGGAACCCTTGCCGACGCGCACAAAGCGAAGGTGCAAAAAGCCACGAAAGTGGCAATGAATAAACTGATGCAGCAAATTGGTAAGCCATATCGTTGGGGCGGCAGCTCACCGCGTACCGGTTTTGATTGCAGCGGCCTGGTTTATTACGCTTATAAAGATTTGGTGAAAATTCGTATTCCGCGTACGGCGAATGAAATGTATCACCTGCGAGATGCAGCGCCAATCGAACGTAGTGAACTGAAAAACGGCGACCTGGTCTTTTTCCGTACTCAGGGACGCGGTACAGCCGATCATGTCGGCGTATATGTCGGCAACGGCAAATTTATTCAGTCACCGCGTACGGGTCAGGAAATTCAAATCACTTCTCTCAGTGAAGACTACTGGCAGCGCCACTATGTTGGCGCTCGCCGGGTAATGACCCCAAAAACACTTCGCTAAAACTTTACCCTGTTGTTACGGCAACAGGGTAAGTTCATCTTTTGTCTCACCTTTTAATTTGCTACCCTATCCATACGCACAATAAGGCTATTGTACGTATGCAAATTAATAATAAAGGAGAGTAGCAATGTCATTCGAATTACCTGCACTACCATATGCTAAAGATGCTCTGGCACCGCACATTTCTGCGGAAACCATCGAGTATCACTACGGCAAGCATCATCAGACTTATGTGACTAACCTGAACAACCTGATTAAAGGTACCGCGTTTGAAGGTAAATCACTGGAAGAGATTATTCGCAGCTCTGAAGGTGGCGTATTCAACAACGCAGCTCAGGTCTGGAACCATACTTTCTACTGGAACTGCCTGGCACCGAACGCGGGTGGCGAACCGACTGGAAAAGTCGCTGAAGCTATCGCCGCATCTTTTGGCAGCTTTGCCGATTTCAAAGCTCAGTTTACTGATGCAGCGATCAAAAACTTTGGTTCTGGCTGGACCTGGCTGGTGAAAAACAGCGATGGCAAGCTGGCTATCGTTTCAACCTCTAACGCGGGTACTCCACTGACCACCGATGCAACTCCGCTGCTGACCGTTGATGTCTGGGAACACGCTTATTACATCGACTATCGCAATGCACGTCCTGGCTATCTGGAGCACTTCTGGGCGCTGGTGAACTGGGAATTCGTAGCGAAAAATCTCGCTGCATAATAACTGATGGCAAATGCAGCATTGCCTGATGCGCTTCGCTTACCATGCCAACACGGATGAGTCGTTAACACCGCATCCGGCAAGATAAATCGCACGTTGCCAGCAACTGTAACGCAGAAGGTTATCCTTCTGCGTTTTTGTTTAATTAGCTGTTGGCAACGCAAACTGTTTCAGGTTGTTTTCTGGCTGACATAAACACCAGTAATAATGCCAGTCCCGCGACAATCGCCCCCATCACCGGCACAAAACTGTATCCCAGCCCAGCGGAAATTACCGCACCACCAGCAGCTGCTCCCAGCGCATTTCCAAGATTAAAGGCACCAATATTGACTGATGAAGACAGACCTGGCGCTTCACTGGCGACACGCATCACGCGCATCTGTAACGGCGGTACGACCGCAAAGGTTGCAGCGCCCCACACCACCATGCTAATAGCTGCGCCGAACTCATTGCGGGCCAGGAACGGGATTGCCAGCATAATCACCATCAGCAGCAACAAAAAGCCTTTCAACGTGCCGTTAACTGAACGATCTGCCAGTTTGCCGCCGAGATAGTTACCGATAGAGAATCCGACACCAATCAGCACCAGCATTGCCGTAACGAACACCGGTGTTGCGTGGGTAATACTTTGCAGTACCGGAGAGATATAGGTGTAGAGGGTAAACATTGCACCAGCTCCCAGTACCGTCGTCAGCAATGCAGACAGCACCTGCGGACGCATTAATACCGCCAGCTCTTTTTTCACTTCAGGTCGCGCCCCTGCGCCACCTTTAGGTAATGAGAAGAACAGACTTACCATTGAAATCACTCCCAGCCCCGCCGTTGCCAGAAATGACATCCGCCAGCCGATGGTTTCACCCAACCAGGTCGCCGCCGGCACGCCACCGATATTTGCCAGGGTTAACCCCATAAACATAGTGGCAACTGCGCTGGCCTGTTTATGTTTTGGCACCACGCTTGCGGCCACAACTGAACCCAAACCAAAAAATGCTCCGTGATTCAGGCTGGTCAAAATGCGTGAAAGCATCAGAGTCATATAATCCGGCGCGATGGCGGAAAGTACGTTGCCGAGCGTGAAAATCGCCATCAGGAAAATCAACGCACTGCGGCGAGCACGATGAGAAAGTAGAAGCGTCATCAGCGGCGCGCCAACCATTACGCCAACTGCATAGGCACTGATTAACATTCCGGCAGCGGGAATCGAGACATCCACACCGCGCGCAATGACGGGCAATAAGCCCATTGGCGAGAACTCCGTTGTCCCGATACCAAACGCGCCAATCGCCAGCGCCAGCAACGGATAGTTAATTTTCATGCCTTATCTCCACCTCTTCGCGTCATTACGCGGTATTCATTAAAGTGGCGAAAGCATGACAGCAATCACAAAAAAATGAAAATAACAAAAAGAGAAAACACTTTTGCCATTTTGCTAACAAACAGGAAGGAGATGCGAGGGAGAACGCGCTCCCTCGAGAGGAAATCAGTGCAGCGCGGCAGTCAAACCCACGGCCACGATCAAACCGAGGACGATAATCGTTGTTACCAGTGAAAATTTAAGGTCGGTGCTCATCAAGTTTTCTCCTTTTTTATTACCACACAAAAAGTGATATTACGCATTTTTACACACTGTGATGAAAAAATCTCCCGTCATTTATAATGATAAGTGTTTTTACCACTTCCCCTTTTCGTCAAGATCGGCCAAAATTCCACGCTTACACTATTTGCGTACTGGCCATTGACCCCTTCCTGACGCTCCGTGTCGTTTTTCCGGCGTACCGCAACACTTTTGTTGTGCGTAAGGTGTGTAAAGGCAAACGTTTACCTTGCGATTTTGCAGGAGCTGAAGTTAGGGTCTGGAGTGAAATGGAATGGCAACAATAAAAGATGTAGCGAAACGAGCAAACGTTTCCACTACAACTGTGTCACACGTGATCAACAAAACACGTTTCGTCGCTGAAGAAACGCGCAACGCCGTGTGGGCAGCGATTAAAGAATTACACTACTCCCCTAGCGCGGTGGCGCGTAGCCTGAAGGTTAACCACACCAAGTCTATCGGTTTGCTGGCGACCAGCAGCGAAGCGGCCTATTTTGCCGAGATCATTGAAGCGGTTGAAAAAAATTGCTTCCAGAAAGGTTACACCCTGATTCTGGGCAATGCGTGGAACAATCTTGAGAAACAGCGGGCTTATCTGTCGATGATGGCGCAAAAACGCGTCGATGGTCTGCTGGTGATGTGTTCTGAGTACCCAGAGCCGTTGCTGGCGATGCTGGAAGAGTATCGCCATATCCCAATGGTGGTGATGGACTGGGGTGAAGCAAAAGCTGACTTCACCGATGCGGTCATTGATAACGCGTTCGAAGGCGGCTACATGGCCGGGCGTTATCTGATAGAACGCGGTCACCGCGAAATCGGCGTTATCCCTGGCCCGCTGGAACGTAACACCGGCGCAGGCCGCCTTGCCGGTTTTATGAAGGCGATGGAAGAAGCGATGATCAAAGTGCCGGAAAGCTGGATTGTACAGGGTGACTTTGAACCTGAATCCGGTTATCGCGCCATGCAGCAAATACTGTCGCAACCGCATCGCCCTACTGCCGTCTTCTGTGGTGGCGATATCATGGCAATGGGCGCACTTTGTGCTGCTGATGAAATGGGTCTGCGCGTGCCGCAGGATGTTTCGCTGATCGGTTATGATAACGTGCGCAACGCCCGCTATTTTACGCCAGCGCTGACCACGATCCATCAGCCAAAAGATTCGCTGGGCGAAACGGCGTTCAACATGCTGTTGGATCGTATCGTCAATAAACGCGAAGAACCGCAATCCATTGAAGTGCATCCGCGGTTGATTGAACGCCGCTCCGTGGCTGACGGCCCGTTCCGCGACTATCGTCGTTAATCACCCGTTGCGGGAGTCTCTTCCGGCTCCCGCAGCCACTCCTTATTCAGCGTCTCACTATCGCCGAGATACTCAAGCAACCAGGTTAACGCAGGCGACATATCATTTTGCTGCCATGTCAGACAACATGCCGAATCCGGGAAGGGGTTTTCCAGTTCTAGTGCTACCCACTTCCCCTCATTAAGCCACGGTTTGGCGAAATGTGTTGGCACCATCCCTATGCATAATCCTGCCGAGATACAGGTTGCCGATGATTCCCAGTCAGGCACGACAACTCTTTTTTGGTTATCCAGCAACCAGGTAATACGTTTAGGTAGCGTTCGCGAGGTGTCTTCGCGCACCAATGACGGCCAGTTGCGCAACGTATCATCGCTGAACGGGCCATCCATCAACGCCAGCGGGTGGTGACTGGCAACAACGCAACTCCAGCTTAGCATCCCCATATCCCGGAAGGCATAACGACCACCTACCGGAATCGCGCGTGTTGCGCCAATCGCCAGTTCCACGCGCCCGTCGGAAAGCGCATCCCAGACACCGTTGAACACTTCCTGAAAGACAAGAAGTTCGACATCATCAAAATGGCGATAAAAATCAACGATCATCTGCCGTGTACGTTCTGGCCTGACAATATTATCCACTGCGATAGCTAACTGACCGCGCCAGCCGTTCGCTATCTGCTGACATTGCTGCCGGGTGATCTGCATTTTTTTGACAACAGAGCGCCCTTCTTTGAGAAACCACGCCCCGGCAGCGGTCAGTTCCACATCACGGTGACGTCGTTCAAACAGCGGCACCGCCAGCCACTCTTCCAGCTGACGCACGGTATAGCTGACCGCAGAAGGAACGCGATGCAACTCCTGTGCCGCAGCGCTAAAACTACCATTACGCGCTACCGCATCAACAACTTCGAGTGAATATTCTGACCACATAGTCTGCCTGCAAAATTTTTGAAACCAGTCATCAAATATTACCGTTTCACAACACTAATTTCACTCCCTACACTTTGCGGCGGTGTTTAATTGAGAGATTTAGAGAATATACATGCAACCTGGGAAAAGATTTTTAGTCTGGCTGGCAGGTTTGAGCGTACTCGGTTTTCTGGCAACCGATATGTATCTGCCTGCTTTCGCCGCCATACAGGCCGACCTGCAAACGCCTGCGTCTGCTGTCAGTGCCAGCCTTAGTCTGTTCCTTGCCGGATTTGCCGCAGCCCAGCTTCTGTGGGGGCCGCTCTCCGACCGTTATGGTCGTAAACCGGTATTATTCATCGGCCTGACAATTTTTGCGTTAGGTAGTCTGGGGATGCTGTGGGTAGAAAACGCCGCTACGCTGCTGGTATTGCGTTTTGTACAGGCTGTGGGTGTCTGCGCCGCGGCGGTTATCTGGCAAGCGTTAGTGACGGATTATTATCCTTCACAGAAAGTTAACCGTATTTTTGCGACCATCATGCCGCTGGTGGGTCTATCTCCGGCACTGGCTCCTCTGTTAGGAAGCTGGCTGCTGGTCCATTTTTCCTGGCAGGCGATTTTCGCCACCCTGTTTGCCATTACCGTGGTGCTGATTCTGCCTATTTTCTGGCTCAAACCCACGACGAAGGCCCGTAACAATAGTCAGGATGGTCTGACCTTTACCGACCTGCTACGTTCTAAAACCTATCGCGGCAACGTGCTGATATATGCGGCCTGTTCAGCCAGTTTTTTTGCATGGCTGACCGGCTCACCGTTCATCCTTAGTGAAATGGGTTACAGCCCGGCAGTTATTGGTTTAAGTTATGTCCCGCAAACTATCGCGTTTCTGATTGGTGGTTATGGCTGTCGCGCCGCACTGCAGAAATGGCAAGGCAAGCAGTTATTACCGTGGTTGCTGGTACTGTTTGCTGTCAGCGTCATTGCGACCTGGGCTGCGGGCTTCATTAGCCATGTGTCGCTAGTCGAAATCCTGATCCCATTCTGTGTGATGGCGATTGCCAACGGTGCGATCTACCCGATTGTTGTCGCTCAGGCGCTGCGTCCCTTCCCACATGCAACTGGTCGCGCCGCAGCGTTGCAGAACACTCTGCAACTGGGTCTGTGCTTCCTCGCAAGTCTGGTAGTTTCCTGGCTTATCAGTATCAGCACGCCATTGCTCACCACCACCAGCGTGATGTTATCAACAGTAGTGCTGGTCGCTCTGGGTTACATGATGCAACGTTGTGAAGAAGTTGGCTGCCAGAATCATGGCAATGCCGAAGTCGCTCATAGCGAATCACACTGATCTATATCGATATACTTATACTTAGGCTGCTAACAAAATTTTGTTGTATGATTGAAATTAGCGGCCTATACTAATTTCGAGTTGTTAAAGCTACGATAAATATTATGTTTTTACGGGGACAGGATCGTTCCCGACTCACTATGGATGGTCATTTCGGCAAGGGTTCCTCCTTTCCCTCTGTTCTACGTCGGATTATAGACTCGCGGTTTTTTCTGCGAGATTTCTCACAAAGCCCAAAAAGCGTCTACGCTGTTTTAAGGTTCTGATCACCGACCAGTGATGGAGAAACTATGAGTTCATCGTGTATAGAAGAAGTCAGTGTACCGGATGACAACTGGTACCGTATCGCCAACGAATTACTTAGCCGTGCCGGTATAGCCATTAACGGTTCTGCCCCGGCGGATATTCGTGTCAAAAACCCCGATTTTTTTAAACGCGTTCTGCAGGAAGGATCGTTGGGGTTAGGCGAAAGTTATATGGATGGCTGGTGGGAATGTGACCGACTGGATATGTTTTTTAGCAAAGTCTTACGCGCAGGTCTCGAGAACCAACTCCCCCATCATTTCAAAGACACGCTGCGTATTGCCGGCGCTCGTCTCTTCAATCTGCAGAGTAAAAAACGTGCCTGGATAGTCGGCAAAGAGCATTACGATTTGGGTAATGACTTGTTCAGCCGCATGCTTGATCCCTTCATGCAATATTCCTGTGCTTACTGGAAAGATGCCGATAATCTGGAATCTGCCCAGCAGGCGAAGCTCAAAATGATTTGTGAAAAATTGCAGTTAAAACCAGGGATGCGCGTACTGGATATTGGCTGTGGCTGGGGCGGACTGGCGCACTACATGGCGTCTAATTATGACGTAAGCGTGGTCGGCGTAACCATTTCTGCCGAACAGCAAAAAATGGCTCAGGAACGCTGTGAAGGCCTGGATGTCACCATTTTGCTGCAAGATTATCGTGACCTGAACGACCAGTTTGACCGTATTGTTTCTGTGGGGATGTTCGAACACGTCGGACCGAAAAATTACGATACCTATTTTGCGGTGGTGGATCGTAATTTGAAACCGGAAGGTATATTCCTGCTCCATACCATCGGTTCGAAAAAAACCGATCTGAATGTTGATCCCTGGATTAATAAATATATTTTTCCGAACGGTTGCCTGCCCTCTGTACGCCAGATTGCTCAGTCCAGCGAACCCCACTTTGTGATGGAAGACTGGCATAACTTCGGTGCTGATTACGATACTACGTTGATGGCGTGGTATGAACGTTTCCTCGCCGCATGGCCAGAAATTGCGGATAACTACAGTGAACGCTTTAAACGGATGTTTACCTATTATCTGAATGCCTGTGCAGGTGCTTTCCGCGCACGTGATATTCAGCTCTGGCAGGTGGTGTTCTCTCGCGGAGTCGAAAACGGCCTTCGAGTCGCTCGCTAGAGGCTATTCTATCGCCCCCGCTCCGGGGGCGATTTCAGTTCAGGCTTCTGTACCTGGTTGATTCATGGCATTTTCTCGTGCCGCCAGCACACGTTCTACCGTATCAACCACTGCCTGAGTTTGTGGATCGATTTCAATGTTGACGCGTGCGCCAAGTTTTTTCTTCCCAAGAGTCGTGCGTTCCAGTGTTTCCGGAATTAAATGGACGCAAAAACGCGTTGGCGTGACTTCGCCGACGGTCAGGCTAATACCGTCGATGCCAATAAATCCTTTGTACAGGATATATTTCATCAACTGACTATCCTGGACTTTAAACCAGATCTGACGATTATTTTCCGAGGTTAATATTTTCGCTACTTCAGCGGTGGTCATAATATGACCTGACATTAAGTGTCCGCCAATTTCATCGCTGAATTTCGCCGCACGCTCAACGTTTACCCAATCCCCCACTTTTAAATCGCCAAGATTAGTAATGCGTAACGTTTCTTTCATCAGGTCAAAACTGACATGGTTGCCGTTAATTTCCGTCACGGTCAGGCAGCAACCGTTATGCGCCACGGAAGCACCGGTTTCCAGACCGTCCAGCATGTGGTCGGGTAACTCCACCACATGCGTGCGAAAATTTGGTTTCTCGTCAATCGACACCAGTTTTGCGGTGCCCTGTACAATCCCCGTAAACATACTTACAACTCCTGAAATCAGTTAAGACATTCTGTTCAGCACAATAGCAGGTGGAAAACGCCCTTACCAGTGAAGGGGTAAGAATGGCTATTTTTTCTCTGGAGAATTAATAAATCCTCGCTACAATAGACTGAATTTCCCCTGCTTCTTCTTTTTGCTGCCCATTCAGGCGGCTTTTTAGTCTCTCATATAACTACAAATAAAAGGTGTTCACGTGCAGAAGTATATCAGTGAAGCGCGTCTGTTATTAGCATTAGCAATCCCGGTGATTCTCGCGCAAATCGCCCAAACTGCGATGGGTTTTGTCGATACCGTGATGGCGGGCGGCTATAGTGCCACCGACATGGCGGCGGTCGCTATCGGAACTTCTATCTGGCTTCCGGCGATCCTCTTTGGTCACGGACTGCTGCTGGCATTAACGCCGGTTATCGCGCAATTAAATGGCTCCGGTCGACGTGAGCGCATTGCGCATCAGGTGCGACAAGGTTTCTGGCTGGCAGGTTTTGTTTCCGTTCTCATTATGCTGGTGCTGTGGAATGCAGGCTACATTATCCGCTCCATGGAAAACATCGATCCGGCTCTGGCGGACAAAGCCGTGGGTTATCTGCGTGCGTTGCTATGGGGCGCGCCGGGCTATCTTTTCTTCCAGGTTGCCCGTAACCAGTGTGAAGGTCTGGCAAAAACCAAGCCGGGTATGGTGATGGGCTTTATCGGCCTGCTGGTGAACATTCCGGTGAACTATATCTTTATTTATGGTCATTTCGGTATGCCTGAGCTCGGTGGCGTTGGTTGTGGCGTGGCTACTGCGGCGGTGTATTGGGTCATGTTCCTTGCCATGGTTTCTTACATTAAACGCGCCCGCTCGATGCGCGATATTCGTAACGAAAAAGGCACCGCGAAGCCCGATCCTGCGGTTATGAAACGACTGATTCAACTCGGTTTGCCAATTGCGCTGGCACTGTTCTTTGAAGTAACGCTGTTTGCCGTCGTGGCTCTGTTAGTGTCTCCGCTCGGTATTGTTGATGTCGCAGGACATCAGATTGCCCTGAACTTTAGTTCACTGATGTTCGTGCTTCCCATGTCGCTGGCGGCAGCGGTAACTATCCGCGTAGGTTATCGTCTGGGTCAAGGCTCAACGCTGGATGCGCAAACCGCTGCGCGGACCGGGCTTATGGTGGGTGTCTGTATGGCAACCCTGACGGCCATATTCACGGTTTCACTGCGAGAGCAAATCGCCCTGTTGTACAACGACAATCCCGAGGTTGTAACGCTGGCTGCGCATTTGATGCTGCTGGCGGCGGTATATCAGATTTCTGACTCTATCCAGGTGATTGGCAGTGGGATTTTGCGTGGTTATAAAGATACACGTTCCATTTTCTATATCACCTTTACGGCTTACTGGGTGCTGGGCTTGCCAAGCGGCTATATTCTGGCACTGACCGATCTGGTCGTTGAACCTATGGGGCCAGCAGGCTTCTGGATAGGCTTTATTATTGGCCTGACTTCGGCAGCCATTATGATGATGCTGCGTATGCGGTTCCTGCAACGTCTGCCGTCAGCCATCATTCTGCAACGAGCAGCTCGCTAGTAAAGACAAGGCGCAACCTTCACGGGTTGCGCCTGTGTTTTTACGCAGGCTGGAGCGTTGCGCCAATCCCGTCTTCGTCTGGCTGTAGTTTCAGTGCGTTACACAGAGTTTGCCGACTGGCATCTGTTATCTCAACGTGTATATCACCAGTAACTTCCCCTTTCACATTGATGAAGTCAGGTGAAATTTCTTTCGCACTGGTTTGCAGGCAAATCGCTCCCTCTCCGCGCAGGCGTTTCACTTTAAGTTGCACATGCGTTGCCGCACCAGTGATTAGCCACAGTTTTCCGCCATTGAGATTGATGTTACCAACACTGAAAGTGACACTGTCACCTTTTATCGTACTGCCGTCGAGAATCAATACACCGCCCTGCTGTACAGTAATCGTTGATTGTTGCAGATCTGCGCCATAGCCAATAATCATTGAAGCGCCGTCCAGTAATGCAACACTACCGGTCAGTTCAACCGGTGCGCGATCTTCCTCTACGACAAAATTTTCGTCCGCGCTGGTGGGTGACAACAGGATCACTGTCCCACCTTGTATTACCGCATTTTCCAGCGTACCGGCATGCACTTCAGCCCGACCACCCACATTAACGGACAGGTTTTGCGTCTTACCGGAACTGTAGAGCTGAAGACCATCCGTCCCCAGACGATAGATGGCTCCATTCTCAACAATAGTGTCAGAGTCTTCACCACCGAGATTATTCATGGTGCCACCAGCAAGCAACGTATCATTGGCTTTCCCCGCCAGCATAAAAACGCCGCCCTGATTAATCTCACAATTGCTGGCTTCCCCACCTGGATACACCAACAATTCACCACCTTCATCTACCACGACCGCTGAGGTTGTCCCATTGACCAACAGGCCACCCTCTTGATCGAGAATAATTTTTTCCGCGCGATGGCCTTCCAGTACACGCAGGTTACCGCCATTTTCCAGCAACAAACCGCAGGCATAACCTTTATCAACGCTGAATTCACCTTCGGGATGGCGGCCATTAACCGTAGCGAGCGTAGAGAGACTAATTGCGCCTCCCTCGGACTGAACAATATCTGTGGCAATGGCACCGTCGCTGACCGATAGCGTGCCATTGTTGCCGTACTGTGTGCATTTGGCGATCCCACCGGTTGCCACTTTCAACCAGCCAGCCCCCGTGACCACGGTATTTTCGGCTCTTCCGCCAGCCTCAACAATTAACTCGCCTTCAGTAAGTTGCGTCGCGCCAATGACCTCGCCGGTCTTAACAATTTGCACGTTCCCGTCGCTCATCAAGTTTTTCGCATCAGATCCCATGATTTATTCCTTTGCTGCATCTGTGTGCCTTTATTGCTACCTAAGTGTAAAGGCTACGAAGGATTTATCCACGACAGATTTGAGATGGTGGCAAACAACTCTGTTTAAACTCTGATACACGGATTATTGGGTTGTATCAGATGTAAATGCGATCCTGAATAAAAATCGCCCTTGCAAATCAACAAAATATAGCCAATTTGCTTAAAAGCTCTGCAAACGGTCGAAATAACGCAGAAAATTACGTTTTGCCTCTTGCCACCTTCCCACTCTGCCGCTAATATTCGTCCCCGTTGTCACCTACAACGTTGCGTTCATAGCTCAGTTGGTTAGAGCACCACCTTGACATGGTGGGGGTCGTTGGTTCGAGTCCAATTGAACGCACCATCCTGCGTCCGTAGCTCAGTTGGTTAGAGCACCACCTTGACATGGTGGGGGTCGGTGGTTCGAGTCCACTCGGACGCACCAGATTTTCTTAATCTGGTCTTCTCCTTTTTTCCCTCTGTTTCTTCTCTGTATCCAATACGTTAAAAGATTTACACTGTCTTCGTATGCGTTATCAGTAGGAGAATCGCTATGGCAACTTTGTTACAACTTCATTTTTCTTTCAATGGCCCATTTGGCGACGCAATGGCTGAGCAGCTTAAACCTCTTGCTGAGTCGATTAATCAGGAACCTGGTTTTCTGTGGAAGGTATGGACAGAAAGTGAAAAGAACCACGAAGCCGGTGGGATCTACCTTTTTACTGATGAAAAAAGCGCCCTTGCCTATCTGGAAAAACATACTGCCCGACTGAAAAATCTCGGCGTTGAGGAAGTTGTCGCCAAAGTTTTCGATGTCAATGAGCCACTGAGTCAAATCAATCAGGCAAAACTCGCCTGACAGAATTTAATCAAGGGCGGTTAGCGCCCTTTTCATCCCTGTCTGAAATTTCTCAAATTCTAAAAATCTCAACCAAACTTATCTGATAACACTAAATTCGAAAGAATGCGTACAGGTAAGTAACAATGAAAAAAATTGCTATTGTGGGTGCCGGGCCTACGGGGATCTACACCTTATTCTCGCTTCTACAGCAACAAACGCCACTTTCTATTTCTATCTTCGAGCAGGCTGATGAAGCCGGTGTCGGGATGCCATACAGTGATGAGGAAAACTCAAAACTGATGCTGGCAAATATTGCCAGTATTGAAATACCGCCGATTTATTGTACGTATCTCGAATGGCTACAAAAGCAAGAAGCCAGCCATCTCCAACGTTATGGCGTTAAAAAAGAAACCTTGCACGATCGTCAGTTTTTACCGCGAATTCTGCTGGGCGAATATTTCCGCGATCAATTTTTACGATTAGTAGACCAGGCACGACAGCAAAAATTTGCAGTGGCTGTTTATGAATCATGCCAGGTTACCGATCTGCAAATTACAAATGCTGGCGTCATGATCGCTACAAATCAGGATTTACCCAGCGAGACGTTTGATTTAGCGGTGATTGCCACGGGTCACGTCTGGCCTGATGAAGAAGAAGCAACCAGAACGTATTTTCCCAGCCCGTGGTCAGGCCTGATGGAAGCAAAGGTCGATGCGTGTAACGTGGGTATTATGGGAACATCCTTGAGCGGACTGGATGCGGCAATGGCAGTGGCTATTCAGCATGGTTCGTTCATTGAAGATGATAAACAACACGTCATTTTTCACCGCGATAACGCAAGTGAAAAGCTAAATATTACGTTAATGTCGCGCACGGGTATTTTACCCGAAGCCGATTTCTATTGCCCTATTCCCTACGAGCCCTTACACATCGTCACTGATCAGGCATTAAATGCTGAGATTCAAAAAGGCGAAAAGGGCCTTTTGGATCGGGTATTTAGATTGATAGTAGAGGAAATCAAGTTTGCTGATCCAGACTGGAGCCAACGCATAGCCTTAGAGAGCCTGAATGTTGATTCCTTTGCTCAAGCCTGGTTTGCCGAGCGCAAACAACGCGACCCATTTGACTGGGCAGAAAAAAATCTCCAGGAAGTCGAACGCAATAAACGAGAAAAACATACTGTTCCCTGGCGTTATGTCATTCTGCGCCTGCATGAAGCAGTACAGGAAATTGTTCCACATCTGAATGAACTAAACGGTTCAGTAAAGGCCTTGCCCGAGTTTTCATAGATAATTATGCGGCAATCCCTTCAGAGTCTATTCGTCGGCTGCTGGCCTTACGTGAAGCGGGAATCATTCATATTCTCGCCCTCGGTGAAGACTACGAAATGGAAATTAATGAGTCGCGCACCGTCCTGAAAACGGAAGACAATAGCTACTCGTTTGACGTTTTTATTGATGCCCGCGGGCAGCGTCCGCTTAAAGTGAAAGATATTCCTTTCCCTGGACTACGCGAACAATTACAGAAAACAGGGGATGAAATCCCTGATGTTGGCGAAGATTATACGTTACAGCAACCCGAAGAAATTCGTGGGCGCGTAGCGTTCGGCGCGTTGCCCTGGTTGATGCACGACCAGCCATTCGTACAGGGACTTACGGCATGTGCAGAAATTGGTGAGGCGATGGCTCGGGCTGTCGTAAAACCTGCCTCCCGTGCACGTAAACGTCTTTCGTTTGATTAAAGGTAAAGCTATCAGCACTCAACAAACTGATGCTGTTCATTAAGACGATAGCGGACTCCGGCTCGAATATTGTTTTCACCTTCAATGGCGACGGCGAAGCGAACTCTTTCACCGTCATGATATGCCAGTGCGGCGCTTCCTCCTGGCCCGAGAATAATTGAGTCGACCACGCCCGTGCTCACTACCGTTGAATTTTCACCGCTGGCAATGATGTGTACATTGTCGCCGCTGTTGGCAATTCTGGCGTTTGCGCCAAAGCTGGCGATTTGCACCAGATCACCATTACTGGCGACATGACACCGTTCACCCAATGTACAAACGCGTACTCGCATTCCGGTATTCGCAATCCGACTACTATCTCCAGCGCTGCTTATCCGCGAAGAATTACCGGTTACAGCAACCCGTGCGCGTTCACCGGAGCTGCCAATGTGACTGTTAAAGCCGACACTTCCAATCCGCACGCTATAACCCATACTGGCAATTTGCGCGGCATACCCAGCGGTTGCGATTCTGGCATTATCCTCACAACAGCCGATGCGAGCATGATCGTCGCTGCGGGCAAACTGACTGCAAAATGCTCTCTCTCCGGGATCTGTGGCCAGTTTTTGCATAGAAGAAACTTCCTGATGCGCGAAGTTTTCATCCGCCAGCCATTTTTTCCACGCATACTCAACCAGACTCTCCGCCCAGTCCGTATATCCTTCCTCAATCAGTGCATGATGAATATCGGCATAACTACCGCCGCGTGGGAAATGGCGCAGGAACCAGCGATACATCACCGCTCCGATACGCCATTCTCGCAGGTCTGCTCGTGTAATGATCATTCGTTAGTGCCGGTGATAGCCATCGACCATGCTTTTAAAGGTTTCGTGTGGCGTACGCCCCGTGGTGCAAAGATAAAGATGACCGAAGATAAAAAAGAGACTTATAAATGCCAGAGCAAAATGCGCCTGCAATAACCAGTATCTTACGCCAGGAAACACATCTCCCACGGCTTGCGGATAGAGACACAGCAGCCCCGTCAATAGTAACAACGGCAGCAATCCATACATGACACCAATATAGGCAACCTGCTGTAAGGGATTAAATTTAGACTGGGTTGTTGCCGGGAAAGGATGTTCTTCCCCCTGCATAATGCCAAACAAATAGAATCGCGTTTGTTTTGCCGCTCGCTCCAGCCACCCCTGACGACGAATGCGATAGTGGTGACCATTACCCCCAACGGCATTGATCAGAACAAAGCCAAGCCAGCATGCCAGTAACAAAAATCCGCAAACTTCATGCACCGCAACCAGACTTTTAACCGCAGTTGCGCCCACCAGCGCAAAGTGATTTATCAGCCCACTTGCCAGCAACAATACAAAGAGTAACGCATTCGACCAGTGCCATAATCTGACCGCTTTGCTGTAAAGATAAACCTTCTCACCATGGTCGGTGGCTGATTTCTTCACGCCACGAGCACGAAGCAAGGCATGCAGCCCCAGCACCAACCACATCCCTACCAGCAATAGTCCGGCAATGATCAACCACACCGGCCAAAATTGGGGAGTGAACTGTGGCACATAGTTCGCCAACTGGCTCTGAAACTGTTCAGCATGTTGCGACGGGTTCATACATTTTCCTTTTTAATCAAATGTTGACCGAACCGGCGATACAGGTGCGGTTTCCCGGCACCAGGTAGCTGATATTGATAGTATTTATTTTCCTGCAACCACGCCTGAATTTCTGGGCTATCTTCGCGACCAAAGATCAAGGCGTGTTCCGGGCAGGCGCTGACGCAAATGGGCGGAAAGCCTTTTGCCAGTCGGGACTCAGCGCAGAAATCACATTTATCTGCCACTTTAGTGACAGGGTTAAGGTAGCGAACCTGGTAAGGACAAGCGCCAATGCAATAACTGCAGCCGATGCACTGCGATTTTTCTACCCGTACGATCCCCTGCTCATCACGCCACGATGCCGCTGTCGGACAAACGTCGATGCACGGAGCATCTTCGCAGTGCTGACATGACTGGCGAAAAAAGTGATACTGCGTTTCGTTGTCGTTATCGGTGACTGGAATGTGTGCTATCGATAAACGGCTTCCCTGAGCGGGGACGTGATTGGTTTTACGGCATGCGCGGGCGCAAATATTACAGCCATTGCACCGTGACTCGTCATGAATCATGGCATACCGAACTTTCTTTTCTTGCCTCGTGTTCGCTAACAGAGAAGACGCAGAACCAGTAAAAAAGATTACTGTTCCCATCCCCAGAACAAATTTGCGTCGAGTGAAGGACATCTGATTATCCCCTAATGCAGTGGCTGCAACTGTCCACCCTATCCATGACATCTCCCTGAAATTTCAGGGGTTCTGAAACTGCTCTACCTCGAACCATTCGCATAAGCCATACGCCTTGCCATAGGTCATAAATCGCTCGCTAAACAAGTACAACACCGCCGTCGATGACTCCACCTGCCGTATATCGGCATATTCAGGTGCAACATCCATCGCGGCGATCGCGGCTTCAATCTGCGCTTCCTGGAAGTAATATGGCGCTTGCATCAGCATGGCGACTTTGTAAGGACGAGGATACGTCTGGCACTCAAAACGAACGGCGTGTGCAATGGCACGACAAATGTCCTGCTCCACAACTTGCAAAGACATCGCCGCGTAGTTTTCACTCATGGCCTGCGTTGAGTAATAGTAATCATCCTGGCTTCCCGTCATACACGCGATATCCGCGTAGTCTCCGTTCTGCTTAATGTTTTCCAGCAAAACTGGCAGTTCCTCTTCTGCAACCGAATAGGGTGGCGAGAGAAACACGGTGCGCGCCACCAGCTGCCCAGCCGCAGAATGCTGGCGAATGAACTCTGCCAGGATTTCAGCCGGTTCTGGTTCGGTTACCGTATCAACGGGGTGACGCATCCCCTGCAACCATTGCCGCTTCGCCTCATCAATTTCACTGACTTCCGCTAACGGCAATTCATCCTGATGGTTCATCTCTCCCATTCCTTACGCGGGCAGTAGATTGTGTGCTGCCAGATCGACGGCAATATCTTCCAGCCCCAGACGCTGCAATGTTTCGCGGGTCGGACAACCAAGCTGTGGGTCCCAGCCCATTTCTTTGTAGAACATCGTGAGCGAAGCATGCATATCGTCACGATCCATTTTGTCAGTACCTTCAGTAAAGACCGGGATCTGCGGATCCTTGTCGAATACCCAGGAACAGATAAGATCGTGTTCATTACGCATATCTTTGGTTTGCATCAGTTTTACCGTGTAGGCGCGATGCAACGTAAAGATACGCTCTGCAGCTAAATCTAATTTTTCCTGAGTCATATCTTCGCCAGTGATCGCTTTGAAGAATTTGGCTTCAAACGCCAGATCGCCCCGATAATTACGGCTTTTCAGCGGCGAAACGGTCATTGGCCAGACCCAGTTGCACAGGGTGACGGCGTTATGCAAACAGACCCTCAGCAGCGACCACTTAGCATATTTAATTTTTGCGTCATTGATTGGCGTGTAGTTTTTGGTTTCGTCGTAAGCATCTTCAGAACCAAAAAGTTCTTTCGCCACTTCACGTTGCAGTTTCAATGGCAAGCCGGAACCAATAAAGTTGATATGGGTATGCGTCATGCAGTCACGGTTGAACATACAGTTAACAATGGAACCGACCTGCGCTGACGCTTCATTGGCATGGTGAACCGGATAGCCAAACGGCGACCAGAGTTTATTTTTCGCGTAGCCCCAGTACTCTTCACCCAAATTCCAGCGTTCTGCGATGGCATATGAACCATCAGCCAGGTGACTCAGCTCACCCACACGATGCGCCAGACGGTAGTAAAAATCTTTAATGAAGTTAACGTCACCCGCTTCCAGTTGATCCCAGCGAATTTCCGCATACTCTTCAGCTGGTAGAACACGCTTGAACACCCCTTTGCTGTAACAATAAGTAAAGTCGCGATGCAGCTGCCCATAGTTACACCATAGGCCGTAGTCATCGAATAGATTCAGACCAACCAGGTTACCAATCACACGACCATCGTCTTTATCTTCAAAATCTTTCGGCCCGTTTGGGAAGATGGTGGTATGGACAAAGTTTGCTACACAAGTGTTACCACCGGTGCCAGGCACGCCAAACTCTTTCACCCGAGGAATATTCATTTGGGTCATACAACGGATCGGGCAAGAGTGGCAGCCGCTCATTTTTACTGTGTATTTCTCTGCCGCCGGACCTAAGTCAAAAACGGATTTATAGGTACGAAAGCCGACCGTATTCTGATTGCCTGGCGGAATTTCCCCCGTTTCAATCGGACCACCTTCAGCCGCGCCCCAAAACAGCCCTTTACGTGCTGTCCAACGTGACTTGGGATCTGAATACTCTGCCCACGATTGCGGCGTACTTGGCACGACATGGTTGTTATTCGCACCGATAAGTTCAGTCATCATGTAATCGTTGAGACGCTTCATCTCCTGACGATCGGCAATGTTGACCCCTTTCGTCCCTTCAACCGCAATCGCTTTCAGGTTTTTCGAACCCATTATTGCGCCAGTTCCCGCACCACCGCTGTGGTTACGGCTATTCAACATGCCAGAGAGAGGAACAAGGTTTTCCCCAGCCTGACCAATAGCCGCCACACAGGTTTCCGGACTGGTCAAGCGACAAATTTCTTCCGTCGTTGCGCGCGTCCCTTTTCCCCATAAGAAATCGGCTTTTTCCAGGCTAACTTTGTCATCTTTAATCTTCAGCCATACCGGTGATTTCGCTTTCCCTTCGATAATAATGACGTCGTAGCCAGCGAATTTCATTTGCGCTGCAAAAAAGCCACCCATATGGGCATCGACGACTAAATTTCCTTTGGTAAAAGTAGAAAGTGAGGTGATATTTACACGAGAACTACAGGGGGCACCAGATCCAGTTAATGGGCCGGTAGCAAAGACTAATTTATTCGCTTCATCGAAAGGTTTCGTGCCTGGCGGTACTTCGTCATACATAATTTTGTAGCCGAAGCCCATACCACCGACAAAACTTTTAAACTTACTGGAATCTTCGAGGGTAATATTTCCTGTCGTGAGATTGACTCTTAATATATTACCTGTCCAACCGTTAGCCATGATTTTTTCCTTTGCAAGATTCACACAGTAATATCTTTCCACTCGATTATTTTTAACGCCCCTGTTGGGCAGGCGTTTGCGCATTCACCGCATAACACACATTTCGAGGATTTTTTACTTTCGGTATTTACGGTGGCCATCATCCACGGGCACGCCGTCGTACAGGCGCTACAGCCAATACAACGTTTATGATCGACGGTAATACAGCCTTCTTTCTGTTGCCAGGTAATCGCACCAATCGGGCAGACATTCATGCATTGCGGTTCTTTGCATTGACGGCAGGTGTCCGCGGTATAGTTGAGATCGCCATACAGGCCACCACCAGAGCCAACCCCGTTATCGCCAAAGAAATAATTGCGATGGATTTTGATACGGGAGAAGAATGTCCCTACTGAGCCATCGTTGAAGTTGGTACAAGAGATTTCACAGCGGTGGCAACCCGTGCATCGAGCACGTTGGGTCACCAGCACTCCTTTGGGTGTATTTATCAACCCTACTGTGCCGCTATCAATATCTTCCTGTTTGCAACCCAAAAGTGACAGTAACGCAGGGGCAATTGTTAAACCAGCAAGGCCTTTTCCTGATATACGCAAGAATTCTAATCGCGTTAAGCCAATATCTAATAGTGGACGATCAACCGGGTTCATTTATTTCGCATCCTCTTCGCAAACACAGTGCTGACAATTCAGCAGATTGATATTAAGCATTCAACTAATACGCTGCTGACTCTGTCCTCAACACCAGATATTTTCCCTAACCTGATAGTGTATGAGAAAAGATTTAACGCCGATAAACTAATCCTTTATGGTTAGGAGAAAAAATAATGTGATTATTCTGAGCCCTTAACATTGATCGTTATCAATTAAAATCACAAAGCAAGAAATTATAAGTGAACTGATATTTATTATCATTTGAAATAAATTTAACTTAAGCGACAATTATTTGTGACGGTCATTGCAGAAAACAAAAATAATATTATCGTTATAAATTAAAACACATATCGAAATTCGTATAATTTCAGCAGTTGTTATTTAGAATGATTAACTCGACCGCAACTGAAGCAAGAATATCAGGATGAAGCTTATCGCCTCATCCTGAATGGTCATTTTACCAGTGCGTTAATGACGGTTTCCATCGCCTGCTTTTCCAGCTCACTGCGCTGAATGCGTTTATTGGCTAATGCTGTACGTAATACGCCTGCGATAACAATATGCTTTGGTTCCTGCCCCAGATCGCGCATTTCCAGCACAACTTTACCGACAACTCTGCACATTTCTCGGTACAGTTCATCCTCTTTTGTCCGATTTCCCATTCTTTATACCTATTTATCATGCCAACTATCAGCATATATCAATCTAGCCAATTAGACAAAAATCAAACAAAATCAGACAAATAACGCGATAAATTATTTTAACTGTAGCAATTGAGCGATGATGTATTTATACACCGGATGAACTTTCACTTATCTTCACAGTGACAACCCCGGCACCAGACGTTGCGCAAACAGCGAAGTTTTTGCGTAACCTTTTCCCTGGAACGTTAAATCTTTGATAACAATTTATTGTCTAACAAGTTGTATATTTTTTGAAACGCTGTTTTTGTTTTCCTTTTGGATTAATTTCAGCGTATAATGCGCGCCAATTGACTCTTGAATGGTTTCAGCACTTTGGACTGTAGAACTCAACGACTCAAAAACAGGCACTCACGTTGGGCTGAGACACAAGCACACATTCCTCTGCACGCTTTTTCGATGTCACCTATCCTTAGAGCGAGGCACCACCACTTTCGTAATACCGGATTCGCTTTCCGGCAGTGCGCCCAGAAAGCAAGTTTCTCCCATCCTTCTCAACTTAAAGACTAAGACTGTCATGAAAAAGACCAAAATTGTTTGCACCATCGGACCGAAAACCGAATCTGAAGAGATGTTAGCTAAAATGCTGGACGCTGGCATGAACGTTATGCGTCTGAACTTCTCTCATGGTGACTATGCAGAACACGGTCAGCGCATTCAGAATCTGCGCAACGTGATGAGCAAAACTGGTAAAACCGCCGCTATCCTGCTTGATACCAAAGGTCCGGAAATCCGCACCATGAAACTGGAAGGCGGTAACGACGTTTCTCTGAAAGCTGGTCAGACCTTTACTTTCACTACTGATAAATCTGTTATCGGCAACAGCGAAATGGTTGCGGTAACGTATGAAGGTTTCACAACTGACCTGTCTGTTGGCAACACCGTACTGGTTGACGATGGTCTGATCGGTATGGAAGTTACTGCCATTGAAGGTAACAAAGTTATCTGTAAAGTGCTGAACAACGGCGACCTGGGTGAAAACAAAGGTGTGAACCTGCCTGGCGTTTCCATTGCCCTGCCAGCACTGGCTGAAAAAGACAAACAGGACCTGATCTTTGGTTGCGAACAAGGCGTAGACTTTGTCGCTGCTTCCTTTATTCGTAAGCGTTCTGACGTTATCGAAATCCGTGAGCACCTGAAAGCGCACGGCGGCGAAAACATCCACATCATCTCCAAAATCGAAAACCAGGAAGGCCTCAACAACTTCGACGAAATCCTCGAAGCCTCTGACGGCATCATGGTTGCGCGTGGCGACCTGGGTGTAGAAATCCCGGTAGAAGAAGTTATCTTCGCCCAGAAGATGATGATCGAAAAATGTATCCGTGCACGTAAAGTCGTTATCACTGCGACCCAGATGCTGGATTCCATGATCAAAAACCCACGCCCGACTCGCGCAGAAGCCGGTGACGTTGCAAACGCCATCCTCGACGGTACTGACGCAGTGATGCTGTCTGGTGAATCCGCAAAAGGTAAATACCCGCTGGAAGCGGTTTCTATCATGGCGACCATCTGCGAACGTACCGACCGCGTGATGAACAGCCGTCTCGAGTTCAACAATGACAACCGTAAACTGCGCATTACCGAAGCGGTATGCCGTGGTGCCGTTGAAACTGCTGAAAAACTGGATGCTCCGCTGATCGTGGTTGCTACCCAGGGCGGTAAATCTGCTCGCGCAGTACGTAAATACTTCCCGGATGCCACCATCCTGGCACTGACCACCAACGAAAAAACGGCTCATCAGTTGGTACTGAGCAAAGGCGTTGTGCCGCAGCTGGTTAAAGAGATCACTTCTACTGATGATTTCTACCGTCTGGGTAAAGAACTGGCTCTGCAGAGCGGTCTGGCACACAAAGGTGACGTTGTAGTTATGGTTTCTGGTGCACTGGTACCGAGCGGCACTACTAACACCGCATCTGTTCACGTCCTGTAATATTGCTTTTGTGAATTAATTTGTATATCGAAGCGCCCTGATGGGCGCTTTTTTTATTTAATCGATAACCAGAAGCAATAAAAAATCAAATCGGATTTCACTATATAATCTCACTTTATCTAAGATGAATCCGATGGAAGCATCCTGTTTTCTCTCAATTTTTTTATCTAAAACCCAGCGTTCGATGCTTCTTTGAGCGAACGATCAAAAATAAGTGCCTTCCCATCAAAAAAATATTCTCAACATAAAAAACTTTGTGTAATACTTGTAACGCTACATGGAGATTAACTCAATCTAGAGGGTATTAATAATGAAAGCTACTAAACTGGTACTGGGCGCGGTAATCCTGGGTTCTACTCTGCTGGCAGGTTGCTCCAGCAACGCTAAAATCGATCAGCTGTCTTCTGACGTTCAGACTCTGAACGCTAAAGTTGACCAGCTGAGCAACGACGTGAACGCAATGCGTTCCGACGTTCAGGCTGCTAAAGATGACGCAGCTCGTGCTAACCAGCGTCTGGACAACATGGCTACTAAATACCGCAAGTAATAGTACCTGTGAAGTGAAAAATGGCGCACATTGTGCGCCATTTTTTTTGCCTGCCATTTACCGCTACTGCGTCGCGCGTAACATATTCCCTTGCTCTGGTTCACCATTCTGCGCTGACTCTACTGAAGGCGTATTGCTGGCTGCGGGAGTTGCTCCACTGCTCACCGCAACCGGATACCCTGCCCGACGATACAACGCTTTATCGACTAACTTCTGATCTACAGCCTTATTGTCTTTAAATTGCGTAAAGCCTGCTGGCAGCGTGTATGGCATTGTCTGAACGTTCTGCTGTTCTTCTGCTGATAGTGGTCGATGTACTTCAACATAACGCATCCCGTTCGGTTCCACGGAATATTTCACCGGTTCGTTGATCACTTTCACCGGCGTTCCCGTCCGCACGCTGGAGAATAAGGCTTTAATATCCGGCGCATTCATGCGAATACAGCCCGAACTGACGCGCAAACCGACGCTGTCCGGCGCACTGGTGCCATGAATGAGGTATTCGCCATTACCATGCGCGAGGCGCAGTGCGTAACGTCCTAGTGGGTTATTTGGCCCGGCAGGAACGACTGGCGGTAATTTAATGCCACGCTCCAACGAACGCTGACGAATGCCCGCCGTAGGCGTCCAGGTTGGGTTAGGGATTTTCTGCCCCACACGCGTTTCCATCACTGGCGTTTCCAGCCCCTGCAAACCAATACCTATCGGATAGACCTGCACGATATTTTCTCCCGGCGGATAATAATAAAGGCGCAGCTCTGCCAGGTTAACGATAATCCCCTGACGCGGCGCATCAGGTAATAACAGTTGCGAAGGAATAGTTATCGTCGTACCAGGTTTTGGCACCGGGGCGATAGTGTTATTGGCTTCAAGGATCAACATTGCCGCAGTATCAAAACGTCGGGCGATGGCCTGAAGGTTTTTATCCCCTTCTTGCACCGTATACGTTTGATTTTGCCCAACCAGTCGGCTTCCGGTTGGTGGTAGCGGATAATCAACCGCCCAGGCAGCCTGGATGGCGCTAAAAGCGCCGATAAGCGTGAGTGTAAGCAAAGACGCGCGTTTCATTGTAAACCTCCTGTATTTGCCGGAGACTCACGCTGAAACGTCGGATGGCGCTTATGTTCACCTGAAACCTAAACACTCCTGTGCAGGTCAGTGTAAACATTGACCATCCGGCAATGTGAGCCAACCGGATGAAAGCTGTCCCTTTAGTTTAGCTAAGTGCAGCGGCTTTGGCGCGAATTGCGCGAATCATCGCTTCCAGACCTTGTGAACGAGAGGGGGTGAGATGTTGGGTGAGCGCCATTTTTTCAAACCACGGGCGCACATCGAAATTGACAATATCCTGCGGCGTCATCTGATCGTAGAGAATAAAGACGACCGCAATTAGCCCTTTCACAATCGCCGCATCGCTGTCACCCTGCAATTCAATAATTCCCTGCGCATTCTGGCGCATGACAATCCACACCTGACTCTGGCAGCCCTGAATGCTATTTTGTGGGCTTCGGTCTTCGTCGCGTAATTCTGGCAGACGCTGGCCCAGCTCAATAATGTAGAGATATTTCTCTTCCCAGTTGGCGCAGCGTAAAAAATTACGCAGCAATTTTTCTTTATCCGGCAATAAAGCCATAGTGCCTCCCTGTTATCCCAGCAAACGGTGAATACGTTGCAGGCCGGTCACCAGACGATCCACTTCTTCATGGGTGTTATACATGGCCAGCGACGCCCGACACATAGCAGGAACGTTGTAATAGGCCATCAATGGCATTGCGCAGTGATGTCCGGTACGCACAGCAATGCCGTAGTTATCGAGAAAACTGCCAACATCATAGGCGTGGTGTTTACCGAGATTAAAAGCAATAACGCCAAGCCTGTTCTGCGGGCCATAGAGAGTGAGATCCGGTACAGATTCCAGCTGTGATAGCGCGTAGTGCATCAGATTCTGTTCATACTCGGCTATGTTATTAAGCCCCAGCGCCGACACATACTCCAGCGCCGCGCCAAGACCAATGATGCCCCCGGTATTGGGTGTACCGGCTTCAAACCGCCATGGTGCTTTGGTCCAGGTAGTGCCTTCACTCAGGCTGACGGTGGCGATCATAGAACCGCCCCCTTCCCACGGCGGCATCTCCTGCAACAAGGCTTCTTTGACATAAAGAATGCCAATCCCGGTGGGGCCATACAGTTTATGCCCGGAAAACACGTAAAAATCGCAATCCAGCGCCTGAACATCCACCGGATGATGCATCACCGCCTGAGCGCCATCCACCAGCACTTTTGCGCCATGCTGGTGCGCAAGCGTGATCATTTCCGCCAGCGGATTTTCCGTTCCCAGCACGTTGGAGACATGAGTAATTGCCAGCAGGCGAGTTTTCTCATCGAACAGATTAGGTAGCATCTCCAGTTGCAGCGTACCGTCGGGGTTGAGCGGGATCACACGCAGCTCTGCGCCAACGCGTGCGCAAAGCATCTGCCAGGGGACAATGTTAGCGTGGTGCTCCATCTGACTGATGATGATGTTATCGCCCGCCCGCACATTGCTGTTACCCCAGCTATTGGCGACCAGATTGATCCCTTCCGTCGTGCCGCGGACGAACACCAGCTCTTCCGCCGAACGGGCATTAATAAACAGCGATGCCCGCTTGCGCACGTTCTCCATTTTCTCGGTCGCCTGGGCGCTTAAGGTATGAATACCGCGATGCACCGCCGCGTAGCCATGACGATAAAACTCGGCCTCGGCGTCAATCACCTGGCTCGGTTTCTGTGCACTGGCGGCGCTGTCGAGATAAGCCAGCGGCAAACCGTTCACCTCACGAGAAAGCACCGGAAAGTCGGCCCGCACTTTGTCGACGGAAAAAGTCATCTTGCACCTCCTGGCAGCCGTTGACCGATTCGGGCCAGCACCTGCTGTTTAAGACCCTCATCACGCAGTGCTTCCGTCAGTTCAGCAGCAAAGGCGTAAATGATCATCTGCTGGGCATCCTGCTGATTGATCCCGCGCGAGCGCAGATAGAACATCTGTTCATCATCAATACGCCCCACCGTCGCGCCGTGGCTGCATTTCACATCATCTGCATAGATTTCCAGCTGCGGTTTCGTATCCACTTCCGCCAGTTTGCCCATCAGCAGATTATTGTTGGTCATCTGACCATCCGTTTTGATGGCGTGCTGCGCGACGTTGATCAAACCGTTAAATACCGCGCGGCCTTTGTCGCTGACGATAGTTTTATGCAACTGTCGACTGTTACAAAAACCTTTATTGTGTTCCAGCCAGGTACGGGTATCACACACCTCGTTTTTCACCGGCATCGCCAGGCTATTGATCCGCAGCGTGCTGTTTTCGCCATTGAGTTGCGTACTGGTGTTGTGTCGTAACACTGCGCCACCCAGCAGGAAACTGTGGCTAAATGCGGTGGCATCGTCAGCCAGCAACAAATCGTTATGGGCAAAGTGGTGACTGACCGGGTTTTCAAACGCCAGCTTGATATGCTGCAAGTGGGCGTTCGCTGCGACGTTGATAGTGAACCGTGCGCCGGTGAAGTGACGAGCATCATTAAGGCTGACAAAATGTTCGATCACCGTTGCTTCGGCACCTTCCGCCAGATCCAGATGATGTCGGTAATGGGCAGTATTCACCTCTTCACCTGCCACGCCCTGGGTGATATGCATTAACAGCAATGGCTTTGCCGGTCGTTGACCGCGCTTCACGGCGATATGCGTCACGCTTTGCGCCAGGCTTTCCGTCAAATGCAGAAACACTTCCGCCTGAATAGCGTCGGGTAACCCCTGACGGTCGTCGTTAATGCTCACTTCATACCCGCTGCCTTCAGTCGCATCGCTCAGTGCTGACACGTAACGTCCATCGACAAACACCAGCCGCACGGCGTCTAACGTTAACGCTAAGGCATCTCGCTGCTGTGGGGATATCTCTCCCGCAATGCTGACAAACCGGCTATTGGTCAGCCCTTCCAGCGGCGTATATTTCCAGTTTTCATGTTTACGTGTCGGCAGTCCGGTACGCAGCAATTGTTGTAAATGCTGCTGTGCTTGCGGGGAGCGTTTCGCCACTTCAGCTTCAAACAAATGATGCCACTGTTGCAGTGCGTTACTGCTGTTCGGTAAGCCAGCCATAACCCTGCTCCTCCAGTTGTTTGACCAACGTGAAATCGCCGGATTTCACAATTCGTCCCTGATACAGCACATGGACGTAATCAGGCTTGATGTAGTCGAGAATGCGTTGGTAGTGCGTAACAATGATGAATGAACGCTTGCCGTCACGCAGCGAGTTCACGCCATCGGCAACCACTTTTAATGCGTCAATATCCAGCCCAGAGTCCGACTCATCAAGAATGCATAACTCCGGTTCCAGCACCGCCATTTGCAAAATATCGTTGCGCTTTTTCTCGCCGCCGGAAAAACCAACGTTTACCGAACGGGTTAATAAATCCTCCGGCATCTTCAGGAGAGCGATTTTCTCTTCCATCAAATCCTGAAAATCAAAGCGGTCGAGCGTTTCCTGGCCGCGATAGCTGCGCACCGCATTAAGTGCCGTTTGCAGGAAAAACTGGTTACTGACGCCGGGAATTTCCACCGGATACTGGAAGGCCATAAAGATGCCTTCACCTGCACGATCTTCCGGCGACAGCGCAAGCAAATCTTTGCCTTTGAACTCAACCGTGCCGCCCGTCACCTCATAATCTTCTCGCCCGGCAAGCGTTGCCGATAAGGTACTTTTGCCAGAACCGTTTGGCCCCATAATGGCGTGAACTTCGCCGGGACGAACGTCGAGGCTTAATCCACGCAGGATAGCTTTATCTTCCACGCTGACGTGTAAATCTTTAATACTTAACATGTTTATTCCTTATCCGACGCTGTGTTCAAGACTGATGGCGAGGAGTTTTTGTGCTTCAACGGCAAATTCCAGCGGCAGTTCTGAGAACACGTCTTTGCAGAAACCGTTAACAATCATCGAGATGGCGTCTTCTTCGCTGATCCCGCGTTGCAGGCAGTAAAACAGTTGATCTTCACCAATACGTGATGTCGTTGCCTCGTGCTCCAGTTGTGCGCTGTTATTGCGACATTCGACATACGGGAAGGTATGCGCCCCACAATTAGCGCCAATCAGCATTGAGTCGCACTGAGTGAAATTGCGCGCATTGGTTGCCGTCGGCATGATTTTCACTAAGCCGCGATAACTGTTCTGACTATGTCCGGCAGAGACCCCTTTCGAGATAATGGTCGATTTGGTGTTTTTACCGATGTGGATCATCTTGGTGCCGGTATCCGCTTGCTGATGACCGCTGGTCAGTGCCACTGAGTAAAACTCACCAATGGAGTTATCGCCGCGCAAAATGCAACTGGGATATTTCCACGTAATCGCTGACCCGGTTTCTGATTGCGTCCATGACATTTTGCTGTTTTCGCCTTCGCACAAAGCACGCTTGGTGACGAAGTTGAGAATACCGCCGGTGTTGTTATCGCCAGGGAACCAGTTTTGTACCGTGGAATATTTCACCTCGGCGTTTTTATGGATGATGACTTCAACCACCGCCGCGTGTAACTGATAGCTGTCACGCACCGGAGCGGAACAGCCTTCAATGTAGCTGACATAGCTGTCTTCGTCGGCCACCAGAATGGTGCGCTCAAACTGCCCTGTTTTTTCCGCGTTAATGCGAAAATAGGTGGAAAGTTCCATCGGGCAGCGCACGCCTTTAGGCACATAAATAAACGTTCCGTCAGAGGCTACCGCCGCATTAAGTGCGGCAAAGAAGTTGTCATTCCCCGGCACCACGGTGCCGAGATATTTACGCACAAGTTCCGGGTGATCGTGGATCGCCTCGCCAAAGGAACAGAAAATAATTCCCTGCTCCGCCAGTTTTTCACGATAAGTGGTGGCAACCGAAACAGAGTCGAAAATGGCATCCACCGCCACCTCTTTGCCTTCCCGCACGGGAACGCCCAACTGCTCAAACGCCGCCTCCACCTCTTTACTTAAAAAGGCGTTCGCACCAGTTTGCTGCACCGCGCCGGGTTCAGACGCGCAGTTGTCGTCACAATTACCGCACGATGGTGCTGAGTAGTAGCTGTAATCCTGATAATTCAGCTTGTCGTAGTGCGCTTTCAACCAGTGCGGTTCTTCCATCTCCAGCCATGCGCGATAGGCGTTGAGACGAAACTCCAGCATCCACTCCGGCTCATTACGCTTCGCCGAAATTGCGCGCACCACCTCTTCGTTTATCCCCTTTGCCAGCTCATCGGTGGCTAACTGGGTGAAGAATCCTTCTTTATAATTCAGCGGGCCGCCGGTCCAGGTTTTGACATCGTCAGTTGCTTCAGTATTACGAGACATAGTACCGCCTATACCCCAAAGCTTTCGCCACAGCCACATTCATTCTGGGCTTTAGGGTTGTGAAATTTGAATATCTGATTAAGTCCTTCACGAACGAAATCGACTTCCGTGCCATCAATAAACGGCATCGCTTGCAGCGGGACAAACAGCTTCGCACCGTCGTGTTCAAACAGCAGATCGTCTTTGTCCGGCTCGCTAACACTGTCGAGCACATAGCCAAAGCCCGCGCAGCCCGTTTGCTTCACGCCTAAGCGCACGCCGACCATACCCGGCTGCTTTGCCACCAGCTCGCGGATGTGGACAGCGGCTGCGGGTGTCAGCGTTAAGCCCTGCCAGGCGAAATCCTGTGGATTAAAGGTTCCTGAATGCATGTCCATCGATTTACCTCACTTCATCGCTTTCAGCGTATAACAGCATGTTAGTGATAATGATTATCAGTTCAACCCAGCAAACGCAGGGGCTTTACCGTAAAACATGCTTTTTTCCTGCTTTTAATAAGCATAGACCCTGATGTGTGGGTTAACAGGCACGCTAAGAATTAGGTATCTCATTGTTAGATAATGATTATTATCTAAGGAGCATTAAGGCTGTGATGAAAAAGAAAAAGTTGTATTGAAAATGACTATTTAAGAGATAGGTAAAAAAGTGCAGCGTTCAGAAATAAGAAAACCCTTAAGTCTGTGCGACACAGGCTTAAGGGTTTCTACCCCATCCGGCGCTTATCTCCGGCACTCTCAGTGGCTTAGCTCTTGAAGGGGCGATAAGAATAATCTCATAAAGCTAACCCGCCGTTTTAACACAAACTGCGATTAGTATTATTTTTGAACAATATCAGGCGGGTAGATAAGCAGTATTAAGAAGGCCATCGAACCTGGACGGAGATTAATCCAGGTCGATATGGCGAACTTGCGGCATTAAGTCAGGATCAATGCACGCCCAGACGCCAGGCAAAGTAGATTTCTTCTTTTAATTCAGCAGAAGAGAGAGTAAGCAGGTCAGCAAATTCAAGTTCTAGTTGTTTCAGACGTTTGAGATATTGGGCAGGTGAAAGATTGCTCTGGTCACGGCGTAAAAATTCAATGGCCAGCTGGGTGGGATCAAGTTGAGTAGACATAGCATCCTCGCTTTTAGACAAGACCTGCACAGTATACCACCGTTTACTGTGCAGATAATGACCAAAAGCAATATGCGTCACACTTTTCTGGTGACAACGTCACAAAATGGCGGTCGTCAATCGTGACGAACAGCACAAACGCCCTTTCTCATCGAAGATTTCAATCTGCCAGACCTGGTGACGCGAACCGAGATGCAACGGTTTGCATACGCCGCGCACCCGCCCTTCTCGTGCCGAGCGGACGTGGTTAGCATTGATTTCCAGACCAACCACCTTTTGCTCACCTTCGGTACATAAATAACCGGCAACGGAACCGATACTTTCGGCCAGCACCACAGACGCGCCTCCATGCAGCAACCCGAAAGGCTGCTTTGTCCGGGAGTCTACTGGCATTGTCGCTTCAAGGGTGTCATCACCAATATGTTCAAAGCGAATATCCAGCAACCCCACCATGTTTCCTTCACCCATAGCATTCAATGCTTCCAGGGTGATTTTTCGTTTCCATATCATTTAATAATCTCCAGTAAAGCCTGCACAGGATGGCGTACCCCCGTGCCTTCGACCCGTTTTACCTGGCTACGGCAGGAATATCCGGTCGCCAGACAGCGATTACGCGGCAGTCGCTGCATCGCCTGATGCCAGGATAACTCATAGATCCCGAGCGAATTTTTATGGTTTTTCGCTTCATGTCCGTAAGTCCCTGCCATGCCGCAGCAACCCACGCTGACATTTTCCAGTTTCGCGCCAAAACGGGCAAATATCGCGGCCCATTGTGCTGGCGCGCCCGGCAAAGCGGTAACTTCGGTACAGTGACCAAAGAAATACCATGATTCACCGCTGACTGTAGCCACTGGCTGTGAGTCAAGTGCGCTTGCCAGCCATTCATTCGCCAGTAAGACGTTAAACTCGCCACGTTCATCGCCCAGCGCCAGTTTATATTCATCGCGATAACAAAGTACCAGCGCCGGATCGACGCCCACCATTGGCATCCCCAGCTTCGCCATACGGTTGAGGAAATCCGCCGTCTTTTTCGCCGTCTTCGCAAAACGATTAAGAAAGCCTTTGATATGCTGGGCTTTGCCATTTGGCGAAAATGGCAGTAACACAGGCTGGAAACCTAATTTTTCAACCAGACGGACAAAATCCGCCACCACTTGCGCATCGTAATAGCTGGTAAAGGGGTCCTGCACCACCAACACCGTGCGCGCTTTCTGCTCTGTATTGAGAGCTTCAAGCTGTTCCAGCGTCATATTCGCCGAGCGATGCCCCACCATTTGTTGTTGTAGCGAGGGGACTGACAGCAGTGGCAAATCAACCATGCCGATATGTTTTTCCGAGAGTTTGCGCACCAGCGGCTGGTTAATGAAGAAGTTAAAGGTTTTCGGCGCGCGTGCCATCAGCGGTGCGTAGCTCTCGACCGTAGCAACGAGGTGGTCACGAAGCGGGCGTAAATAACGGGTGTGATAGAGCTGCAGAAAACGAGAACGAAACTCCGGCACATCAATTTTGATGGGGCACTGGGTCGAACACGCTTTACAGGCCAGACAGCCCGACATAGCCTCTTTGACTTCGTGTGAGAAGTCGTATTCGCCTTTATTCGCATGCCAGCTATTGCGCGTGCGGGCAATTAACGTCCGTAAACTGACGCCGGATTCAGGCAGTTCTTGTTCCAGTTTGAGTGGGTCAACGCCGCGATCCGCCAACAAGCGCAGCCATTCACGCACCAGCGTTGCGCGCCCTTTCGGTGAATGAATCCGGTTCTGGGTGATCTTCATCGACGGACACATCGGACTACGGGCATCAAAGTTGAAGCATAAACCGTTGCCGTTACACTCCATCGCACCGCGCCACTGCTGGCGTACCGCAATGGGGATCTGCCGATCAAATGTACCGCGCTTCACCGCGTCCACTTTCATCATCGGCGCATCGAGACCTTCTGGCGGGCAAATCTTCCCTGGGTTGAGTCGGTTATGCGGGTCAAATGCCGCTTTCACTTTGCGCAGTTCTGCAAAAAGTTCCTCACCGAAAAACGCCGGGCTGTATTCAGCGCGAAAACCTTTGCCGTGCTCGCCCCACAACAAACCACCGTATTTCGCAGTCAGCGCCACCACGTCATCAGAGATTTGCTTCATCAAAATCTCTTGTTGTGGATCGCACATATCCAGTGCCGGACGGACGTGCAAGACACCTGCGTCGACGTGACCGAACATACCGTAGCTTAAGCCGTGGCTGTCGAGCAGCGCGCGAAATTCAGCAATATAATCGGCCAGATGTTCCGGCGGTACGCAGGTATCCTCAGCAAACGGAATTGGCTTAGCGGCACCTTTGGCATTGCCAAGCAGACCAACGGCTTTTTTGCGCATCGCATAGATACGTTCAACGCCCGCCAGTTCGCGGCACACCTGCCAGCCAATCACACCTGCCTGTTGGCTGGCAATCAGCTCATCAAGCCGCACACAGAGTGCATTAACTCGCTCGTCAATCAGCGCCTCATCATCACCAGCAAATTCCACAATGTTCAGCCCGAGCATTTCTTTGTCAGGTACATCGGTAATCAACTCGCTGACGGAATGCCAGACAATATCTTCCCGCGCCAGATTCAGCACTTTTGAGTCCACCGTCTCTACCGAAAGCGCCCGCGCCTCAACCATAAACGGCGCGTTACGCAGCGCGGAGTCAAAAGAGTCATATTTGACGTTCACCAGACGCCGCACTTTAGGCAAGCGCGTAATATCCAGCCGCGCTTCGGTAATAAAGGCCAGCGTCCCTTCTGAACCCGTCAGAATGCGCGTCAGATCGAACTCGGTCATCTCATCGTTAAAGACATGACGCAGATCGTAACCGGTAAGAAAGCGGTTAAGTTTGGGGAAGTTGTTGATGATTAACTGGCGTTGCTGACGGCAACGTTGATAAACCGTGTTATAAATTCGCCCGATTGTGGTATTGGATTTACCCAGCGTTTCCGCCAGTTCGACGGGTAAAGGTTGCGTATCGAGAATATCGCCCCCCAACAACACCGCGCGTACGCCAAGTACGTGATCTGACGTTTTGCCATAGACCAGCGATCCCTGACCGGATGCATCGGTATTGATCATCCCGCCGAGCGTTGCCCGGTTGCTGGTCGAAAGCTCCGGCGCAAAAAAGTAGCCGAACGGTTTCAGGTACTGATTGAGTTGGTCTTTTATCACCCCGGCCTCAACGCGCACCCAGCCCTCTGCAGGGTTAATTTCGATGATGCGGTTCATATGGCGGGACATATCAACAATAATCCCCTGGTTGAGCGCCTGACCGTTAGTGCCGGTGCCGCCGCCGCGGGGGGTAAAGATCAACGATGAATAGCGTTCCTGCGCGGCAAGACGGGCGATCAGCGCTACATCTGCGGTTGAACGCGGAAATACCACCGCATCGGGGAGAAGTTGGTAAATACTGTTGTCGGTCGACATTGTCAGACGATCGGCATAACTTGTCGCCGTATCGCCAGTAAAACCCTGTTGCTCCAGCTCTTGCAAAAAATTAAGCACCAATTGAACGACGCCAGGTGCCTGGGAAATCTGTGGAATCATTATATTGACCCTTTCCTGCGGTCTGTGATGTAGGTCGATACACTGTTCTTTCAGGCTGCTGCAATAGCGCACTGAAAGGTGATGTTTGTTTACTCTATGGATTTCGTGTTGCAGGAAGGCGGCAAGCGAGTGAACTCCAGGAGCTTACAATAGTAAGTGACTGGGGTGAACGAACGTAGCCGCAGCACATGCAATTTGAAATACGACGAGTAAATCGTTTGCGTGTTGCCTGAGTTGTTGTACCACATTTTTTTCTAACACGCCCATCAGAATTAAGGGCAGAATCGGCCTGTTAAAAACCGCTGAAATTGCTCATCATTATGCAGGTGAGTTTCGCGTGTTCACGTCGCGTCGACGATTTGACGCACAAAAAAGGTGAAAAGTAGTTATGGTAAATGTTCGTCAGCCCAGGGATGTCGCACAAATTCTGCTTTCGGTGCTCTTTTTAGCCATCATGATTGTGGCATGTCTGTGGATTGTACAACCCTTTATTCTCGGCTTTGCATGGGCTGGTACGGTGGTTATCGCCACCTGGCCGGTATTGTTACGTTTGCAAAAGTTCATGTTTGGTCGCCGCTCTCTCGCCGTTCTGGTGATGACGCTGTTATTAGTGATGGTGTTTATCATCCCTATTGCCTTGCTGGTTAACAGTATCGTCGACGGCAGCGGCCCGCTAATTAAAGCCATTTCCAGCGGTGACATGACGTTACCCGATCTGGCGTGGCTTAATACCATTCCGGTGATTGGCGCGAAGCTATATGCAGGCTGGCACAACTTGCTGGATATGGGGGGGACGGCGATCATGGCAAAAGTCCGTCCTTATATTGGCACCACCACCACCTGGTTCGTTGGGCAGGCGGCGCATATCGGGCGCTTTATGGTGCATTGTGCGCTGATGCTTCTCTTCAGCGCCCTGCTGTACTGGCGCGGTGAACAGGTGGCACAAGGCATTCGCCATTTTGCAACCCGTCTGGCAGGCGTTCGTGGAGATGCCGCCGTGCTGCTGGCGGCACAGGCTATCCGCGCGGTGGCGCTGGGTGTTGTGGTGACAGCGTTAGTACAGGCAGTGCTTGGCGGTATCGGCCTCGCCGTATCCGGCGTACCTTATGCAACTTTGCTCACGGTGTTAATGATCCTCTCCTGCCTTGTCCAGCTTGGACCGTTGCCGGTACTGATTCCGGCGATTATCTGGCTCTACTGGACTGGCGATACCACCTGGGGAACGGTATTGTTAGTGTGGAGCGGTGTGGTTGGCACGCTGGATAACGTCATCCGCCCAATGTTAATTCGCATGGGTGCCGATTTACCGCTGATCCTGATTCTCTCTGGCGTTATTGGTGGTTTGATTGCTTTCGGGATGATCGGCCTGTTTATTGGTCCGGTTCTGTTAGCCGTTTCCTGGCGTCTTTTTGCCGCGTGGGTGGAAGAAGTCCCACCGCCGACGGACCAACCGGAAGAAATTCTCGAAGAACTTGGCGAAATCGAGAAATCGAATAAGTAATTTCTCATCAGGCGGCTCTGCCGCCTGATTGTTAACCCCTGCTAATTGATATTTGCTTGCTCTTCCCCATATTTTCCTGCTTACCGCCATTCAGCTGGTAGTACCTGTCGCAAATTCTTTACAGTTTTTAAACTAATGAGACGAATC
Organism: Escherichia sp. WS568; assembly: GCF_046486085.1. Classification (NCBI taxonomy): domain Bacteria; kingdom Pseudomonadati; phylum Pseudomonadota; class Gammaproteobacteria; order Enterobacterales; family Enterobacteriaceae; genus Escherichia; species Escherichia sp. WS568. The sequence goes on from NZ_JBJQMC010000001.1 coordinate 167,981, forward strand.
TGATCGACGCAAAAAGTCCGTATGCCTACTATTAGCTCACGGTTATAAATCAACATATTGATTTATAAGCATGGAAATCCCCTGAGTGAAACAACGAATTGCTGTGTGTAGTCTTTGCCCATCTCCCACGATGGGCTTTTTTTTAACATTTTTCCGCTTCGCCACCTCGCCCCTCACGCTTTCCAATAATGTTGCACAAGATACTGTGACTCTCTTCAAGCCGTCAGCAGGCTGATAATGTTATTTATATTTTATTGTTTATTTCATGCAGCCATTACACGATGAACGCTTATGAACTCCAGGCACTTCGCCATATTTTTGCCATGACTATTGATGAATGCGCGACCTGGATTGCCCAGACCGGTGACAGTGAAAGCTGGCGTCAGTGGGAAAATGGCAAATGCGCCATTCCTGATTGTGTAGTCGAGCAACTGTTGGCTATGCGTCAGCAACGAAAAAAACATCTTCATGCCATCATAGAGAAAATAAATAACCGCATCGGCAACAACACCATGCGTTTTTTCCCCGACTTAACCGCGTTTCAACAAGTCTACCCTGATGGCAATTTTATTGACTGGAAGATCTATCAATCGGTAGCCGCTGAATTATATGCACACGATCTGGAGCGGCTTTGTTAATTTCCCCACAGAAAGGAATTGTCGTTGTTACAACAATAATGAACGGATACTGACACAACATCGCTACACTTTTTAAAGCACCTTTGCTAAGTAGAACCTATGAAAAATCCCTATTACCCTACCGCACTGGGGTTGTATTTTAATTATCTGGTGCATGGTATGGGCGTCATTTTGATGAGCCTGAATATGGCCTCGCTGGAGACGCTTTGGCAGACTAATGCCGCGGGCGTCTCGATAGTTATCTCATCACTGGGCATTGGTCGATTAAGTGTCTTGCTTTTTGCAGGATTATTATCCGATCGCTTTGGTCGCCGCCCTTTTATCATGCTCGGGATGTGCTGCTATATGGCCTTCTTTTTTGGCATCCTGCACACCAATAACATCATTATCGCTTATGTTTTTGGCTTTCTGGCGGGAATGGCAAACAGTTTTCTCGATGCAGGCACCTATCCCAGTTTGATGGAAGCTTTTCCACGCTCACCGGGTACAGCCAATATTTTAATTAAAGCATTTGTTTCCAGCGGACAATTTTTATTACCGCTAATTATCAGCCTGTTAGTGTGGGCTGAACTGTGGTTCGGTTGGTCCTTTATGATTGCCGCAGGCATTATGTTTATTAACGCTCTGTTTTTATACCGTTGTACGTTCCCACCCCATCCGGGTCGTCGCTTACCTGTCATAAAGAAAACCACCAGCTCTACGGAACATCGCTGTTCAATTATCGATTTAGCCAGTTATACCTTATATGGCTATATCTCAATGGCAACGTTTTATCTGGTTAGCCAGTGGCTGGCACAATACGGACAATTTGTTGCAGGCATGTCATACACTATGTCGATCAAACTACTCAGTATCTACACCGTGGGTTCGCTGCTTTGTGTATTTATTACCGCTCCACTCATTCGTAATACCGTTCGCCCAACAACATTACTGATGCTGTACACCTTTATCTCATTTATCGCCCTGCTCACCGTCTGCCTGCATCCCACATTTTATGTGGTGATAATATTTGCTTTCGTCATCGGTTTTACCTCCGCAGGCGGTGTTGTACAAATTGGCCTGACGTTAATGGCGGAACGTTTTCCCTACGCTAAAGGAAAAGCAACGGGGATCTATTACAGTGCGGGCAGCATTGCAACATTTACCATTCCGTTGATTACGGCTCATCTTTCGCAAAGAAGTATTGCCGATATTATGTGGTTCGATACCGCCATCGCTGCCATCGGCTTTATACTGGCACTGTTTATTGGCTTACGCAGTCGCAAAGAAACGCGGCATCACTCGCTAAAGGAAAATGTCGCTCCGGGTGGGTAATGCAATATTCTTTTCAGGTTATGCAAGATCTTACGGATAAATAACTCTTTCTGCGCTAACTAAGGAAAATCGCGATCAAAAACAAACTATGACATGCAATATTCCTGGAAACATAAACTTTATGCCATGTACACAGGGAAAATCATCTTCAGTATAGTAATTATGTAAACCGTCGGAGAACAATACGTACGGTAACGAAATTATCTTTCAGCAAGGAGCTGTGAAAATGTCTCAAAATAAGGCTTTCAGCACGCCATTTATCCTGGCTGTTCTTTGTATTTACTTCAGCTATTTCCTGCACGGCATTAGTGTTATTACGCTTGCCCAAAACATGACATCTCTGGCAGAAAAGTTTTCCACTGACAACGCGGGCATTGCCTATTTAATTTCCGGTATCGGTTTGGGGCGATTGATCAGTATTTTATTCTTCGGTGTGATCTCCGATAAGTTTGGTCGTCGGGCGGTGATATTAATGGCAGTAATAATGTATCTGCTATTCTTCTTTGGTATTCCTGCTTGCCCGAATTTAACTCTCGCCTACTGTCTGGCAGTGTGCGTAGGTATCGCTAACTCAGCGCTGGATACGGGTGGCTACCCCGCGCTCATGGAATGCTTTCCGAAAGCCTCTGGTTCGGCGGTCATACTGGTTAAAGCGATGGTGTCATTCGGGCAAATGTTCTACCCAATGCTGGTGAGCTATATGTTGCTCAATAACATCTGGTACGGCTATGGGCTGATTATTCCGGGTATTCTGTTTGTACTGATCACGCTGATGCTGTTGAAAAGCAAATTCCCCAGCCAGTTGGTGGACGCCAGCGTAGCTAATGAATTACCGCAAATGAACAGCAAACCGTTAGTCTGGCTGGAAGGTGTTTCATCAGTACTGTTCGGTGTAGCCGCATTCTCGACCTTTTATGTGATTGTGGTGTGGATGCCCAAATATGCGATGGCTTTTGCTGGTATGTCAGAAGCTGAGGCATTAAAAACCATCTCTTATTACAGTATGGGTTCGCTGGTCTGTGTCTTTATTTTTGCCGCACTGCTGAAAAAAATGGTCCGGCCCATCTGGGCTAATGCATTTAACTCTGCACTGGCAACAATAACAGCTGCCATTATCTACCTGTACCCTTCTCCATTGGTGTGTAATGCCGGAGCCTTTGTTATCGGTTTCTCAGCAGCTGGCGGCATTTTACAGCTCGGCGTTTCGGTCATGTCAGAGTTTTTCCCAAAAAGCAAAGCCAAAGTCACCAGTATATATATGATGATGGGTGGACTGGCTAACTTTGTTATTCCGCTGATTACCGGTTATCTGTCGAACATCGGCCTGCAATATATCATTGTTCTCGATTTTACTTTCGCGCTGCTGGCCCTGATTACCGCAATTATTGTTTTTATCCGCTATTACCGCGTTTTCATTATTCCTGAAAATGATGTGCGGTTTGGCGAGCATAAATTTAGCACCCGGTTAAACACAATTAAGCATAGAGGTTAAAGGAGTTAATTATGAATGTTACCGCAAAATACGAATTGATTGGGTTGATGGCCTATCCCATCCGCCACAGTTTATCGCCCGAAATGCAGAATAAAGCCTTAGAAAAAGCGGGATTGCCATTTACCTATATGGCCTTTGAAGTGGATAACGATAGTTTTCCCGCAGCAATTGAAGGATTAAAAGCCCTCAAAATGCGTGGAACTGGTGTGTCGATGCCGAACAAACAACTGGCGTGTGAATATGTTGATGAATTAACGCCAGCGGCCAAACTGGTGGGTGCCATCAACACCATCGTTAATGATGATGGCTATCTGCGTGGCTATAACACCGACGGCACGGGTCATATTCGCGCCATTAAAGAGAGCGGTTTTGATATCAAAGGCAAAACGATGGTGCTATTAGGGGCCGGTGGTGCCTCAACGGCAATTGGCGCGCAGGGGGCAATTGAAGGTTTAAAAGAAATTAAACTCTTTAACCGTCGGGATGAGTTCTTCGATAAAGCCCTCGCCTTCGCGCAGCGGGTTAACGAAAACACCGATTGTGTCGTCACGGTTACCGATCTCGCCGATCAGCAAGCCTTTGCTGAAGCCCTGGCTTCCGCCGACATTTTAACCAATGGCACAAAAGTGGGTATGAAACCCCTTGAGAATGAATCATTGGTTCATGATATCAGTCTGTTACATCCGGGACTTCTGGTCACTGAATGCGTGTATAACCCGCATATGACGAAGTTATTGCAGCAGGCGCAACAAGCGGGTTGCAAAACGATTGATGGATACGGCATGTTGTTGTGGCAAGGGGCTGAACAGTTCACGTTATGGACTGGCAAAGATTTCCCTCTGGAATATGTTAAACAGGTCATGGGGTTCGGTGCCTGACAGGCTGACCGCGTGCAGAAAGGGTAAAAAATGAAAACCGTAACTGTAAAAGATCTCGTCATTGGTACGGGCGCACCTAAAATCATCGTCTCGCTGATGGCGAAAGATATCGCCAGCGTGAAATCCGAAGCTCTCGCCTATCGTGAAGCGGACTTTGATATTCTGGAATGGCGTGTTGACCACTATGCCGACCTCTCCAATGTGGAGTCTGTCATGGCGGCAGCAAAAATTCTCCGTGAAACCATGCCAGAAAAACCGCTGCTGTTTACCTTCCGCAGTGCCAAAGAAGGCGGCGAGCAGGCGATTTCCACCGAGGCTTATATTGCACTCAATCGTGCAGCCATCGACAGTGGCCTGGTTGATATGATCGATCTGGAGTTATTTACCGGCGATGATCAGGTTAAAGAAACCGTCGCCTACGCCCACGCGCATGATGTGAAAGTTGTCATGTCTAACCATGACTTCCATAAAACGCCGGAAGCCGAAGAAATCATTGCCCGTCTGCGCAAAATGCAGTCCTTCGACGCCGATATTCCTAAGATTGCGCTGATGCCGCAAAGTACCAGCGATGTGCTGACGTTGCTTGCCGCGACCCTGGAGATGCAGGAGCAGTATGCCGATCGTCCAATCATCACGATGTCGATGGCAAAAACTGGCGTAATTTCTCGTCTGGCTGGTGAAGTATTTGGGTCGGCGGCAACTTTTGGTGCGGTAAAAAAAGCCTCTGCGCCAGGGCAAATCTCGGTAAATGATTTGCGTACGGTATTAACTATTTTACATCAGGCATAAGCAATAATATTTCGGCGGGAATACCCTCCCCCGCCGAACTAAAAAAAGTATTTTTAACCGTATTTAATAAAAATATTTCGTGAGTCTCTGTGCGCTAATTCTCCATCTGGCGTAGGGAAAATCACACCTGAATCAGGAATTAACAATGAAACCTGTAAAACCACCTCGTATTAATGGACGAGTGCCGGTCCTGTCGGCACAGGAAGCGGTGAATTATATTCCCGACGAAGCAACACTTTGTGTGTTAGGCGCTGGCGGCGGTATTCTGGAAGCCACCACGTTAATTACTGCTCTTGCTGATAAATATAAACAGACTCAAACACCACGTAATTTATCGATTATTAGTCCAACAGGGCTTGGCGATCGCGCCGACCGTGGCATTAGTCCGCTGGCACAAGAAGGTCTGGTGAAATGGGCATTATGCGGTCACTGGGGACAATCGCCGCGTATTTCTGATCTCGCAGAACAAAATAAAATTATTGCTTATAACTATCCACAAGGTGTACTTACACAAACCTTACGCGCCGCCGCAGCCCACCAGCCTGGTATTATTAGTGATATTGGCATCGGAACATTTGTCGATCCACGCCAGCAAGGCGGCAAACTGAATGAAGTCACTAAAGAAGACCTGATTAAACTGGTCGAGTTTGATAACAAAGAATATCTCTATTACAAATCGATTGCGCCAGATATCGCCTTCATTCGCGCTACCACCTGCGACAGCGAAGGCTACGCCACTTTTGAAGATGAGGTGATGTATCTCGACGCATTGGTTATTGCTCAGGCGGTGCACAATAACGGCGGTATTGTGATGATGCAGGTGCAGAAAATGGTTAAGAAAGCCACGCTGCATCCTAAATCTGTCCGTATTCCGGGTTATCTGGTGGATATTGTGGTGGTCGATCCGGATCAAACCCAACTGTATGGCGGTGCACCGGTTAACCGCTTTATTTCTGGTGACTTCACCCTTGATGACAGTACCAAACTTAGCCTGCCCCTAAACCAACGTAAATTAGTTGCGCGGCGCGCATTATTCGAAATGCGCAAAGGCGCAGTGGGGAATGTCGGCGTCGGTATTGCTGACGGCATTGGCCTGGTCGCCCGGGAAGAAGGTTGTGCTGATGACTTTATTCTGACGGTAGAAACAGGTCCGATTGGCGGTATTACTTCACAGGGGATCGCCTTTGGCGCGAACGTGAATACCCGCGCCATTCTGGATATGACGTCCCAGTTTGATTTTTATCACGGTGGTGGTCTGGATGTTTGTTATTTGAGTTTTGCTGAAGTCGACCAGCACGGTAACGTCGGCGTGCATAAATTCAATGGTAAAATCATGGGCACCGGTGGATTTATTGATATCAGTGCCACTTCGAAGAAAATCGTGTTCTGCGGCACATTAACTGCGGGCAGTTTAAAAACAGAAATTACCGACGGCAAATTAAATATCGTCCAGGAAGGACGGGTGAAGAAATTTATTCGGGAACTACCGGAAATAACTTTCAGCGGAAAAATCGCTCTCGAGCGAGGGCTGGATGTTCGTTATATCACTGAGCGCGCCGTATTCACGTTAAAAGAAGACGGCCTGCATTTAATCGAAATCGCTCCTGGCGTCGATTTACAAAAAGATATTTTCGACAAAATGGATTTCACCCCAGTGATTTCGCCAGAACTCAAACTGATGGACGAAAGATTATTTATCGATGCGGCGATGGGTTTTGTCCTGCCTGAAGCGGCTCATTAACAGGAGTATAATGATGGATTTTTCTTTAACTGAAGAACAAGAACTGCTGCTGGCCAGTATTCGCGAACTGATTACGACTAACTTTCCGGAAGAGTATTTCCGCACCTGCGATCAAAACGGGACATACCCGCGTGAGTTTATGCGGGCACTGGCGGATAACGGTATTTCCATGCTTGGCGTGCCGGAAGAATTTGGTGGTATCCCTGCGGATTACGTCACCCAAATGCTGGCGCTGATGGAAGTGTCAAAATGCGGTGCTCCGGCATTTTTGATTACCAACGGTCAATGTATTCACAGTATGCGCCGTTTCGGTTCTGCAGAGCAGCTACGTAAAACGGCAGAGAGCACACTGGAAACGGGTGATCCCGCCTATGCCCTGGCATTGACGGGGCCAGGCGCAGGCTCAGACAACAACAGTGCCACTACCACTTACACGCGTAAAAACGGCAAGGTTTACATCAACGGACAGAAAACCTTTATTACCGGTGCGAAAGAGTATCCATATATGCTGGTGTTGGCGCGCGATCCGCAACCGAAAGATCCGAAAAAGGCCTTTACTCTGTGGTGGGTCGACTCCAGTAAACCCGGCATTAAAATCAATCCACTGCATAAAATCGGCTGGCATATGCTCAGCACCTGCGAAGTCTATCTCGACAACGTGGAAGTTGAAGAGAGCGACATGGTGGGCGAAGAAGGAATGGGTTTCCTCAATGTGATGTACAACTTTGAGATGGAGCGCCTGATCAACGCCGCGCGCAGCACCGGCTTTGCCGAATGCGCATTCGAAGATGCCGCCCGCTATGCCAACCAGCGTATCGCTTTTGGTAAGCCCATTGGTCATAACCAGATGATCCAGGAAAAACTGGCGCTGATGGCGATTAAGATCGACAACATGCGCAACATGGTGTTGAAAGTGGCATGGCAAGCCGATCAGCATCAGTCACTGCGCACCAGCGCGGCGCTGGCAAAACTGTACTGCGCACGTACCGCAATGGAAGTCATTGATGATGCGATTCAAATCATGGGCGGTCTGGGCTATACCGATGAGGCGCGCGTGTCCCGCTTCTGGCGTGATGTCCGTTGTGAACGTATCGGCGGCGGTACAGACGAAATTATGATTTACGTAGCGGGTCGGCAGATCCTGAAAGATTATCAGAACAAATAATCTGCAGGCGGCGCAGCTTCTTAACAAACTGCGCCGCCAGATTTATCCGGCAAGACTTACTGGTTGAGGAAATTCAGATAGGATTTCTTGTTCCGCAAAACAGTTTTTAAATTGCCTGCGGTAATCGCTGGGCGAACAGCCGACATGGCGCAAAAACAGTTTGGCAAAGTGATCGACATTTTCATAACCCACACGCCAGGAAATCTCTGCCTGTGATAATTCAGTATTAGTGAGTGACCATTTCGCTTCCGTCATACGCCGTTGAATAACATAGTTAATAGGGGAAATACGATACTCTTTGGTAAATTCATGGCAGATATAACTGACGCTGGCACGAAATTTTTTCGATAACTGCTCTAAAGTGATTTTTTCGCGATAGTTATTATTCAGATAGAAAAGAATATCTTTTATCAGAACATCTTTTTTAATATATCCCTGCTCCGAACGATAAGCATTTTTAAAGTTTTCGTAGTAAAGAATTGCTAACGTATAGGCAAATGCGTCCCATAACGAAGATGTTTGGCTATTTTTACTTTGCGGCAAAATCACACTTAGCTCATTAAATAAGGTTTTAATGACTTCTTTTCCCTGCCCTGCGGCAATTACCGGGCAAGAATGCGGTTGCAGTAGCTGATTTTCCTCAGCCCCCTGAAACTGAAAGCCGTACAGCGCACAGGTACACGTCGTTGCCGGATCGTTAACGTCAGAGGCCACCGCATGCAGCCTGCCACGTTCTATCACCACAATGTCATCGGCATGCGCGACATATAACGAAGAATCGATGGTAAACCTTGCTACCCCTTTCTTGACGTAAATCAGCTCGGTTTCATTGTCATGAACGTGATGTCCGGACTCCCATTTTGGATCATCGCTAAATGCGAAACGTGAAAGCCGTGGCGTTTTACCGGCGACAAACAGCGTTTCACTGGCATTATCAAAACAGCGTTGATACATGACAACCTCCCTATTCCATGAGCAAGCAAAAACAATATATGCCGGATAAAATACGGCGTGTATTGCGGTTATACAACCGCGTTTAGCGAGAGCTAAACAAGATTATTTACACTGAATGCAAGATTGTACGGTCATGGAATAACTATATTGCCGCAAATTGCACTTTTGTTTTAGCGATCGCATTTTTTTTGCAAGATTGTTGGCAAGGAAAACAGCTTGCTCCGTCGAAAACCCCGCACCGCTATCGCACACTATTTTCAGGCCATATTTACCTTCCATCGGAGATGGTTCCGTATGCGACTCACAGGAGAAATCATGAAAATAATAACCTGCTTTAAGCTGGTGCCTGAAGAACAGGACATTGTTGTCACTCCAGAATATACCCTGAATTTCGACAATGCCGACGCCAAAATCAGCCAGTTCGATCTCAATGCCATTGAAGCTGCAAGCCAGCTTGCATCAGATGACGATGAGATAGCCGCGCTGACCATTGGCGGCTCATTGTTGCAGAACTCGAAAGTGCGAAAAGACGTGCTATCCCGCGGGCCGCATAGCCTGTATTTGGTGCAGGATGCGCAACTTGAACATGCACTGCCTCTCGATACCGCAAAGGCGCTGGCGGCAGCAGTTGAAAAGATCGGCTTCGATTTACTGATCTTTGGTGAAGGTTCCGGCGACCTTTATGCCCAGCAGGTTGGCTTGCTGGTCGGAGAAATTCTGCAACTTCCGGTGATTAATGCAGTGAGTGCTATTCAGCGTCAGGGCAATACACTGGTGATTGAACGCACGCTTGAAGATGATGTTGAAGTTATTGAGCTCTCTGTTCCAGCCGTGCTCTGCGTCACCTCCGATATTAACATGCCACGCATTCCTTCGATGAAAGCCATTCTCGGCGCGGGTAAAAAACCGGTAAATCAGTGGCAGGCAAGTGACATTGGCTGGAGCCAGAGCGCACCACTTGCTGAACTGACCGGTATTCGCGTACCGCCGCAAACAGAACGTAAGCACATCATTCTCGATAACGATTCGCCGGAGGCCATTGCCGAGCTGGCGGAACATCTGAAGAAAGCCCTGAACTGAAGTCTACGGAGAAGAAACGATGAGTCAATTAAACAGCGTCTGGGTCTTTAGCGATAATCCTGAACGTTATGCTGAACTGTTTGGCGGCGCTCAGCAATGGGGCCAACAGGTGTATGCCATTGTACAAAATACCGAGCAGGCGCAGGCAGTTATGCCTTATGGGCCAAAATGCATTTATGTTCTTGAGCAAAACGACGCGCTGCAACGTACTGAAAATTACGCCGAAAGCATTGCTGCCCTGCTGAAAGATAAACACCCCGCTATGTTGCTGTTGGCCGCGACGAAACGTGGTAAAGCTCTGGCAGCACGGTTAAGTGTGCAACTGAATGCGGCGCTGGTGAACGATGCCACGGCGGTGGATATTGTCGATGGTCACATTTGCGCCGAACACCGGATGTATGGCGGGTTAGCGTTCGCACAGGAAAAGATCAACAGCCCGCTGGCGATCATTACCCTTGCACCCGGTGTTCAGGAACCGTGCACCCGTGATACCTCTCATCAGTGCCCGACAGAAACGGTACCTTATGTTGCCCCGCGTCATGAAATTCTCTGTCGCGAACGCCGTGCGAAAGCGGCAAGCAGCGTGGACCTGAGCAAAGCAAAACGTGTGGTTGGCGTCGGTCGTGGTCTGGCGGCGCAGGATGACCTGAAAATGGTCCACGAACTGGCGGCAGTGCTGAATGCTGAAGTCGGCTGTTCACGTCCAATTGCCGAAGGCGAGAACTGGATGGAGCGTGAACGTTATATCGGTGTCTCCGGCGTGTTGCTGAAATCCGATCTCTACCTGACGCTGGGGATCTCCGGGCAGATCCAGCATATGGTTGGCGGCAACGGCGCAAAAGTGATTGTCGCCATCAATAAAGATAAAAATGCGCCAATCTTCAACTATGCCGACTACGGTCTGGTGGGCGATATCTACAAAGTCGTCCCTGCCCTGATTAGCCAGTTGAGTCGCTAATTCCCTTTCAACCACATCTCCCGCTGTAAACGCAGCGGGAAGGGAGCATAACGCATGTCGGATGACAAATTTGATGCCATTGTGGTCGGTGCGGGCGTTGCCGGTAGCGTTGCCGCACTGGTCATGGCGCAAGCCGGGCTGGATGTCCTGGTGATAGAACGCGGCGACAGTGCCGGATGTAAAAACATGACCGGCGGGCGTCTTTATGCCCACACACTTGAAGCGATTATTCCAGGCTTTGCAGCATCAGCGCCGGTAGAACGCAAGGTCACACGCGAGAAAATCTCCTTCTTAACCGATGAGAGTGCCGTTACCCTCGATTTTCACCGCGAGCAACCAGATGTTCCGCAACACGCGTCTTATACCGTATTGCGTAATCGTCTGGACCCGTGGTTGATGGAACAAGCCGAACAGGCTGGCGCGCAGTTTATCCCGGGCGTTCGTGTCGATGCGCTGGTTCGTGAAGGAAATAAGGTCACTGGCGTCCAGGCCGGGGATGATATTCTCGAAGCGAATGTGGTGATTCTGGCTGATGGCGTTAACTCGATGCTTGGCCGCTCGCTGGGAATGGTTCCCGCTTCCGATCCGCATCATTACGCTGTTGGTGTTAAAGAGGTTATTGGCCTCACACCAGAACAGATCAAGGATCGCTTTAATATTACGGGCGAGGAAGGTGCCGCCTGGCTGTTTGCCGGTTCCCCTTCTGACGGCCTGATGGGCGGCGGATTCCTCTATACCAATAAGGATTCCATATCGTTGGGGCTGGTTTGTGGATTGGGTGATATCGCCCATGCGCAAAAAAGCGTGCCGCAAATGCTGGAAGATTTTAAACAACACCCCGCCATTCACCCGCTGATTAGCGGCGGCAAACTGCTTGAATATTCCGCGCATATGGTGCCGGAGGGCGGTCTGGCAATGGTGCCGCAGCTGGTTAACGATGGCGTGATGATCGTTGGTGACGCCGCAGGCTTCTGCCTGAATTTGGGTTTTACAGTTCGCGGCATGGATTTAGCCATTGCATCAGCTCAGGCTGCCGCCACAACAGTGATTGCAGCCAAAGAACGCGCGGATTTCTCCGCCAGCAGTCTGGCGCAATACAAACGTGAGCTGGAACAAAGCTGCGTCATGCGTGATATGCAGCATTTTCGCAAGATCCCGGCGCTGATGGAAAATCCGCGCCTGTTTAGTCAGTATCCGCGCATGGTCGCCGACATCATGAACGAGATGTTCACCATTGACGGCAAACCAAACCAGCCGGTACGCAAAATGATCATGGGACACGCGAAGAAAATTGGGCTGATCAACTTGCTGAAAGATGGCATTAAGGGAGCAACCGCGCTATGAGCCAGAACGCTACGGTTAACGTCGACATCAAATTAGGCGTCAATAAATTCCATGTTGATGAGGGACACCCGCATATCATTTTGGCGGCAAATCCCGATATCAATGAATTCCGTAAATTAATGAAAGCTTGCCCTGCCGGACTTTATAAGCAGGATGACGCAGGAAACATTCATTTCGATTCCGCCGGTTGTCTGGAGTGCGGCACCTGTCGGGTGCTGTGCGGCAACACTATTCTCGAACAGTGGCAATATCCCGCAGGCACCTTCGGTATTGATTTTCGCTACGGCTAATCATGCATCCCACAGGCCCGCATCTCGGGCCTGATGTTCTGTTTCGAGAGTCCAAAATGAAAGTGACATTAACGTTTAACGAACAACGTCGTGCGGCGTATCGTCAGCAAGGGCTATGGGGCGATGCTTCGCTGGCCGATTACTGGCAGCAGACCGCTCGTGCGATGCCAGACAAAATTGCCGTGGTCGATAATCATGGTGCATCATACACCTATAGCGCGCTCGATCACGCCGCGAGCTGTCTGGCAAACTGGATGTTGACGAAGGGTATTGAATCAGGCGATCGCATCGCATTTCAACTGCCTGGCTGGTGTGAATTTACCGTTATCTATCTTGCCTGCCTGAAAATCGGTGCGGTTTCCGTACCGCTGTTGCCTTCCTGGCGGGAAGCAGAACTAGTATGGGTACTCAATAAGTGTCAGGCAAAAATGTTCTTTGCACCGACGTTGTTTAAACAAACGCGTCCGGTAGATTTAATCCTGCCGCTGCAAAATCAGCTTCCACAACTACAACAAATTGTCGGCGTGGACAAACTGGCTCCCGCCACCTCTTCCCTCTCATTAAGTCAGATTCTCGCCGACAATACCCCACTGACTACGGCGATAACGACCCACGGCGATGAATTAGCCGCTGTGCTATTTACCTCCGGAACCGAGGGTCTGCCAAAGGGCGTGATGCTAACGCATAACAATATTCTCGCCAGTGAGCGGGCTTATTGCGCGCGGCTGAATCTGACCTGGCAGGATGTCTTTATGATGCCTGCGCCACTTGGTCACGCAACGGGCTTTCTGCATGGCGTAACAGCACCATTTTTAATTGGTGCTCGCAGCGTGTTGTTAGATATTTTCACTCCTGCTGCGTGTCTCGCGCTGCTTGAGCAGCAGCGTTGCACCTGTATGCTCGGCGCAACGCCGTTTGTCTATGATCTTTTGAATTTACTAGAGAAACAGCCCGCAGACCTTTCAGCGCTGCGTTTCTTTCTTTGTGGCGGTACCACAATCCCCAAAAAAGTGGCGCGTGAATGCCAGCAGCGCGGCATTAAATTATTAAGTGTTTATGGTTCCACAGAAAGTTCGCCGCATGCGGTGGTGAATCTCGATGATCCTTTGTCGCGCTTTATGCACACCGATGGTTACGCTGCCGCAGGTGTAGAGATTAAAGTGGTCGATGGCGCACGCAAGACCTTACCGCCAGGTTGCGAAGGTGAAGAAGCCTCGCGTGGCCCCAATGTGTTTATGGGGTATTTTGATGAACCTGAATTAACCGCCCATGCCCTGGATGAAGAAGGCTGGTATTACAGCGGCGATCTCTGCCGCATGGATGAGGCTGGCTATATAAAAATAACCGGGCGCAAGAAAGATATTATTGTCCGCGGCGGCGAAAATATTAGCAGCCGTGAAGTGGAAGATATTTTATTACAGCATCCTAAAATTCACGATGCTTGTGTGGTTGCGATGCCCGATGAACGCTTAGGTGAACGTTCATGCGCTTATGTCGTGCTGAAAGCACCGCATCATTCATTATCGCTGGAAGATGTAGTGGCATTTTTTAGCCGTAAACGGGTCGCGAAATATAAATATCCTGAACATATCGTGGTAATCGAAAAACTACCGCGCACTGCCTCCGGTAAAATACAAAAATTTTTGTTACGTAAAGATATTCTTCAACGGCTGGAACAAACATGCGTTGAGGCATAAGTCATAAATAATAAAGCACCTTACACGCAAGGTGCTTTATTCAATCTCGATTAACCACGTCCGACATACGGCATATTATTTGCCATAATCGTTATTTCCAGCACATTCGTGGTTACTGGCAACTGAGCCATCATCTGAATGGTCGCTGCAACATCAGCAACATTCATCATATCTTCCGCTTTAATAGCACCATCTGCCTGATAAACGCCCTTACGCATCCGATTCGATAATGTCGTTTCCGCATTGCCGATATTAATTTGCCCGCAAGCGATATTAAATTTGCGACAATCCAGGGAAATGGCCTTGGTCAACCCGGTAACAGCATGTTTCGACGCCGTGTATGGCGCAGTATAGAGGCGCGGCGTCAGTGCAGAAATCGACGCATTGTTAATAATACGTCCTCCCATTGGCTGCTGCGCTTTCATGATTTTAATCGCCTCTTTCGAACACAAAAATGTCGAATGAATATTGGCGTTAAACACGCGCGTCCACTCAGTAAACTCAACCTCTTCAATACTTTTTGCCGGACTATTATTGCCCGCATTATTGAACAAGAGATCCAGTCGACCAAAAAGAGCCTTAATCTCGGCAAATAGCGCAACGACAGCGGACTCATCCGTGACATCGGCAACCAGAGGAATAAAGCGTTCCTTGGCTAATCCTTGTGCACATTGCTGTAAGGTTTCTTCGTTACGCGCGGCAACAATAACTGTATATCCAATGTCATAGAGTGCCTTTGCTGCTGCGTAGCCGATGCCTTTACTTCCCCCCGTCACCAGGGCAATTTTTGTCATAGCCAGCTCCGCCTATAATAAACTCATGTCGATTTTCACGACTGTTTTTTTGATTTTTTCCACGTTATCGATTTTATAGCATGCCCGATGCACTTCTTCCGGAAAGACCACCACAAACTGTCCTGGTGTCAGCGTGATGATTCGATCATTAATACGTTCATCAGCATAAAAAATAACATCACGGTCGCCCAGGTGGCTTTCTACAACCGAGTTTTCCCCATCATCAAAATCCACACAAATCCGCTCTTCTCCGGCAATTAAAAAATGGACATCAAGATATTTACGATGAACTTCCGGTCGACATTCATGTAGTGGTTTAGTCATCGGTTCAACCACGGTATAAAATATTGAGTCATCCTGAATAAAAACCTTCTCTCCCACAGGAAGACTATTCAGATCATGTTGTGAAAGATACTCAATGACACGAGTGATGACAGGATGAAATGTCCGCTTTTGTTGTTCACTAAGATACGCGATATCACCATAAATCATATTTTCCGCCTTATTGAGTAACAGGGGTAATAACTGGCCGTCCGCTAAAGAAAGCCTGTAAGTTATCAAATACCAAATCCGCCATCGCATTAAACGTTTCGCTCGTACCACTGGCGATATGTGGCGTAAGGACAACGTTATCCAGCGACATTAATTGTTCTGGCACATGTGGTTCGTTGGCATAAACGTCCAGTGCCGCACCAGCAATGATGTTATTTTGCAGAGCATCAATCAGATCGGTTTCGTTCACCACTGATCCCCGGGAAATACTGATCAAATGCCCGGTTTTCCCCAGAGCCTGCAGCACCGTTTTGTCAATAACGCCGCGCGTACTCGCGCCGCCTGGCAGCGTCAGAACGAGGAAGTCCACCGCTTGCGCCAGAGAAACCAACGAATCATGCGCCGTCCAATCAGGTTTGTTATGCGGTTTTGGGTCGAAATAGTGAATTTCCATTTCAAATGCTGCTGCACGGCGGGCTACTGCGTTACCAATGTTCCCCAGACCGACAATTCCGCAACGTTTGCCACTCACTTTCGTCGCCATCGGGAAACGCCCCTCGTTTGGCCAACGGCCGTCACGAACATAACAATCGGCAATGTTAATACGTCGGGCAACATTGAGTAACAACGCTATACCAATGTCTGCGACACAGTCATTAAGCACGCCAGGTGTGTTGGTGACGATAACGCCATGCTCCCTGGCTGCCACGATATCAATAGGGTCATAACCCACACCGTTGCTGGCAATAATCTTCAGATTCGGAAATTTTTCTATTAGCGCCCGAGAAGCCCCCATTACCGGATTACCACTGGTCACCAGCGCCTGAATATCCGGCGCGATTTGCGTGTAAAAAGCGCCTTCATCAGCCAGTTCCCACAGGCGATATGCGGTGAAGGTAGATTCAACTTTAGCCATTAAGCGGTCACTTAATTTGCCGACGATCGCCACTTGAATATCTTTTAAGTTCATACACTATTCCTTGATTGATGTTTGTCGCAGGCCACTTACCACAGGCCAAGAATTTTCCACCACACCGCCCCCAGTCCGAACCAGATGGCAATGTTCAACAACATGACGATAAAGCCCAGCCGCCACCATTCTCGTTGCGAGACATAGCCAGCGCCGTAATAGATCACTGCGGGTCCGTTGCCATAATGCGAAATGCCGCTCATCAGGTTAGTGACGAACGCCAGTGACAGAGCCGCCATCATCGGCGGTGCGCCAGCAGCAACCGAGACGCTGCCAAAAGCGGCATACATCGCCACTACATGCGGCGTACTTCCGGCAAAGAAATAGTGGGAATAGCAGTAAACTATCAGCAACACCGTCAACGTTATCTCCCACGGAATGCCGGTGAACAGCGCCGAGGTTGTGACGGCAAACCATTTGAACAGGCCAAGCTGATTGAGCTTATCTGCCATACAGATCATGACTCCCAGCCAGACCAGAATGTCCCAGGCCCCCTTCTCTGACTGCACATCCTGCCAGGTGATAATCCGGGTCATCAACATTAAACAGACGCCAGAAAGCGCGACAGCCGTCGCATCCAGGCCAGTCCATTTCGATGTACTCCAGGCCAATAATGAAAGCAGGAAAATGCCAATTGTCACGCGCTCATCACGGGTTACCGGCCCCATTTTGATAAGTTCTTCCTGTGCCAACGCTTTGGCTTCTGGCGTCTTTTTGATCTCTGGCGGGTAGAGTTTGTAAATGACCAACGGCATAGTGATAAAAGCGATAATGCCCGGCACCAGTGCGCTTAGCGTCCACATCCCCCATGAGATATCGACAAATAAAGTGCTGGCCGCCAGAGATACAATGAGTGCATTTGGCGCGCTGGCCGTCATAAACATCGAGGATGAGAGACAGTTGGAATGGAACACCGTCTGCATCAGATAAGCGCCTATTTTACGCGGCCCTTGATCCGGTTCAGATCCAAAGCTGTTAGAGACACTGCGAACAATCGGGAACAAAATCCCTCCTGCTCGCGCTGTGTTTGATGGCGTTGCGGGCGCGATAATCATATCGCTTAGCGCCAATGTATAACCCAGACGCAACGAGCTGCCGCCAAATCCGCGAATCAGCAAATAGGCGATACGCCGCCCCAACCCCGTTTTGATGAATCCTTTCGCGTACAGGAATGCGGCGACAATAAGCCATACCGTCGTGCTGCTGAAACCTTTTAAGGCTTCGCTGGTTTTCATCATACCGGTCAGCATAATAAAACTGATGGCTATTAACGCGATAGCGCCCACCGGCAACGGTTGCAGAATAAACGCCACCACAGTGGTGATAAATATGGCCAGAATGTGCCAGGTTAAGGGTGTTAATCCGTCGGGGACGGGGAAAAACCATATAGCGAGTGCGACAATCGCACAAATCAGGACTTTCAAATAGCAACTCATATGCAATCCCTGTAGCTGTTTCCCACCGCTCGCGGAGGGAATTTATCCTGTTTTCTGTACAGCCAGACAAATCAGAAAATCGGTTTTAGTTCGAATAAATTCTCTGAATTACATAATCTGCGCTTATGTCTGAATAACGGTGCGGTAATTTTTCATGGCCATATCCCTTTTTATGCTGTGGTTGAAGATAGTATAAAAACGGGACTCATCAGTGACTTCGTGCAATCCAACGAACTCTGGACGAAAAAATTACGCATATGCTTAAGGAAATTGACGTGTGGTCACATTCGGCTTTGAGAAAAAACGGTATCGAGAATTATTCTGTGGAGAGGATCGCAAACAAATTAAAATCAGAAAGAACAGCAGCCAATTATTCAGATGATGTCCGGAAACTTTTTATATTGCATGAGCGCGTTTGCCCAAAGCAGGTTGTTAAAAGGTGGGGATATAGAAATGGACCCGGCGACTGAACGCCGCCGGGTTTTTATTTACTTGTTAAGTTCAGCCAGACTTAACCAGGTTTGCACCACGGTGTCCGGGTTAAGAGACAGGCTATCGATCCCCTCTTCCATCAACCATGCAGCAAAGTCTTCGTGGTCGGATGGACCCTGACCGCAAATCCCGACATATTTGCCCTGTTTCTTCGCGGCACGAATCGCCATCGACAGCAGTGCTTTCACCGCATCGTTGCGCTCATCGAACAGTTCAGATACCACGCCGGAGTCACGATCCAGACCGAGCGCCAGCTGCGTCATGTCGTTTGAGCCAATTGAGAAGCCGTCGAAATATTCGAGGAACTGCTCGGCCAGCAAGGCGTTGGACGGGATTTCACACATCATGATGATTTTCAGCCCGTTCTCACCACGTTTCAGCCCCTGACGCGCCAGTTCCTCAACCACCGCTTTCGCCTGATCTACGGTACGCACGAACGGGATCATGATCTCAACGTTGGTCAGCCCCATGTCGTTGCGCACACGTTTCACTGCTTCACACTCCAGCGCGAAGCAGTCGCGGAAGCTGTCGGAAACATAGCGGCCCGCGCCACGGAAGCCGAGCATCGGGTTCTCTTCATCTGGCTCGTAACGCTCACCACCGACCAGGTTGGCATATTCGTTCGATTTAAAATCAGAGAGACGGACAATGACGCGCTTCGGATAAAACGCGGCACCCAGCGTCGCGATCCCTTCAGTCAGACGACCAACGTAAAATTCACGCGGAGAATCAAAACCTTTCATCATCTCGCGGATTTCGTTTTGCAACTGCGGTTCTTGATCGTCAAACTCAAGCAGCGCGCGTGGGTGGACGCCAATCATACGGTTGATGATAAATTCCAGACGCGCAAGGCCCACGCCTTCGTTCGGCAGGCAGGCGAAGTCGAAAGCACGATCCGGGTTACCGACGTTCATCATCACCTTCAACGGCAGGTCCGGCATCGTTTCTACGCTGGAGCTTTTCACGCTAAATTCCAGCAACTCCGCATAGACATAACCGGTATCACCTTCGGCACAAGAAACAGTGACGTTCTCACCGTCTTTCATCCGTTCTGTTGCATCACCACAGCCCACTACCGCCGGAATGCCGAGTTCACGAGCGATGATCGCCGCGTGACAGGTACGACCGCCACGGTTGGTGACGATGGCAGATGCTTTCTTCATGATCGGTTCCCAGTCCGGGTCGGTCATGTCAGTAACCAGCACGTCACCAGGTTCGATGCGGTTCATTTCGCTGATGTCATGGATGACTTTCACCGGACCCGCGCCGATGCGATGACCGATAGCACGGCCTTCGGCGATAATCTTACCCTGTGAATGCAGCGTATAACGCTCCATGACCTGACCGCGTGAGCGCACGGTTTCCGGACGCGCCTGCACAATGAACAGTTTGCCGGTGTGGCCATCTTTCGCCCACTCAATATCCATCGGGCGACCGTAGTGTTTCTCAATTTGTACGGCCTGTTTTGCCAGTTCCTGCACTTCTTCGTTGGTCAGCGAGAAGATGTCACGCTGTTCCTGCGGTACGTCTTCGATTTTAACCTGCTTGCCGTGCTCCTGGGTCGGCGCGTAAACCATGCGGATTTTTTTCGACCCCATGGTGCGGCGCACGATAGCCGGGCGATTCGCCGCCAGTGTCGGTTTGTGCACGTAAAACTCATCCGGGTTAACCGCACCCTGCACGACCATTTCACCAAGGCCCCATGCGGAAGTGATAAACACCACCTGGTCAAAGCCGGATTCGGTATCAATGGAGAACATCACGCCAGAAGATGCGAGGTCGGAGCGCACCATCCGCTGAACACCGGCGGAGAGCGCCACGCCACGGTGATCGTAACCCTGGTGCACACGATAAGAGATGGCGCGATCGTTAAACAGAGAAGCAAATACATGTTTCACTGCCACGAGAACGGCGTCAAAACCCTGAACGTTGAGGAAGGTTTCCTGCTGACCGGCAAAAGAAGCGTCCGGCATATCTTCTGCAGTAGCGGAGGAACGCACCGCAAACGAGGCGTTTTCGTCATCGGCGGAAAGCTGTGCATAGGCTTCGCGGATGGCGTTTTCCAGCTCAGGCTGGAAGGGAGTGTCGATAATCCACTGGCGGATTTGCGCGCCCGCTTTCGCAAGCTGGGTAACATCGTCAATATCCGTTTTATCCAGCAGTTCATAAATGCGCTGGTTTACGCCGCTTTGGTCCAGAAACTGGTTAAACGCGTCGGCGGTTGTGGCGAAACCATTCGGAACGGAAACACCCATTCCGGAAAGGTTAGTAATCATTTCACCCAGGGAGGCATTTTTGCCCCCAACCCTGTCTACATCATTCATGCCGAGTTGGTTATACCAAAGCACCAGCGGTGACGAGCCATTGTTGGACATCGAACAATCCTTTTGTGATAAATGAACGGTTTGAGAAACACATTTCTGCGCATTTATCTTTGCATATTTAACCGGATGAAAAAAACGGTGAATCGTTCAAGCAAATATATTTTTTTACTTTTTAAGACTGATCCCAGCGTTGCGCAAATCTGCTCTCTTCGACAATTTCCACATAAACCATCGGTATAAACGAAACCATAAAAATGAAATGCTGTTTTCATAAAAAATAAAATTGAAGGTTCATTTATAAACCAGACATAACGTTCTACGCTTCTGTGCGTTTTTAATTTATGCTTTCATAGAATTATGTCTGCATCACGGGAAGAACAAAATGGATAATGCTGTTGATCGCCACGTTTTTTATATTTCTGATGGTACGGCAATAACTGCGGAGGTATTAGGACACGCAGTAATGTCACAATTTCCCGTCACTATCAGCAGCATTACGCTGCCGTTTGTCGAAAATGAGAGCCGTGCACGGGCAGTGAAGGATCAGATTGACGCAATTTATCACCAGACAGGCGTGCGCCCGCTGGTCTTCTACTCCATCGTGTTGCCGGAGATTCGCGCCATCATCTTGCAAAGTGAGGGCTTTTGCCAGGATATCGTTCAGGCGCTGGTTGCCCCGCTACAACAAGAGATGAAACTGGATCCCACGCCGATTGCTCATCGTACCCATGGCCTGAACCCTAATAACCTCAATAAATATGATGCGCGTATTGCGGCGATTGATTACACCCTTGCCCATGACGACGGCATTTCGTTGCGCAATCTGGACCAGGCTCAGGTGATCCTGCTCGGTGTTTCTCGCTGTGGTAAAACCCCCACCAGTCTGTATCTGGCAATGCAATTTGGTATCCGCGCGGCAAACTACCCCTTTATTGCCGACGATATGGATAATCTGGTGCTACCCGCGTCGCTCAAACCGCTTCAGCACAAATTGTTCGGCCTGACTATCGACCCGGAACGTCTGGCGGCGATTCGCGAGGAACGTCGGGAGAACAGTCGCTATGCCTCGCTTCGTCAGTGCAGGATGGAAGTCGCGGAAGTGGAAGCGTTGTACCGTAAAAATCAGATCCCGTGGATTAACAGTACCAATTATTCGGTAGAAGAGATTGCCACCAAGATCCTCGATATCATGGGCCTTAGCCGTCGAATGTACTAGAGAACTAGTGCATTAACTTATTTTTTTGTTATCATGCTAACCACCCGGCGAGGTGTGACACACCTCGCACTTGAAATCAGCTGCGATTGGTTTATCGTGATGCGCATCACTTCCCGGTAGTCCTGCCGTAGAAGCAACAAATTTCTGAGACTTGTAATGAACAGAACTGACGAACTCCGTACTGCGCGTATTGAGAGCCTGGTAACGCCCGCCGAACTCGCGCTACGGTATCCCGTAACGCCTGGCGTCGCCACCCATGTCACCGACTCCCGCCGCAGAATTGAAAAAATACTGAATGGTGAAGATAAGCGACTGTTGGTCATTATTGGCCCCTGCTCGATCCACGATCTCACCGCTGCAATGGAGTACGCCACCCGTCTGCAGTCGCTGCGCAACCAGTACCAGTCACGGCTGGAAATCGTAATGCGCACCTATTTTGAAAAACCACGAACTGTTGTCGGCTGGAAAGGACTCATCTCCGATCCAGATTTAAACGGTAGCTATCGGGTAAATCACGGTCTGGAGCTGGCGCGCAAATTACTTTTACAGGTAAATGAGCTGGGCGTCCCTACCGCGACTGAGTTCCTCGATATGGTGACCGGTCAGTTTATTGCTGATTTAATCAGTTGGGGCGCGATTGGCGCTCGTACTACCGAAAGTCAGATCCACCGCGAAATGGCTTCAGCACTCTCCTGTCCGGTAGGTTTTAAAAATGGTACCGATGGCAACACGCGGATTGCCGTGGATGCTATCCGCGCAGCCCGCGCCAGCCATATGTTCCTCTCACCAGACAAAAACGGTCAGATGACCATCTATCAGACCAGTGGCAACCCGTATGGCCATATTATTATGCGTGGCGGCAAAAAACCGAATTACCATGCCGATGATATCGCCGCAGCCTGCGATACGCTGCACGAGTTTGATTTACCTGAACATCTGGTGGTGGATTTCAGCCACGGTAACTGCCAGAAGCAGCACCGTCGCCAGTTAGAAGTTTGTGAGGATATTTGTCAGCAAATCCGCAATGGCTCTACGGCGATTGCTGGAATTATGGCGGAAAGTTTCCTGCGCGAAGGAACGCAAAAAATCGTCGGCGGTCAGCCGCTCACTTACGGTCAATCGATTACCGACCCGTGTCTGGGCTGGGAAGATACCGAACGCCTGGTCGAAAAACTCGCCTCTGCGGTTGATACCCGCTTCTGAATGCGTGCCCATTCCTGACGGAATGGGCATTTCTGCGCAACTTGTTGTCTTCTCAACACATTACTGCTTGCTCTGGCCCGCCAGAATATTGATAATAAGAATCATTGTTATATCAATTATTATTAATTTTTATGCGTTATACGGATAGCAGAAAATTCACGCCTGAAACGGATGCCAATCTCAAGACCGCTTCCCCGCAGCCCATTCGGCGAATTACCAGCCAGACACTGTTAGGTCCGGATGGCAAACTGATTATCGATCATGACGGGCAAGAATATCTGCTCCGTAAAACTCAGGCTGGCAAGCTGCTGTTGACCAAGTAGCCTTTAACTCGAGCAGCTGACTTCCAGCCGTTTACCCCAGTCAGGTGGACGACTGACATAGTCATCATCTCTGTCGCTGAAAGGATTTCGCAACGCCTCATGCAGGCGGTGCAATTCCGTCATATCACCCTTTTCTGCCGCTTCAATCGCCCGTTGCGCCAACCAGTTGCGCAACACCAGAGCTGGGTTAACGCTTTGCATCAGTTGCTGACGCTCAATATCGCTAACCTCGTCTTGTTGCAAACGCCTCCGATAACGGGCAAACCAGTCATCAAATGCCGCACGATCAATAAACTCATCACGTAGCGGTGACGCCGCGCTGTGCTGCTCGGTCAGACTCAGCATGCGGAATGTGCGGGTATAATCGCTGCGCTCTCGCGCCATCAGACTGAATAATTCATTCAGTAGCGCGTTATCCTCTTTTTGCTCCGTCATGAAGCCCAGCTTCTGCCGCATCCGTTGTCCATAATGCGTCAACAAAACCTGCTGATAGCTGTCCAGGGCCTCATTCAGGGCATCTACGGCAACAAATGGTGACAATGTCTGCGCCAGACGCTGTAAATTCCACAACGCGACAGCAGGTTGATTATCAAAGCTATAACGCCCTTGATGATCCGAGTGATTACAAATAAAACCGGGTTCGTAATCATCAAGAAAACCAAACGGCCCGTAATCAAGCGTCAGCCCCAGCAGCGACATGTTGTCGGTATTCATCACCCCATGAGCAAAGCCGACCGTCTGCCATTGGGCAATTAACGATGCGGTACGTGCGACAACATCGCTAAACCAGAGACGGTATTTGTCCTCATCATCTGCAAGATGTGACCAGTAATGACGAATGGCAAAGTCAGCCAACTGACGAACCTTTTCCGGCTCGCGGCGATAGTAAAAATGTTCGAAATGACCAAAGCGCAGATGACTTGGTGCCACACGCATCAGCATCGCGCCTGGCTCCACCGTTTCCCGATACACTGGCGAATCGCTGGAGACGATACTTAACGCGCGGGTCGTCGGAATGCCCAGATAATGCATCGCCTCACTGGCGAGACTTTCTCGTATCGTCGAACGTAAAACTGCCCGTCCATCACCCATTCGCGAATAAGGCGTCAGGCCAGCACCTTTCAGATGCCAGTCCATTGTAGTGCCATCGGCCAGCTGTTGTTCGCCGAGTAAAATGCCGCGCCCATCACCCAGTTGGCCCGCCCAGACGCCGAACTGATGACCACTGTAAACCTGCGCCAGTGGTGACATACCAGGCAGTAGGGTTTCGCCGCCCCAGACACCTGCGCCATTTTTAAACAGCGACGATGGAATACTCAGCGTGTTAGCCAGTTCGGCATTATGCCAAATCAGCCGGGCCTTATTTAAAGGCGTAGGGGAAAGTGCTGTATAGGTTTCTGGCAATTCATCGCACCAGCGGGTAATAAAAGACAGGGTCATAGATCCTCCTGTTTGATAGTGTAGACGGTTACTCTCGTCTTAAACACCAGCAAACAGGAGGGTTATCGCTGAACCAACGTCGTTATCTGATTTACAGGAACGGCAGGCCACAGGCATCCCTGGAGAGCATGGAAATCAAAGGGGGTAATCTGTGCCATTATTTCTGGCGTATCAATGCCCCCCGCGATGATGCAATTGCAACATGGGGAAATTTGCGCCTGGATCGCACGAATAAACGGTTCGAAGGAGCGATGCGTGATTTGTTGCTGAATAAAACTTTTATCCAGCATGACGCGGGTGAAAAGACCATCAAAAACCGCTTTCATTGTGCTATTGCCTGCGCCCAAATTACCTAACACAAGGGGATACATTTGCGATAAGGAAAAAAGATCGCGATTATCTTTTCCTTCATCGAGATGCGGGTAATTCTCATTAATCAACAGTTCAATAAACGGATATTTTAATAGTTCGCCCGCGTAATTATCCCTGTCTAATAATAAAGTAGCCACTTGTGGGGTTAAATTAAGCCAGGCAAAGAGTTTATGTTGAATAAAAAAGTGTTGGCATGATTTTAGCAATTCCAACTGCTCAGAAAATAATTGCCAATGTTGCTCCTCGGTAAGTTGCGCTATAACCCGACTCGTCGGTATACGAACCGTACCATCTTCACTGGAGAAATGGGTAATTAACTCAACGCCGACAAGGTCTTGCTGGTTATCTCTTATCGGCAGGAAATAGCAATCAGAATGATAAAGATTCTCCAAAAAAATCTTCATGGTAACCGTCCCTCTCGAAGGATGTTTTTCAGTATCCGGCTAAAAGGGATGAGGCCATAAGACATAACAATTACAGAAGGAGTAACTTTCATTTGTTCCATGTTAACCACTTTTTCAGGGGTCCTTTTATTAGATTATCCTGATTATAAACGAATAATCCATTTACGGAATTTTTGTCTGTAAAATACTACTGTATTCAGGAGTAAATGGACGGAGATGTATCATCGCCGTCCATTTTTCGACATACTAGATTCGTCTCGCCTGCCAGAAATTTTTCTGCCAATAAACATTATCGAGTGAGGAACGCATCACTCCCTTGCTGGTAGAGGCGTGGATAAATTGGTTGTTGGTATCGTAAATACCTACATGCAAACCATTTTGTCCGGAGCCCGTTTTGAAAAAGACCAGGTCACCAGGCAGCAACTCGTCTTTATCAATTTGCGTGCCGATAGAGGCTTGTTCTTTGGTTTCTCGGGGCAGCTGCAAATCGAAACGATCGCGCATCGTCACAACCACAAACCCCGAACAGTCCACACCGCGCCGCGTCATGCCACCATAACGATACGGCGTGCCATGCCAGCTCTGTAGCTGGTCGTTCAAACCGGCAATAACGGTAATCGAATCAGAAAGTCTGGCATTTGGCGGCGGTGCTTTATGGTGGCTACACCCGGCCAGAAACAGTGCTGTGATCAAAATAAGGCAGAAACGCATTCCGTACGGTTCCTCTGTTTTTTATTCTTGCATTAATTTAGCGTCGTAATTACCCGATTTTCAAGATACTAATGAAATCAGATGGTCGAAATCAGCATTCTGTGACCTTCGATATCCAGACGGCGAAAATTCATCCCATAGGCCTGCGCCAGATTTGGCGGCGTGAGCACCTCTTCCCTGCGTCCACTGGCCAGCATTTTTCCACCTTTTAGCAACCACGCCCGATGCGCATGACGCAATGTATGGTTGAGATCGTGACTGCTCATCACAATCGCCAGTCCTTGCTGACACAGCGCGCTCAGAATTTTGTCTAACGCACTTTGTTGCGCAACATCAAGACTGTTCATAGGCTCATCAAGAAGTAGTAATTGGCCTGCGGGATTGGCTTGTGGTGTGATTTGCAGCACCACCGCAGCAAGACGTACGCGTTGCCATTCGCCGCCGGAAAGTTGATTGGTGCTACGTCCGAGTTTGTCATCAAGAGCCAGCGCCCCTGCGACATCATTCAGTAGTTCGGTACGCGTTTTATCGTGCTGATGCAGTGTCAGGTAGTGCCAGACCGGCATTGCAAACGGCGGCGTCTGCTGTTGTGAAAGATAGGCGCGATGCAGCGCGAGTTTTGTTGCGGACCATGCTTCCAGTGGTTGCCCCGCGAACTGAATGCTTCCCTTACCGCTGGTCATTCCGGCCATTCGTGCAAGCAAGGTACTCTTACCCGCGCCGTTCGGCCCCACCAGGTGCAGGATCTCCCCAGCCCGAACCTCGCCAGAAAGCGGCCCCAGGCGGGTAGATTCCGCAACATCCTGTAACTGCATCACAATAGACATTATTTTGCCAACGCCAGTTTAATGCTTTCCATCACAATGGGATCTTCCGGCGTCATATCCGGGGAAAAACGCTGGATGACCAATCCGTCCCTGCCAACTAAAAATTTCTCAAAATTCCATAAAATATCATCAGGGTACAGCGGTGCACGACCTTTGCTGACCATACGGGCATAGAATCCGCTCTCTTCCGGCGCGACTGCGGTCGGCGCTGCGGCAATCAATTTTTGATACAGCGGATGGCGTCCTTCGCCATTAACTTCAATCTTACTGAACATCGGGAACGTCACCCCCCATGTGGTGGTACAGTAAGTTTTAATCTCTTCATCGCTGCCCGGTTCTTGTTCCAGAAACTGGTTGCACGGGAATCCCAGCACCACAAAACCACGATCAGCCCAGGCTTTCTGAATATTCTCCAACTGCTCATATTGCGGCGTTAAGCCACACTTTGAGGCGACATTGACAATCAACAGCACATTACCGGCGTACTTCTCCAGCGTGGTCACTTCACCGTCGATATCTTTCACTACGGTCGTCAGAATGGAATCTTGCATCGTTTCTCCTGGGTGTGGTCAGTAAAAATCTTAGCTTTTAATCATAGACCGTCTTTTTGCGGCTAACGTCCTGCTTTTAACAATAACCAGATAAACACCGGCGCACCCAACGTTGCGGTGACCACGCCAATAGGCAGCTCTGCGGCAGCTAATGCCAGGCGCGCTACAATATCGGCCAGCAGCAATGCGCTCGCCCCTGCCAGCGCGCAGCCGGGAAGTAATACGCGATGATCGGTTAAACCACACAGCCGGAGAATATGTGGGATCACCAGACCAATAAAGCCGATAGCACCCGCCAGCGCCACACTGACGCCAACCATCCAGCCGGTCGCTGCCACCAACACATTGCGCCAGAACCACAGGGGTAAACCCAGTTGCCGCGCCGAGATCTCGCCAAGTGCTAACATATTCATTGGCCTGGACTGACAACAGATCCACAACAACACGGGGATCAATGCCAGCATCAGCCAGCTTTGCCGCCAGTCTACGCCGCCAAAACCGCCCATCATCCAGTACATCAGCTGACGTAAATCAACAGAGGTGGAAAAGTAGATAGCCCACGTCATTAGTGCGCTACAGATAATCCCTAATGCAACGCCAGCCAGCAATAACCGACTGGTCGAAAGATGACGACGGGCGAAACGTAAGAGTATTAAAGTGATGATAAGCGCGCCAGCAATCGCACACAGCCCTAGCGCCCAGTTGGGGAGTTGCCCTTGCCCAAGCAATACCGCGGCGATAAGCCCCACGCCTGCGCCGTTAGAGACGCCAAGTAGTCCAGGTTCTGCCAGAGGATTTTCGAACAACGCCTGCATTACAGCGCCGGATATAGCCAGCGCCGCACCAACCAGCAATACAGCCAGCGTACGTGGCAGGCGAATTTGCCAGACGAACAGTTCGCCACGAGGAGTAAACCAGTCACCTGGCGAGATCCATTGTTCACCGGCGCAAAGGCTTAAGAGAAGCGCCAGCAGCATCAAAACTGACAGGCATAATAACCAGCGAATATTTTGTCGCTGTTGTTGGCGGGCAAGTGTCAGCATGGTATCCGTTCTGCTGAAGTGTCATGGCGTTGATTTTACGGTGACTCTTCGACAGTGAAAAGAAAAAAGGCCGCAGAGCGGCCTTTTTAGTTAGATCAGATTACTCGTCTTTGGGCGAAGCGTTTTCGACCCGGCTTTTTAACTTCTGCCCGGGTCTGAAGGTCACCACGCGCCGTGCTGTAATGGGAATATCCTCGCCCGTTTTCGGGTTACGTCCCGGGCGTTGATTCTTATCACGCAGATCGAAGTTACCAAAACCAGAGAGTTTCACCTGTTCGCCGTTTTCCAGAGCGCGACGGATCTCTTCGAAAAACAGTTCAACCAGTTCTTTGGCATCCCGCTTGCTAAGCCCAAGCTTATCAAACAGATATTCTGACATTTCAGCTTTTGTAAGCGCCATAGGTTCAATCCCTCAATGATGCCTGGAATCGCTCTTTTAATGCCTCTACACATTTGGCGACGGTAGCGGCAATCTCCTCTTCTTCGAGTGTACGGCTGGTATCTTGCAGGATCAGGCTTATGGCGAGGCTCTTATACCCCTCCGCAACACCCTTACCGCGGTACACGTCAAATAAGTTTACGCCAACTACCTGATTTACGCCAACTTTCTTACATTCGGATAAAATATCCGCTGCGGGAACGTTTTCTGCGACCACCACCGAGATGTCACGACGGTTCGCCGGGAAGCGAGAAATCTCGCGCGCCTGAGGCACCACGCGGTCTGCGAGCTTGTTCCACTCCAGTTCGAACACCAGAGTGCGACCGTTAAGATCCAGTTTACGTTCCAGTTCAGGATGAACAACCCCAACAAAACCAATACGTTCACCTTTCAGATAAATCGCTGCGGATTGCCCCGGATGCAGTGCCGGATTAGCTTCTGCACGGAACTCAACCTCATTCAGTTTACCGGTCAGGTCGAGAACGGATTCAAGATCGCCTTTCAAATCATAGAAATCAACGGTCTCTTTTGCCAGGTTCCAGTGCTCTTCGTAACGGTTACCGCAAATCACACCGGCTAACATCAGATCCTGACGAATGCCCAACGGTGCCTGAGTATCTGGTACGAAACGCAGACCGCTTTCGAAAATGCGCACACGGTTCTGCTGACGGTTCTGGTTGTACACCACGGTTGCCAGCAGGCCGGTCCACAGAGAAAGACGCATTGCTGACATTTCAACAGAGATCGGGCTTGGCAGCAGTAAGGCTTCAACGCCTGGATGGATCATCTGCTGCACTTTCGGATCAACGAAGCTGTAGGTGATCACTTCCTGATAGCCTTTGTCGTTGAGCAGCGTTTTCACGCGCTTGAGCGACAGGTCAGCTTCACGGTGAGTACCCATAATCAGGCTTGCCTGTACCGGCTCATCCGGGATGTTGTTGTAGCCGTAAACACGCGCCACTTCTTCAACCAGATCTTCTTCAATCTCCATGTCGAAACGCCAGCTCGGCGCAACGGCCTGCCATTCGTCTTTGCCTTCGGTCACTTCGCAGCCGAGACGACGCAGAATGTCAGTGACCTGCTCATCGGCAATATGATGGCCAATCAGGCGATCCAGTTTGCTGCGACGCAAAGTGATGGTTGCACGCTTCGGCAGCGTTGCTTCGTTGGTGATATCAATTACCGGACCAGCCTCACCACCGCAGATGTCGATCAGCAGACGGGTCGCACGTTCCATCGCTTTGTGCTGCAGTGCCGGATCAACGCCACGCTCATAACGGTGAGACGCATCAGTATGCAGGCCATGACGACGAGCACGACCGGTGATTGATAGCGGGCTGAAGAAAGCACATTCCAGCAGAACGTTTTGCGTTTCGTCATTCACACCAGAGTGTTCGCCACCAAAGATGCCGCCCATCGCCAGCGCCTTGTTGTGGTCGGCGATGACCAGGGTGTCAGCGTTCAGCTTCGCTTCGGTACCGTCGAGCAGTACCAGCGTTTCGCCCTCTTTCGCCATCCGCACCACAATGCCGCCTTCAATGCGATCTTTATCGAAAGCGTGCATCGGCTGGCCCAGTTCGAGCAGCACATAGTTGGTGACGTCAACAACTGCATCGATAGAACGGATCCCGCAACGACGCAGTTTTTCTTTCATCCACAACGGAGTTGGCGCTTTAACGTTAATGCCTTTTACCACACGGCCAAGATAGCGCGGACAAGCTTCAGGCGCTTCGACTGCAATCGGCAGCGTGTCGTCGATGGTCGCACCAACCGGAACGATTTCCGGTTCAACCAGCGGCAGCTGGTTCAGCACGGCAACGTCACGCGCAACACCAATGATACCTAAGCAGTCGGCACGGTTTGGCGTTACGCTAATTTCGATGGTGTTGTCATCGAGTTTCAGGTATTCACGAATGTCGGTGCCAATTGGCGCATCCGCAGGCAGTTCGATAATACCGCTGTGATCGTCAGAAATTCCCAGCTCAGAGAAAGAGCACAGCATCCCTTCAGACGGTTCGCCACGCAGTTTCGCCGCTTTAATTTTGAAATCGCCCGGCAGAACAGCACCAATGGTCGCTACCGCCACACGCAGGCCCTGACGGCAGTTTGGCGCACCGCAGACGATGTCCAGCAGGCGATCGCCGCCGACATTCACTTTTGTCACACGCAGTTTGTCAGCGTTCGGATGCTGCGCACATTCAACCACTTCACCGACAACCACGCCGTGGAAGCTACCGGCAACCGGTTCTACACCGTCAACTTCCAGGCCCGCCATAGTGATTTGATTTGCCAGCGCATCGCTATCAATCGCCGGGTTCACCCATTCGCGTAACCACAGTTCACTGAATTTCATAATCTATTCCTGCCTTATTTAAACTGTTTGAGGAAACGCAGATCGTTTTCGAAGAATGAACGCAGGTCGGTGACGCCGTAACGCAACATGGTCAGACGCTCCATCCCCATTCCGAAGGCGAAACCAGAGTAAACTTCCGGGTCGATGCCAACATTACGCAGCACGTTCGGATGCACCATCCCGCAGCCCAGTACTTCCAGCCATTTACCGTTTTTACCCATGACGTCCACTTCTGCAGAAGGTTCGGTAAACGGGAAGTAGGAAGGACGGAAGCGGATCTGCAAATCTTCCTCAAAGAAGTTACGCAGGAAGTCGTGCAGCGTGCCTTTCAGGTTGGTAAAGCTGATGTTGGTATCAACAATCAGACCTTCCATCTGATGGAACATCGGCGTGTGAGTCTGGTCGTAGTCGTTACGATAAACGCGGCCAGGCGCGATGATACGAATCGGTGGCTGCTGAGCTTTCATGGTGCGGATCTGTACGCCAGAGGTCTGGGTACGCAGCAGGCGGGTAGCGTCAAACCAGAAAGTGTCGTGGTCAGCGCGCGCCGGGTGGTGACCAGGAATGTTCAGAGCATCGAAGTTATGATAATCGTCTTCGATTTCCGGCCCGGTTGCCACGGTAAAGCCAAGCTCACCGAAGAAACTTTCGATACGGTCGATGGTACGGGTCACCGGATGCAGCCCGCCGTTTTCAATGCGACGACCCGGCAGGGAGACATCAATCGTTTCCGCCGCCAGACGCGCATTCAGTGCAGCGCTTTCCAGTTCCGCTTTACGCGCATTCAGCGCCTGCTGAACCTGCTCTTTCGCTTCATTGATAACCGCACCAGCTGCCGGACGCTCTTCTGGCGGCAGCTCACGTAGGGTCGTCATCTGAAGGGTTAAGTGCCCTTTTTTACCCAAATATTCGACGCGCACATTGTCTAACGCGGCAACATCTGACGCCTGGCTAATGGCCGCCTTTGCACTGGCAACCAGTTCTGCGAGATGTGACATGGTTTTCCTCATTGTGTCAGTGGTGACACTGGTTCGTTGGACTTAATTTTTTCAAAACGCGCATACAAAAAAAGCCTCCACTGGGAGGCTTTCAGGCGCTGTTTTCCGTTTCTCTTCTCACGCGCTAGCCTCCTGGAGTCAGGTGCTAAAGTAAAAAAAGAAGCGGAAAATAGCAGCATTCATTGCTTGCGTTACCTTTTGGTACTTTTCAAAAGACCTTTATTGAAAAGGCTACGGCGATAAAAGTCAATGTTTTGATGGCGTTGAAACGAAAAGAGGGAGACTAGCTCCCTCTTTCAACTGGCTTATGCCAGAGCTGCTTTCGCTTTTTCAACCAGAGCGGTGAACGCTACTTTGTCGAATACTGCGATATCAGCCAGGATCTTACGGTCGATTTCAACAGAGGCTTTTTTCAGGCCATTGATGAATTTGCTGTAAGAAATACCGTTCTGACGTGCTGCTGCGTTGATACGCGCAATCCACAGTTGACGGAACTGACGCTTACGTTGACGACGGTCACGGTAAGCATACTGACCAGCTTTGATAACAGCCTGGAAGGCAACGCGGTATACGCGAGAACGCGCACCGTAGTAGCCTTTAGCTTGTTTCAAAATTTTCTTGTGACGTGCGCGTGCAATAACACCACGTTTTACGCGAGCCATATGTGCTCTCCTGTATCTATATTCTAATTAAAAAGTTAAAAAACGTTAACGGCTTATGCGTACGGCAGGCACGCGATTACCAGGCCCAGATCGCCTTTGGAAACCATGGCTTTCGGACGCAGGTGACGTTTACGTTTGGTCGCTTTTTTGGTCAGAATGTGACGCAGGTTAGCGTGCTTGTGCTTAAAACCACCTTTACCGGTTTTTTTGAAGCGCTTAGCAGCACCGCGTACGGTCTTAATTTTTGGCATTTTAATAACTTCCACTTCGCATTGTTAATAAACGAAACAAAGGCGAACAAAGCCTGTGAAGCCCGAAGGCTCCACAGACATTGCTACTTGAAGGCCTTACTGTTTCTTCTTAGGAGCGAGCACCATGATCATCTGGCGGCCTTCGATCTTCGTTGGGAAGGATTCGACCACTGCCAGTTCTTGCAAATCGTCTTTCACGCGATTAAGCACTTCCATACCGATTTGCTGGTGCGCCATCTCACGACCGCGGAAACGCAGCGTGATTTTGGCTTTATCACCCTCTTCGAGAAAGCGAATCAGGCTGCGGAGTTTTACCTGATAGTCGCCTTCATCTGTACCAGGACGGAATTTAATTTCCTTAACCTGGATAACTTTTTGCTTTTTCTTCTGTTCCTTAGAAGACTTGCTCTTTTCATAGAGGAATTTGCCGTAATCCATTATACGACAAACCGGCGGCTCGGCGTTAGGGCTGATCTCGACTAAGTCTACTCCGGCTTCTTCTGCTTTCTCCAGAGCTTCTCTCAGACTCACAATACCAAGCTGCTCGCCTTCCAGACCTGTTAAGCGAACTTCCTGGGCGCGAATTTCGCCATTGATACGGTTAGGGCGCGCCGTTTGAACTCGTTTTCCGCCTTTAATACCTTATTCCTCCAATTGTTTAAGACTGCGGCTGCGAATCTCTTGTTGCAGCTTCTCGATCACTTCATTTACGTCCATGCTTCCCAGGTCTTTACCACGGCGGGTGCGAACGGCAACTTTGCCTGATTCCACCTCTTTATCACCACAGACCAGCATATACGGGACGCGACGCAAAGTGTGCTCGCGGATTTTAAAGCCAATCTTCTCATTTCTCAAGTCTGCTTTAACACGAATGCCCGCATTTGATAGTTTTTGCGTCAATTCGTTAACGTATTCAGACTGTGAATCGGTAATATTCATGATAACAACCTGAACCGGCGCAAGCCAGGTCGGGAAGAAACCAGCGAATTCTTCGGTCAGGATACCGATGAAACGTTCCATCGACCCCAGAATTGCGCGGTGAATCATTACCGGTACCTTACGCTCGTTGTCTTCGCCCACATAGGAGGCGCTCAGACGAGACGGCAAGGAGAAGTCCAGCTGTACTGTACCGCACTGCCATGCACGATCGAGGCAGTCATACAGGGTAAATTCAATTTTCGGACCGTAGAAAGCGCCTTCACCCAGTTGATATTCAAACGGGATGTTGTTTTCTTCCAGCGCAACCGCCAGGTCCGCCTCAGCACGATCCCACATTTCGTCGCTGCCAATACGTTTTTCAGGACGAGTGGAGAGTTTGACGACGATCTTCTCGAAGCCAAAAGTGCTGTACATATCATAGACTAAACGGATACATCCGTTAACTTCATCGCGAATTTGTTCTTCAGTACAGAAGATATGCGCGTCATCCTGGGTAAATCCACGCACGCGCATCAGGCCATGCAGCGAACCTGACGGCTCATTACGGTGGCAGCTACCAAACTCGGCCATACGCAGCGGCAGATCGCGATACGACTTCAGCCCCTGGTTGAAAATTTGTACGTGACCCGGGCAGTTCATCGGCTTAATGCAGTATTCACGGTTCTCAGAAGACGTGGTGAACATTGCATCTTTGTAGTTGTCCCAGTGACCGGTTTTTTCCCACAGGACACGGTCCATCATGAACGGACCTTTAACTTCCTGATACTGGTACTCTTTCAGTTTAGAACGAACAAACACTTCCAGTTCACGGAAGATGGTCCAGCCATCGTTGTGCCAGAATACCATACCCGGTGCTTCTTCCTGCATATGGTACAGGTCGAGCTGTTTACCGATTTTACGGTGGTCGCGTTTCGCGGCTTCTTCCAGGCGCTGCAGGTAAGCGTTAAGCGCTTTTTTGTCTGCCCACGCCGTACCGTAAATACGTTGCAACATTTTGTTGTTGCTGTCGCCACGCCAGTAAGCCCCTGCCGTTTTCATTAGTTTGAAATGATGGCAGAAACGCATGTTCGGTACGTGCGGACCGCGGCACATATCGACATATTCTTCATGGAAGTACAGACCTGGCTTGTCATCATGGGCGATGTTTTCGTCAAGAATGGAGACTTTGTAGCTCTCCCCACGGTTGGCGAAAGTTTCACGCGCTTCGTGCCAGCTGACTTTCTTCTTAATGACGTCGTAGTTTTTCTCAGCAAGCTCATGCATCCGCTTCTCGAGTGCTTCGACATCTTCCTGGGTTAACGTGCGGTCAAGATCAACGTCGTAATAAAAACCGTTGTCAATAACCGGGCCGATTGCCATTTTGGTATGCGGCCAAAGTTGTTTAATCGCGTGCCCTAACAGGTGCGCACAGGAGTGACGAATGATCTCCAGACCTTCTTCGTCTTTGGCGGTAATGATCGACAGTTGTGCGTCGTTTTCAATCAGATCGCAAGCATCAACCAGTTCGCCATTAACGCGCCCTGCGATACAGGCTTTCGCCAGACCTGGACCAATGTCCAGCGCAACATCCATGGGGCTTACAGCGTGGTCGTAATGGCGTTGGCTGCCATCAGGAAGAGTTATAACAGGCATTTTATATCCTTATTTGCAGTGGTGACCCACACGAAAGATCACATACAAAGAAAAATTTGTTTATTAACAGTTCATTGCGAAACCATCTAGCCAACAAATGCTAAATTGGTTCGCAATCAGGTACACAAATGAAAGACATTAACCTCTCACCTTCCACCCGGTTGAACGATGTTAACACTAAAAAAAGGGAGATTGTACCTTTCCGTTTCACATTGATTCGATTCGCAATTCGTTTGTAGTGAGTACACCAGCAAAACGCTTAAAGAACCACTGATAACATCACGGAGCGTCTGAAAGGTTTACTGCGAGCGGATTTGCAGCAGCATAAACTGAATCCAGCAAAGTTCGTTGCGTGATTTGGCGGTACTATTTAAACGATCATAAGATTAATGACGAAGTGGTCATATCACAATGATAAAAGTGACACAATTCTTATAGCAATTTTTCGTGCACATTTCGTTCTGGCGATAATAATTAATCATCATCCTCAAAACCTCCAGACATATATAAGGCGAATAGATTATGAGTCAAAACGACATTATTATCAGAACTCATTATAAGTCTCCTCATAGAATGCACATCGATAGCGACATACCAACGCCTTCATCAGAGCCTATTAATCAATTTGCGCGCCAACTCATCACCCTACTTGATACCTCTGACTTAAGTTCGATGCTGACATACTGTGTTACTCAGGAATTTACCGCAAACTGTCGAAAAATATCACAAAATTGTTATTCCACTGCCCTTTTTACCATTAACTTTGCCACTTCACCCATCCATGCAGAAAATATACTCATTACATTACACTATAAAAAAGAAATCATTTCCTTATTACTGGAAACCACGCCTATTAAAGCTAACCATTTGCGAAGCATACTGGATTATATTGAACAGGAACAGTTAACTGCCGAAAATCGTAACCATTGTATGAAACTGTCTAAAAAAATCCATAGAGAAAAAACTATACAACCAACAGTAAATCTCAATGGTAGTGCATTTTTTTTGCAATCTCCTTCTGACGCTATTTTTTGTCGCCATCTGTCATTGCAATACGCCCTTGATTCACTGAGAAATGGAAAAGGCAAAGTCAATCTGATTAAACATTACTCCTCCGTTGAATCCATACAGCAGCATGTTCCCTTAGTCCGGGACGCGGAGTTCAGATCATTACTTCGCCATCCTCCTGCAGGGAGTCGCGTTATCGCGAGTAAGGATTTTGGCTTCGCTTTAGATATTTTCTTCTGTCGAATGATGGCAAACAATGTCAGTCATATGTCCGCGATTTTATATATAGACAATCATACTTTGTCAGTAAGGCTACGAATAAAGCAGTCAGCGTATGGGCAATTAAATTATGTTGTGTCCGTTTACGACCCGAACGATACCAACGTTGCCGTCAGAGGCACCCACAGGACAGCACGGGGCTTTCTCTCGCTCGATAAATTCATCAGTTCAGGTCCCGATGCTCAGACCTGGGCTGATATGTATGTTCGCAACTGTGCAATTGCTTTTCTGCCCCTATTACCTGAGGGAGTTCCAGGGGCTATTTTCGCGGGTATTGCATCACGAATGCCATTTGCCCCTATACATCCATCGGCAATGTTGTTAATAATGGCCACAGGCCAGACTCAACAGCTTATTACATTATTCAAACAGTTACCCATACTCCCTGAAAAAGAAATCAATGAAATAATAACTGCGCAGAATAGCGTTGGTACACCTGCTTTATTTCTGGCTATGATGAACGGACATACTGACAACGTAAAAATATTTATGCAAGAAATTCAGTCACTGGTAGATAATCATATCATTCATGAAGATAATCTGGTTAAATTACTGCAAACTAAAAGTGCTAACGAAACACCTGGACTCTATATCTCCATGTTGTATGGATTCGATGAAATAATCGATATCTTTCTGAATGCATTAACCACTCCAATAGCACAAGATCTTTTAAACAAAAAAATGGTAATGAATATTTTAGCAATGAAAACACGTGATGGTGAGCCAGGATTATATGCCGCAATGGAAAATAATCACCCTTTGTGTGTCACACGGTTCCTCTCTAAAGTTTATGGAATCGCTGTTAAATATAACCTCAGCAAAATTAACATCATGGATTTATTAAAAGGCGCAACAGCACATGGAACCCCTGCTTTATACATCGCCATGAGCAAGGGTAATAAAGACGTCGTGTTATCTTATATATCAACGCTGGGTACTTTTGCAAAAAAATATTCTTTTAGTCAATGTCAGTTATTCACATTGTTGGCCGCTAAAAATCATGACAACATGTCAGCTGTTCATATAGCCATTCATCATAATCATTATAAAACTGTAGAAACATATTATGCAGCTATAAATGTAATCAGCCAAAGCCTGAGCTTTAGTCCAGATGAACTACAGGCGTATTTATAACTAAATATTTACGATGTATATGTTGATACATATACTTTATTTTATTCATAAAACTCAGAAACAGTGATCAGGTGTACAACGCCACCCGACGGCTGTAATAACAAAAAATCCCTTGATGCCTGTCCCTTTTGTTACACTCCGTTATCACGCACAAGAGATATGCAGGACACTGGTATGCCGACTAAACGCTTTGATAAAAAACACTGGAAGATGGTGGTGGTGCTACTGGCAATCTGTGGCGCTATGTTGTTGCTACGTTGGGCAGCAATGATTTGGGGCTGAGCAGTGACAAACGAAAACAGCCAGACCGCATACTACGGTCCGGCAGATAATGTTACATGCTGTAGCCCAGCGATAAGGTTGTCCGACGATCGGTATGTTCCGGTGCAGACTCTGGAGGTTCAGAGTTCCATGTGACGTTGTAAGCCACCTTCAGTCCAAAATGTTCATTAATAGCAACATTTAATGCGCTTTCAGAGTTCAGCGTTGTGTCTTCCGCGCCAAAGACGGAAACACCCTGCGTAAATTTAGCGTTGTCAGTCAACTGCCATGCATAAGCCCCGGAGGCATAACCCAGCGGCTGGGTTTCACTGGCATTGTCGGTATATTTGTCGTAACGCACACCTGGACCGAATTCAAAGCGGAAACTGTGTACCGGGCCATTCAAAAACTGGCGACCATAACCCGCGGTCAACACATCGCGCTCTCGATAGCCGTTATAACGGTCTGTCAGCCAGCTTGCCTGCCCAAATAAATAGTCATAATCAGTTAAATTAAAACGGCTACGCCCGCCCGCCGCATATTTTTCTGAAGAACGCTCATCATTAGAAGAAGTATTACTGGCGTTCCCCCACAGCGACCAGGCAGTGGTTTGTCCATACCAGGTCATGGTGGTGTCAGCCGTAAGTGAGGAGCTTTTCGTATTGCCTGATTGTGCAAGATATCCTGCGTTCAGATTGCCTTCGAAAGGTTTTTTAGCGCTGGCAGGATCGTCCATGACAGTAAAAACGGAATCATCGGCAGCTGCATTCAGTGACGCAAACATGCCCCCCGCCAACATAACGATGGCAGGAACTGTCTTCAAAAGCTTCATTTATCAAGAGTCCGTACAACAAAAAAAGAGACCTTCGCGGTCCCGGAAACTTTCTTAAGGATCAAAGATTAGCGTCCCTGGAAAGGTAACGAATTATAAAAAGGCGCGAATAACTTAGCAATGTATTCTTATTTCATTTTTTGAATAAGCATATGGCGAAAACAGATTTTTATTTATATATATTTATCTGCAAAATTTTAAATAAAGCTCTAATAAATCATATTGTTAATTTCTTCACTTTCCGCTGATTCGGTGCCAGACTGAAATCAGCCTATAGGAGGAAATGATGGTACGTATCTATACGTTGACACTTGCGCCCTCTCTCGATAGCGCAACAATTACCCCGCAAATTTATCCCGAAGGAAAACTGCGCTGTACCGCACCGGTGTTCGAACCCGGGGGCGGCGGCATCAACGTCGCCCGCGCCATTGCCCATCTTGGAGGCAGTGCCACAGCGATCTTCCCGGCGGGTGGTGCGACCGGCGAACACCTGGTTTCACTGTTGGCGGATGAAAATGTCCCCGTCGCTACTGTAGACGCCAAAGACTGGACCCGGCAGAATTTACACGTACATGTGGAAGCAAGCGGTGAGCAGTATCGTTTTGTTATGCCAGGCGCGGCATTAAATGAAGATGAGTTTCGCCAGCTTGAAGAGCAAGTTCTGGAAATTGAATCCGGTGCTATCCTGGTCATAAGCGGAAGCCTGCCGCCAGGTGTGAAGCTGGAAAAATTAACCCAACTGATTTCCGCTGCGCAAAACCAAGGGATCCGCTGTATCGTCGACAGTTCTGGCGAAGCGTTAAGTGCAGCACTGGCGATTGGTAACATCGAGTTGGTTAAGCCTAACCAAAAAGAACTCAGTGCGCTGGTGAATCGCGAACTCACCCAGCCAGACGATGTCCGCAAAGCCGCGCAGGAAATTGTTAATAGCGGCAAGGCCAAACGAGTTGTCGTTTCCCTGGGTCCACAAGGGGCGTTGGGCGTTGATAGTGAAAACTGCATTCAGGTTGTGCCACCACCGGTGAAAAGCCAGAGCACCGTTGGCGCTTGTGACAGCATGGTCGGCGCGATGACACTGAAACTGGCAGAAAATGCCTCTCTTGAAGAGATGGTCCGTTTTGGCGTAGCTGCGGGGAGTGCAGCCACACTCAATCAGGGAACACGCCTGTGCTCCCATGACGATACACAAAAAATTTACGCTTACCTTTCCCGCTAACTGAAACATTCCCCCTGCATTGGGGGAATCACCACCAACCTGTCGGCAACGCGTTTCTCCGACTATGCTCAAAAGTCATGTGATAACAAAGGGGTGAACTATGGCCAGTGGCGATCTTGTCCGTTATGTCATAACCGTCATGTTGCATGAGGATACATTGACTGAAATTAATGAGTTGAATAATTACCTGACACGCGACGGTTTTTTGCTCACCATGACGGATGATGATGGAAATATCCATGAGCTGGGGACTAACACTTTTGGACTTATCAGTACCCAAAGTGAAGAAGAAATTAGAGAACTGGTTTCGGGGCTTACCCAAAGTGCAACCGGCAAAGATCCTGAAATCACCATCACGACCTGGGAGGAATGGAATAGCAACAGAAAATAAATGGTTTTTGGGCAATAATCAGTCTGTGGTGTGCGTTAGCTCGTGTTTTTACACCGCATTCTTGCGCTAACCTTATGATCTGGCAGACAACATGGGAGAGACATCATGTGGCAGGCAATCAGTCGTCTTTTGAGCGAGCAGTTAGGTGAAGGCGAAATCGAACTGCGTAATGAACTGCCTGGCGGAGAAGTCCATGCCGCATGGCATTTGCGCTATGCAGGACGTGACTTTTTCGTCAAATGTGATGAAAGGGAACTGCTTCCCGGTTTTACCGCCGAAGCCGACCAACTGGAGTTACTGTCGCGTAGTAAAACCGTCACTGTGCCTAAGGTTTGGGCAGTTGGCGCTGACCGTGACTACAGTTTTCTGGTGATGGACTATCTCCCTCCTCGCCCGCTGGATGCGCATAGCGCATTTATTCTTGGTCAGCAAATTGCGCGTTTACATCAATGGAGCGACCAACCTCAATTTGGCCTCGATTTCGATAACGCGCTCTCCACAACTCCCCAGCCCAATACCTGGCAACGTCGCTGGTCAACGTTTTTTGCTGAACAACGGATTGGCTGGCAGCTGGAACTGGCGGCAGAAAAAGGGATCGCTTTCGGCAATATCGATGCCATCGTCGAGCATATTCAGCAGCGTCTGGCCTCGCATCAACCGCAGCCTTCTCTGTTGCACGGCGATTTATGGTCCGGCAACTGTGCGCTGGGTCCGGATGGCCCGTACATTTTCGACCCGGCCTGCTACTGGGGTGACCGAGAGTGCGACCTGGCGATGTTACCGCTGCATACTGAACAGCCGCCACAAATCTATGACGGCTATCAGTCAGTATCCCCGCTACCTGCCGATTTCCTTGAACGTCAACCGGTTTACCAACTCTACACGCTGTTAAATCGTGCAAGGTTATTTGGCGGTCAGCATTTGGTTATTGCTCAGCAGTCACTGGATAGATTATTAGCAGCATAATATGGGGTGAGGATAATGGCCGCTCCGTGCGGCCTTTTGATTAAATAAACCCCAGCAGAGAAAAGAACACATAACCTGCAGCAATACAAATAACCGGCAGGATATACAGCGAGAAAAACTGCAGGAAAATAGTATGGTGCGGCACAACAATACGTGACTCAATTTGTTCACGCGTTAGCCCCTCTTCCCCTTTGGCTTTTTCCAGAATGAGTTGATCTTCAACACCTTCCCGCAAGAAGCGCGCCTGGCGACTCATCCGGGCACCGGAATCCTGCAACGCCAGTCCGACAAAAATCAGGATGAAAATCATCCAGAACATAACGTTCACGCCACCATTAAAATTGGGCGTCGGGGAGTTATACCAGAACAGATTCAAAAAAGGCGTATTCGCCTGCATCATATCGATCATGACATGAGTAAAATCGAGCATGACCGCATTAATGCCTTCCTGGTTTTCCTGCCGGGTATTCATAAATTTAAGCAAAGAAATCAATGTAGAGATCAATGCAGGTATAAAAATCACCCAACCCAAAATCCTTTTCAAAACAGCAATGCGTCCAGCTTGTTGATACGTCATGAGTTCTCCTTGATTAAGACGCGTCGTTTCACTTAGTTTACCTGTAGATATCTGTTTTCGCCCATTCTTTAAAGGCGATATGATAGGCGCTTAATCATAAGCACGGCTTAATACCTTACACATAATGCTCTAAAGGAGAGGTTGTAATGTCAACCCCGCGTCAGATTCTTGCTGCAATTTTTGATATGGATGGATTACTTATCGACTCAGAACCTTTATGGGATCGAGCTGAACTGGATGTGATGGCAAGCCTGGGGGTGGATATCTCCCGTCGTAACGAGCTGCCGGACACTTTAGGTTTACGCATCGATATGGTGGTCGATCTTTGGTACGCCCGGCAACCCTGGAATGGGCCAAGCCGTCAGGAAGTAGTAGAACGGGTTATTGCCCGTGCCATTTCACTGGTTGAAGAGACACGCCCATTATTGCCAGGCGTGCGTGAAGCCGTTGCGTTATGCAAAGAACAAGGTTTATTGGTGGG
Source organism: Escherichia sp. WS568 (assembly GCF_046486085.1). NCBI lineage: Bacteria > Pseudomonadati > Pseudomonadota > Gammaproteobacteria > Enterobacterales > Enterobacteriaceae > Escherichia > Escherichia sp. WS568. The sequence continues at coordinate 211,338 of NZ_JBJQMC010000001.1, forward strand.
ACTGGCCTCCGCGTCACCACTACATATGCTGGAAAAAGTGTTGACCATGTTTGACTTACGCGACAGTTTCGATGCCCTCGCCTCGGCTGAAAAATTGCCTTACAGCAAGCCGCATCCGCAAGTATATCTCGACTGCGCAGCAAAACTGGGCGTTGACCCACTGACCTGCGTGGCGCTGGAAGACTCGGTAAATGGCATGATCGCTTCTAAAGCAGCCCGCATGCGTTCCATCGTCGTTCCTGCGCCAGAAGCGCAAAATGATCCACGTTTTGTATTAGCAAACGTCAAACTCTCATCGCTGACAGAACTCACCGCAAAAGACCTTCTCGGTTAATGACCAGGGGCAGTGATCACACTGCTCCTGGTTCTTTATCTGAATTTGCATTCAACTGACGGATTAATCGTCAATTTAAGAGAAAGAGTTACACCGTCACCACTTCCGCGCACTGTATAAAAATCCTATACTGTACGTATCGACAGTTTAGTGAGTTTTATCATGACGGCGGAAGGTCACCTTCTCTTTTCTATTGCTTGTGCGGTATTTGCCAAAAATGCCGAGCTGACGCCCGTGCTGGCACAGGGTGACTGGTGGCATATTGTCCCTTCCGCAATCCTGACGTGTTTGTTACCGGACATCGATCACCCAAAGTCGTTTCTTGGGCAGCGATTAAAGTGGATATCAAAACCGATCGCCCGCGCTTTTGGGCATCGTGGTTTTACCCACAGTCTGCTGGCGGTATTTGCGCTGCTGGCAACCTTTTACCTTAAGGTTCCTGAAAGCTGGTTCATTCCGGCTGATGCATTGCAGGGCATGGTGCTGGGTTATTTGAGCCACATACTTGCCGATATGCTGACACCCGCCGGTGTTCCCCTGCTCTGGCCATGCCGCTGGCGTTTCCGCTTGCCTATCCTGGTTCCCCAAAAGGGCAACCAACTGGAACGTTTTATCTGCATGGCATTATTTGTCTGGTCGGTATGGATGCCTCATTCATTACCCGAAAACAGCGCTGTCCGTTGGTCATCGCAAATGATCAATACCTTGCAGATCCAGTTTCATCGGCTTATTAAGCATCAGGTTGAATACTAAAAAGGCAAAAATCACCTTTCTGGAATAAGCAATTCCATTTGAATATAAGAGCCAGCTCACAGTTCTGTTAATCTTGCGCCAACACTATGACTGCTACGCAGTGATAGAAATAATAAGATCAGGAGAACGGGGATGAACTTTCCATTAATTGCGAACATCGTGGTGTTCGTTGTACTGCTGTTTGCGCTGGCTCAGACCCGCCATAAACAGTGGAGTCTGGCGAAAAAAGTGCTGGTGGGTCTGGTGATGGGTGTGGTTTTTGGCCTCGCCCTGCATACCATTTATGGTTCTGACAGCCAGGTACTTAAAGATTCTGTACAGTGGTTTAACATCGTTGGTAACGGCTATGTTCAACTGCTGCAAATGATCGTTATGCCGTTAGTCTTTGCCTCTATTCTGAGCGCGGTTGCCCGTCTGCATAACGCATCTCAGTTAGGCAAAATCAGTTTTCTGACCATCGGAACGCTTTTGTTTACCACGCTGATTGCGGCGCTGGTCGGTGTGCTGGTCACCAACCTGTTTGGTTTGACGGCTGAAGGTCTGGTTCAGGGTGGTGCAGAAACTGCACGTTTGAACGCCATCGAAAGTAACTATGTTGGTAAAGTCTCTGACCTGAGCGTTCCGCAGCTGGTCTTGTCCTTTATCCCGAAAAACCCGTTTGCCGATTTGACCGGAGCCAATCCGACGTCAATTATCAGCGTGGTAATTTTTGCCGCATTCCTCGGCGTAGCTGCGCTCAAGCTGCTGAAGGATGATGCGCCGAAAGGTGAACGCGTCTTAACCGCTATCGATACCCTGCAAAGCTGGGTGATGAAACTGGTTCGCCTGGTCATGCAGCTGACCCCTTACGGCGTTCTGGCGCTGATGACCAAAGTGGTTGCAGGTTCTAACCTGCAAGACATCATCAAACTGGGAAGTTTCGTTGTCGCGTCCTACCTCGGTCTGCTGATTATGTTTGCAGTGCATGGCCTTCTGCTGGGCATTAATGGCGTGAGCCCGCTGAAATACTTCCGTAAGGTATGGCCAGTTCTGACGTTTGCCTTTACCAGCCGTTCCAGTGCTGCGTCTATCCCACTGAATGTGGAAGCACAAACGCGTCGACTCGGTGTTCCTGAATCCATCGCCAGTTTCGCCGCCTCTTTCGGTGCAACCATTGGTCAGAACGGCTGTGCCGGTTTGTATCCGGCGATGCTGGCGGTGATGGTTGCGCCTACGGTTGGCATTAACCCGATGGACCCGATGTGGATTGCGACGCTGGTCGGTATTGTTACCGTTAGTTCCGCAGGCGTTGCCGGTGTCGGTGGTGGTGCAACTTTCGCCGCACTGATTGTGCTGCCTGCGATGGGCCTGCCAGTAACCCTGGTGGCGCTGTTAATCTCCGTTGAACCGCTTATCGACATGGGCCGTACGGCGCTAAACGTTAGTGGCTCGATGACAGCTGGCACGCTGACCAGCCAGTGGCTGAAGCAAACCGATAAAGCCATTCTGGATAGCGAAGACGACGCCGAACTGGCACACCGTTAATTCTTATGCTGGCAACGGTCCGTTTTGTATAGGGACCGTTGCCTTACTTTTTAAATGTTCCATCGCGGCGATGCATACTGACTCATATTGAAACAGATCGTCAGCGAAAAAAATGGCCAACTTATCAATACATTCCTGGCTCAATGAATGTGCCTGTAGCGAGAAGCTTAAAACCTCATACCCGAGACGTTTTCTAAGTGAACTATCTGAAATACTCATAATATCTTCAAGCACACCATTTCCCATTCCCGGAAGATTTAGTGGATTAAAAAGAAGACTGATATTAAGCATTGATATTATCGAAGGAAACTTTAGGAGACTCTCATTTTTTTGAATCGCAGCAAAAATGCTCCCGACAGGATGTATATAATTTTGTTCATAGTATATAGTCCTTAAATAGTGAATAACCAACCTGTTTTTTATATTGATCAAATTGGTCATTTTTTCTGGGCGAAATACAGAAGTGACATCCATTCCAATAAAATCTTTATTTATACCTCTTATCCGAATTTCACTACCATAAAGATTATTAATTATTACTCTATATTTAACATTGTCCTGCAGATATGTATCAAAACTAAGTGCTGGCGCTCCTGGCTTTGAGGCATCATAGTTAATGTTAGACATATAGGCAATCATATAATTAAAGTTTGATTCTGCTATTTCATCGCAGTCACATTGACCCGTTGATATAAAGAAAGTGAGTGCTGTCATAGTAGACTGCAGCCTTTCTTTAAAAGAGTCGAAAGCCAGGCTTTTAATATTTAAATCACCATAATTACTCTGTATTAAGTTTGTAGAAAGCATCTCCCGCCTCATATTGTTAACAAAATTATTATCTCATTTAAATCTAAGTCATTTACAATATAAGTTTAAGAGCGACGCCACAGGATGAACTATCAAAAATAGCTCATCATGATTAGCAAAACTTAACCATTTTAAAATAAATAAACAATTAAAGAAAAAAGTTCACTTATTTATAGCAATAGATCGTCAAAGGCAGCTTTTTGTTACAGGTGGTTTGAATGAATGTAGCAATGAAATACAAAATTTCAGGCCATGTAACTCCCGGCAAAACCGGGAGGTACGTAATCTTTACTCAGTCACTTCCCCTTCCTGGCGGATCTGATTTGCCCAACGCTGGGCGGATTCAGGCACAGTAAACGCCGGTGAGCGCATAAATGACTCCCCCATCAGTACAAACGCAACATATTTGCCACGCAGCATCCAGACATCACGAAACGAATCCATCTTTATCGCATGTTCTGGCGGCGCGGGTTCCGTGCGTGGGATATAGCTAATAATCTGGCGGTTTTGCTGACGGAGCGGTTTCTTCATTACTGGCTTCACTAAACGCATATTAAAAATCAGAAAAACTGTAGTTTAGCCGATTTAGCCCCTGTACGTCCCGCTTTGCGTGTATTTCATAACACCGTTTCCAGAATAGTTTCCGAAGCGGGATCTGGCTGGTGGTCTATAGTTAGAGGGTTTTTTGACCAAAACAGCGGCCCTTTCAGTAATAATTTAAGGAGACGAGTTCAATGTCGCAACATAACGAAAAGAACCCACATCAGCACCAGTCACCACTACACGATTCCAGCGAAGCGAAACCGGGGATGGACTCACTGGCACCTGAAGACGGATCTCATCGTCCAGCGGCTGAACCAACACCGCCTGGTGCACAACCTACCGCCCCAGGGAGCCTGAAAGCCCCTGATACGCGTAACGAAAAACTTAATTCTCTGGAAGACGTACGCAAAGGCAGTGAAAATTATGCGCTGACCACTAATCAGGGCGTGCGCATCGCCGACGATCAAAACTCACTGCGTGGCGGTAGCCGTGGTCCAACGCTGCTGGAAGATTTTATTCTGCGCGAGAAAATCACCCACTTTGACCATGAGCGCATCCCGGAACGTATTGTTCATGCACGTGGATCAGCCGCTCACGGTTATTTCCAGCCATATAAAAGCTTAAGCGATATTACCAAAGCGGATTTCCTCTCAGATCCGAACAAAATCACCCCAGTATTTGTACGTTTCTCTACCGTTCAGGGTGGTGCTGGCTCTGCCGATACCGTGCGTGATATCCGTGGCTTTGCCACCAAGTTCTATACCGAAGAGGGTATTTTTGACCTTGTTGGCAATAACACGCCAATCTTCTTTATCCAGGATGCGCATAAATTCCCTGATTTTGTGCATGCGGTAAAACCAGAACCACACTGGGCAATCCCGCAGGGGCAAAGCGCTCACGACACCTTCTGGGATTATGTTTCCCTGCAACCGGAAACACTGCACAACGTAATGTGGGCGATGTCGGATCGTGGTATCCCGCGCAGCTACCGCACTATGGAAGGCTTTGGTATTCATACCTTCCGTCTGATTAACGCCGAAGGTAAAGCGACGTTCGTACGTTTCCACTGGAAACCACTGGCAGGTAAAGCCTCACTCGTTTGGGATGAAGCACAAAAACTAACCGGACGTGACCCGGACTTCCACCGCCGCGAGTTGTGGGAAGCGATTGAAGCCGGCGATTTTCCGGAATACGAACTGGGCTTCCAGTTGATTCCTGAGGAAGATGAATTTAAGTTCGACTTCGACCTTCTTGATCCAACTAAACTTATCCCGGAAGAACTGGTGCCCGTTCAGCGTGTCGGCAAAATGGTGCTCAATCGCAATCCGGATAACTTCTTTGCCGAAAACGAACAAGCAGCATTCCATCCAGGTCATATTGTTCCTGGTCTGGACTTCACCAACGATCCGCTGTTGCAGGGGCGTTTGTTCTCTTATACCGATACACAAATCAGTCGTCTTGGCGGACCAAATTTCCATGAGATTCCGATTAACCGCCCGACCTGCCCTTACCATAATTTCCAGCGTGACGGCATGCATCGTATGGGGATCGACACTAACCCGGCGAATTATGAACCGAACTCGATCAACGATAACTGGCCGCGCGAAACACCGCCGGGGCCGAAACGCGGCGGTTTTGAATCATACCAGGAGCGCGTGGAAGGCAATAAAGTTCGCGAGCGCAGCCCATCGTTTGGCGAATATTATTCCCATCCGCGTCTGTTCTGGCTAAGTCAGACGCCATTCGAGCAGCGCCATATTGTCGATGGTTTCAGTTTTGAGTTAAGCAAAGTAGTTCGTCCGTATATTCGTGAGCGCGTTGTTGACCAGCTGGCACATATTGATCTCACTCTGGCCCAGGCGGTGGCGAAAAATCTCGGTATCGAGCTGACGGACGACCAGCTGAATATCACCCCGCCTCCGGACGTCAACGGTCTGAAAAAGGATCCATCCTTAAGTTTGTACGCCATTCCTGACGGTGATGTGAAAGGTCGCGTGGTAGCGATTTTACTTAATGATGAAGTGAGATCGGCAGACCTTCTGGCCATTCTCAAGGCGCTGAAGGCCAAAGGCGTTCATGCCAAACTGCTCTACTCCCGAATGGGTGAAGTGACTGCGGATGACGGTACGGTGCTGCCTATAGCCGCTACATTTGCCGGAGCGCCTTCGCTGACGGTCGATGCGGTTATTGTCCCTTGCGGCAATATCGCGGATATCGCTGACAACGGCGATGCCAACTACTACCTGATGGAAGCCTACAAACACCTTAAACCGATTGCGCTGGCAGGAGACGCGCGCAAGTTTAAAGTAAGAATCAAGGTCGCTGATCAGGGTGAAGAAGGGATTGTGGAAGCTGACAGCGCCGATGGTAGTTTTATGGATGAACTGTTAACGCTGATGGCAGCACACCGCGTGTGGTCACGCATTCCTAAGATTGACAAAATTCCGGCGTAAATATGGATAAGGTCACGCCCCCTGGGGAGTGACCTTACCACCTTACTTACACATCAAGATAACTACCCAACCGATAACCACGCTCAGCAATCGCATATTTCAACGACGCTGAAGTCAGCACATCCAGTTCCGTTAACCGAGGGAAGCAATAAGCACTCTGGCGAATCGTATTATCGATAAACGCCGGGTGGCACATCACTTCCAGAGAGCGCTCGCCGCGATGACTGGAGTCATCAAGCACTTGCAGGAACAGCGACTCACTGATCTCTTCACCGTAGAATGCACTGCTGAATCCCTGGGTAGTGCGCAGGTTGACCGGCAAATCAAACACCATCTGACGATCCGCCCGCAACGCAATGCCCTCTTCAGCCGCAAACCTGGCAACAATCGGGAAAATCTGCGGGAACATATGCACATGATGATGGCTATCAAGATGCGTAGGTTTGCGTCCAAATAGCTCAATGAAACGCAAATACTGACTGGCGAGCTCCTGAGTAATTTCTTCCAGCGGTAAAGCATCTTCTTCTGCCAACTGCCAGATCCATTTTCCCAGCACACCATCGCGGGTTAACCCCGGCATAGCTGTCAGTGGCTTGCCCATAGTAAGGACAAAGTGCATCCCTATGGCCAGACTCGGTTCATCACGACTCAACTGCACCGCATGATCAATAGCCTGCCCATTCACCAGCGCCGTCGTCGATGTGACAATCCCATTGCGACAGGCCTCGATAATGCCGTAGTTCTGACCTTTGCTTAAACCAAAATCATCGGCATTAACAATCAGTAAGCGTTCCATAATCAGCCTCGGTTAATGTGCTTTTTTAAGCTCTGCGATGCAGTCGGCAAAATTTGGCAACCATTTCTCGTGCGCCAGAATCATCTCGCGTGCCAGCAGCTCAGCATCGCGATCGGAATGCACCAACGGACTAAGGTTTAGGGCCAGTAACACATCGTTAAACTCTCCGCTAAGTGCGGCGTTGCTGGCAGCAATCTCGAAGCTTTTAATGGTGTGAATCAGCCCCATCACTTTATCATCGAAATGCGTAATGCGCGGATGTGGCGTCGCGCCATCGCGCCCCAGCGTACAGGTCATTTCTACCGCCCAGTCTGCCGGAATATTATCAATATGCCCATGATGCGGGATATTAACGTAATGTTCAGCTTGCTTGTCGTTGTAGATAGCGTTGATCACTTCGCATGCAGCATCAGAGTAATAAGCCCCACCGCGCTGTTCCAGTTCTTTCGGCTTAACTTTCAACTCCGGGTTTTTATACAGCTCAAAAAGTTGTTTCTCGACTTTCTGTACTACCTGCGCTCGTGCGCCGCCTTTGTAGTATTCGCCCATTTCAATAGCCAGCATCTCTTTTTGCTTGAAGTAATAAAGCAAATAAGAACACGGCAACAGATTCAGAGAACGAATTAAGCCTTCGCTAAATGGCAGATCGAAAATATTTTTAACGCCAGATGCTTTTAACTGCCCGGATGCCACACCATCAAGCAATTCGGCAAAGCGTGATTTGCCATTTACCAGCACATCTTTAATGAACACCATATGGTTGAGGCCGAACAGATCGATAGATAAATCATCGCTGTCTTTCAGCATCAGAACATCGCGAATAAACATCTTCATGCCGATCGGAATATTACACACGCCGATAAAGCGTTTAAATCCAGTATGACGATAAACGGCTTCAGTGACCATTCCCGCCGGGTTAGTGAAATTAATCACCCATGCATTCGGACAAAGTTCTTCGACATCTTTTACGATGTCAAAAATCACCGGAATGGTACGCAGACCTTTAAACAGGCCGCCCGCGCCGTTGGTTTCCTGACCAAGATAACCATGACTTAATGGAATACGTTCATCCAGTTCGCGCGCCGGTAATTGGCCTACGCGCAGTTGGGTAGTAACGAAATCAGCATCTTTCAATGCTTCGCGGCGATCCAGCGTTTTATAAAGCTTCATCGGGACGCCAGCGTTATCAATCATCCGTTGGCAGAGATCAAAAATAATATCCAGTTTCTCTTTACCATCTTCGACATCCACCAGCCATAATTCGCTGACCGGCAATTCGTGATAACGCTTAATAAATCCTTCCAGTAACTCCGGGGTATAGCTGCTCCCGCCACCAATAGTGACGACTTTTAATTTCTGGCTCATAATTTCTCCCTTCAGTACAGAATACTGATATCTGGCATATCTGCCCCCCGGACATAAATAATCCAGCAACAGGACAGATATGTGAATTGTCAGGTATAACGACTTACTGATTAAATTCAGTCAATTTCTTACGATAGCTCTTAGGCGTAAAGGACGTTAATTTCTTAAACGTTTTAATAAACAAACTCGGGCTACTATAACCGGCCTCAAACGCAATATCCGTCACTGAATAGTTGGTCATTTCCAGTTGTTTTTTGGCAAAATTAATACGGATTTCATTAATAATCTGCATTGGCGTTTTGCCATAATATCGTTGAGTCGCTCGCGTCAAATATTCCTGTGATTTGGCTGACAACGTCACCATATTCTCCAGTGCCGATTCACTAAACTGCTCTTTATCATGCATCTTTTCTACCGTACTTTTCAGCCACTGCGGTACATCATCAATCACCTGTTCTTCGCGGTAATGACGTAAACGGTTAATGACATAAAAAGTAACCATCTCAACAAACTCTTCCAGCCCTGTTTCGCGGAAATTCAATGAAGAAATCACTGTTTCCACATAGGTGAGAAAAGCGTTATTGGTCCGGTATACCTGCGAAGCAACAAAGCAATAAGGCAACAACGGCAGGTAATGCTGCTCAAAAAAGCGTTTACTGATCCCAACGTTCAATATGCGCGTGGCACCAAACTCATAAAAACTTTGATGGTGCGAACCTAACGGAATAAAAACAAAATCGCCCCGTTCCAGTAACACGCGCTTACCGTTAATCTCCTGGAAATAACGCCCGGTTAATACCAGAGTAAATTCATAATAGTCGTGCTGATGCAGTCCGCTGATACTCTCAGTTTTGTTGTAGATAAACACATGGAAGTTTTTGCCATTAAACAACTGCTGTTCTCGGGCAGTGGCAATTTCCGGCGCGTTAATCATTGGCTGCATCATCGACTCCTTATGCCTTCAGTTTTTCATGAAGCTCAATTAATTCAGTAATCAGTTCACGCGCAAGCATGGACGTCATTAAATGATCCTGAGCGTGGACCAGCACCAGACTCACTTTCATCTTACCTTCGCCCGCATCGCCTTCAATCAGTTTCGTCTGTACCAGATGCGCTTCATTCAATGCCATCCGTGACTGATCCATCATGGCTTTTGCTGCGGCAAAATCGCCCTGCTTCGCCTGTTTCAGTGCCGCATACGCCAGGCTGCGCGCTTGTCCGGAGTTGATGATAAGCCCCATCACCACTTCTTCCAGCTCTTCAGCTTCTGTTTGCGTATCGGGAATGTTATCGAGATCCATCATACATCGTTCCTCTCTTTTCTTACCGGCACGATTACCCGTACCGGCATCGATTAAAATTTCAGGGCGTTAGCGATATCTTCTTCGCTCTCTTCTTTATCAATCGCGTTTTGTGCTTTGTTAGCGACCACAACAAAGGGCAGATAAATTAACGTTGCGATACCAAGGTTGAAGAGTGCGACCAGCAATGCGGCGACGCTACCGTTGGTGTTAAAGAAGGCTCCCAGACCGGTTGGCATGGTCCACGGTGCAATATTGGTCACCGGAGGAATAATGCCCATGTAGTACGCTGCGAGGGTGATTGCCGCCAGAATCGGTTGTACCAGTACAAACGGGATAAACATCACCGGGTTCATGATAATTGGCAGACCAAACAGAATCGGTTCGTTAATCTGGAAGATGCCGGACGGCAGCGCCAGTTTTGCCACCTGACGATAATCAGCACGGCGAGAGGCGATAAAGATAGCCAGGATCAGACCTAAAGTCGCACCACTGCCCCCAAGGAAAATAAAGGAGTCCAGCATCGGCTTGGCCCAGATATGGAAGGTCTTACCGGCTGCCAGCGCCGCTTCGACGGAACCATATTGCTGATAGGTCGCGATATTTTCCAGCGCCCAAGGCGTCATAATGCCGTTGTCCAGTGCGGTCAGCGCCAGCGCACCATGAATACCGAAGAACCAGAGCAGTGGAACAAAGATCACATAGGCCCAGCCCACCACACTACCCAACGATGCCAGTGGGGTTGAGATGGTATCCATAATGATCTGATGGAAGTTGGTGCCCCAGGTATTCAACGCCCAGGCAATAATCCCCATCACGGAAAGAATAATAAAGCCGGGAATTAAAGCCGAGAAGGAACGCGATACTGAAGCAGGTACGCTATCGGGCAATTTAATGACCCAATTGCGGCGGACAATAAAGGTAAACATTTCTGCCACCACCAGGCCAATAATAATCCCGGAGATGATATTCGCCCCACCTAACCAGTTTGCGCCAACCGCATAGGCCTCACCGACACTATATGGGGTGACGGTCATAAATGCTGCAACGGATAACAACCCGGCCGCCAGCGCATCGACTTTACGCTCTTCTGCCAGCGCCATGCCAATAAAGAACGGTGCCATTAAAGACATTATCCCTAATGTTCCGTTATATACGTTGCCGCCAATACCTTTCAGACCATTAAGTGTTTCAATGGTTGAGGCATCCAGGCGAATACCTAAGGAATAAAAAAACGACCCCTCCCCAAAGCTTAGAAAAACGTTGTTAATTAATACAAACATGGCCCCCGCAAGGGTTAACGGCATTAAGCGAATAAAGCCATTTTTGATTGCATTAACGTGTGGCTGCTTTCCTATTTTAACTGCAAAAGGGAGGAGTACCTTTTCAAGCGATGCAATAACATTACTCATAGAAAAATACCCTTAAAAACCGCAATTTAAATATTGCGGTATTGATTTATGAAATAACTCTTTGACGGGAAAATTTAAAATAAATTAATTTGCTGCGGCTTTTTTAATCGCTGCAACCGCAGCCTTAAGCACGCCTAAACCATCGACTTTGCCATAAAGCAGCGAGTCAATTACTTCAACCGGTTTGTTGGGTAACAAACGCTGGATTTCGGGCAACATATAAGCAATCTGCGGCCCTAATAACACGACATCGGCATTCTGACCTTTTTCACCAGCCAGTGTTTCCGGAAATGCTTCAATAATGACCGGAACTTCATATTTTTCTGCCTGTGCGCGCATTTTTGATACCAGTAAAGAGGTAGACATGCCCGCAGAACAAAACAGATAAATGTGTTTCTTTTCCATAAAACTGCCCTCATCGACGATTATCTGTAAGCCAGACACTCCGCAAGCCTTAACCTGCTTCCATGCTCTGGGTAACTTGCGAAACCAACATGACTTTTTTTGTGGCTGAAAGGAGTATACGGTATAGACCTGAGCAATAGTATTTCTTTGACCTTATAAATTGTCTCTCCTTGACCTGCGGTTATGACCCTCTTCACATTTCGGGCAAATAATTCGCGAAGATAATTAAGAACTCAGGCCAAAAAAAACCGGCACAATGGCCGGTTTCCGTTGTAACTCAAGCTTTCAGGCGAAGTGATTACTTCGCAGCCTGTGGATCAGTGTCGTATTCAGCACAGGTCTGATAACCGGAGTTGATGACATGTCCGGTATCATCTAACGCGACAAAGTAGGTTTCTGCTTTACCATCACGTTGACCCAGGATGTAGGTCTGGCAAGTACCACGAGCATGGATCATGCTCACTTCAGACGAAGGTTTACCCGCAATTTGTGCAACCTGCGCCCGGCTCATGCCTTTTTTGACGTCTTTCACCACAGGCTGTACAAACTGGTCTTTGGTACGATCATAAGCCGTACAACCCGCCAGCATGGTTAATACCGCCGCTGCACTCAGAATTCCTGCCATATTCTTGTTCATATTCCGTCCTCTTGTTTATCAGCGTGTTAGATAAGCCTGGAATACATTGGGCGCTTTTTCAAGCCCGTGAACGAAACGGCTCCGCTTTCAGAGGATTCCTGTATGACGTTTTAACCACCATTCAGCCCGCTGTCGCTTGTCGTTTCAGTAGCAACGGGTTAGCTTTAAGGAAGTTTTGTCTTTTCTGTCTGGAGGGGTTCAATGACATTGCAACAACAAATAATAAAGGCGCTGGGCGCAAAACCGCAGATTAATGCTGAAGAGGAAATTCGTCGTAGTGTCGATTTTCTGAAAAGCTACCTGCAAACTTATCCGTTCATTAAATCACTGGTGCTAGGTATCAGCGGCGGTCAGGACTCCACGCTTGCCGGTAAGCTGTGCCAGATGGCGATTAATGAACTGCGCCAGGAGACCGGCAACGAATCACTGCAATTTATTGCCGTACGCCTGCCCTATGGTGTTCAGGCCGACGAACAAGATTGCCAGGATGCCATTGCCTTTATTCAACCGGATCGCGTATTAACCGTTAATATCAAGGGCGCGGTATTGGCCAGCGAACAGGCGCTGCGCGAAGCGGGTATTGAATTAAGTGATTTTGTCCGTGGCAATGAAAAAGCGCGTGAGCGGATGAAAGCACAATATAGCATTGCGGGTATGACCAGCGGTGTCGTGGTGGGCACCGATCATGCAGCAGAAGCCATTACCGGATTCTTCACTAAATATGGTGACGGCGGTACGGACATTAATCCACTGTATCGTCTCAACAAACGTCAGGGTAAACAGTTACTGGCAGCATTAGGTTGCCCGGAACACCTTTATAAGAAAGCCCCAACTGCCGATCTGGAAGATGATCGCCCTTCTCTGCCAGATGAAGTGGCACTCGGCGTGACCTATGACAATATCGACGACTATCTGGAAGGGAAAAACCTACCTGAACAGGTCGCCAGAACAATAGAGAACTGGTATCTGAAAACTGAACATAAACGCCGTCCGCCAATTACCGTTTTCGATGATTTCTGGAAGAAGTAATAATTTGCACATATTGGTTTGTGCGAAAAAGAGTACTTTGTTCACGCCGGATGCGGCGTGAACGCCTTATTCGACCTACAAAACTATGCAAATTCAATATATTGCAGGAGTCGAATAGGCCTGACAGGCGTAGCACGTCAGACGGTGTAACCTTTGTCATCGACCCGCCTCTTTTTTAATCGCTCTCCGCCTGTTACACTGGATAGATAACCAGCATTCGGAGTCAACAGTGGTACGGCGTTTAACTTCTCCGCGGCTCGAATTTGAAGCTGCGGCAATTTATGAATATCCCGAACATTTACGTTCATTCCTTAATGACTTACCCACCCGACCAGGGGTGTATCTGTTTCATGGCGAAAGTGACACCATGCCGCTCTATATCGGCAAAAGCATTAACATCCGCAGTCGGGTGCTTTCTCATTTACGCACCCCTGATGAAGCCGCCATGCTACGGCAATCCCGACGCATCAGCTGGATATGTACCGCCGGTGAAATCGGCGCTCTGCTCCTTGAAGCGCGATTAATCAAAGAACAACAGCCACTGTTTAATAAACGCTTGCGGCGAAATCGCCAGCTCTGTGCCTTGCAATTAAATGAAAAGCGCGTCGATGTGGTGTATGCCAAAGAGGTGGATTTTTCACGAGCCCCCAACCTGTTTGGCCTGTTTGCCAATAGGCGCGCAGCTTTGCAAGCATTGCAGACCATCGCTGATGAACAAAAACTTTGTTATGGTCTGTTGGGACTGGAGCCGTTAAGTCGCGGTCGTGCATGTTTTCGTTCAGCGCTAAAACGTTGCGCCGGAGCATGCTGCGGTAAAGAGAGCCATGACGATCATGCGCTACGTTTGCGCCAGTCTCTGGAGCGTTTGCGGGTGGTGTGTTGGCCTTGGCAAGGGGCGGTGGCGCTGAAAGAACAGCACCCGGAAATGACTCAATATCATATTATTCAAAACTGGCTGTGGCTGGGGGCGGTTAATTCGCTGGAAGAAGCGACAATGTTAATTCGGACACCCGCCGGGTTTGATCACGACGGTTATAAAATTCTTTGTAAGCCGCTGCTTTCCGGTAACTATGAAATTACTGAACTTGATCCGGCGAATGACCAGCGAGCCAGTTGATTTCACTGAACAACAGTTTACCTTGCGGTTGTAAAAGCCGCAGGGTGTGCCTGCCATCGAACCAGCACGCGCCCTGGTCGGTAGTGAGCAATTTATCGCCCAGTTGCCACGCCCCGTTAATCACAAACACCACCCCGCCGCGTGAGCCAAAGGTAGTAAACGTACGTTCGGCAATTCTGACTTTCGCCTTACAGACATCCAGGCGTGTCATGATGTTGAAATCCATCGACATCTGCCCTGCCGTCAGTTTCGCTTTAACCACCTGGTCCGCCGCAAAGGCAAAAGGCTGTAACGGTTTTAAGGTATGGTTAAAGCGGTCTGCGCTTTCAAGGAACATCTCGCCGCCTTCCAGCAACGTCACTATCCTTTCCATACCTGGAAACAAAGAAAACTCCCCATTCGCCGCGATGGATGTAATGCTGGCACGCCAGTAAAAATCACGTTTTGCCGGTGGGAAAGTGCAAATTTCGCGCGTTTCACCGGCAGCGTTTCGCCACAGATTCACCGACATTTTACGCATATCAAAGTATTCCATACTCGCTCCCGGCCCGTTCTTTTCATTGTTATCGTTCAGGTAACCGTGGATGGTTATCGGCAACTCGGGTGATTTACGTTAGTGGCAATCAGGCTTTTTTTGCATCTGTTTGAGAACAAAAAAGAAAACCGCCGATCCTGTCCACCGCATTACTGCAAGGTAGTGGACAAGACCGGCGGTCTTAAGTTTTTTGGCTGAAAGATTATTCAGCAGTTGCAGGCATTTTACCTTTTGCCGCTGGACGTTCTGTCAGACGCTTCTCAAAATTAGCATTAAATTGCTTTTTCTGTTCCGGCGTCAGGATGTTGTAAATCTTGTTCTGGGTTTCCATGTGCGCCAGCATGTTAGCTTTGCGCTGTTCTTCCATTTTTGCGATCTGCGCTTCAGCTTTTGCTTTATCGAAGGTATCGCTGGCAATGATGTCATGCATTGCGCGGCGTTCTTCCAGCGGCGGACGTTTCATCTGGTCACGCTGGCCTTTCATGATTTCGCGGATCTGCTGTTTCTGCGCGTCGGTCAGGTTCAGGTCTTTGAACATCATGTCCTGATGCGGACCGAACTTGCCTTTGTGGTGCATCATCGGCTTCGCGTCAGCCGGTGCTGAGGTAGTGGTGTCTGCGGCATGGGCCAGGTTAGCCGCGCCAAGAGCCAGGGTAGAGGCAACAAACAGTGCAGTTAATTTACGCATATTCTATATCCTTCCTTTCAGTTATTTATTACGGCTTTCTTAAGTAGCGTGCCGTGTTGACGAGATTAACTTTACTGACTTTAGCGTCAATTAATCAGAGCAACGGTAAAACAATGAAAGTGTAAAAAACACTTTTTCGCCAATTATGGAGAAAAAAAGAAAATTTGATGGAGAGTAATGAGAGAATATTACAACACGATGATTTTGCAGAGATTATGAAGAACTATACCGGATGACTGGTGATAAATAAAGCAAATAACCAGGATTAATCTGTATTAATTTATAAGAAAGTAACTTAATACCCGCAGAATGATTTCTGCGGGTAAGTATTAGCTTATTTTTTCGAGCATTAATCCCGCACGTAATCCCAACGCTACCAACGGATTAGGGAATAACACATACTCTACATCATGGGTTACGGTAAAACGTTCCTCCCCGTCCTGCGCCAGCAATGTTCCTTTCTCAAACGGCATAAAATTCAGCGTGTCATTTGCCATATGCATTTCGAAGGACGGCGAGTGGCGAGTAATTTGCGAAACCACCCGATAACGGAGCGGCGGTGTTCTCACGATACCGACACTCTCACCAGATAGCAGCGCAGCAATTGCGCTGGCAGTTACTGCAAACTGGCGAAGATCGTTTTGCCCAAAGGGCAACGCTTTGCCAAGTTCCAGCGTACAGGCCAGCGCGCCAAAATGTCTGGCGCTGAAATGGGTAAACGTACCACCAGGCTCCTGATGGAACACCAGTGCCTCCAGCCCCGCCGCACCCAGCCACGTCAGAAATTTCTCGTCCCAGGGAATGTCGCGTTGCGGTAATACACCGAACTGCGGATGCAAGGAGCCACGAATTGCGGTATGTAGATCAAGGTGCCAGCGCACAGATTCTTTGCCCTGGTCATAAAAATCTTCCAGGCACTGTTCCAGTTCGCGCGCCCGACAGGTTTCCCCGCTTTCAGCAAATAGCTGCCAACGACCGCCAAACATTCGGTTCATATCGCTATGGCAATAACGTTTCCCTTGCTTCAGCGCAGGAGGATTCCCGAGGATCACCAGCAACCGCCAACGTAACGGGATCTCGCCGTGAGATATCGCGCCAAGCAACGCATCCAGCATTTCCACAGGTGCCGTCTCATTACCGTGTATTCCCGCTGAAATCACCAGTGCGCCTTGCGGTGGCGTTAATGGCGTCAGTTCCAGCACGCCATCGCCCAGCCAGCGCCAGCGAACGCCGTTGATTTCTCGCTCGGTGATAACCGGTTTTTTACCCGTTAATGTCAGAGCAAGAAAATTATCCATTGCCCCCTCCCTCGCGCTGGAACGGATAAACCGAACCGAGATTCAGTAATTGGCTCAATACATCCAGTGCTTCCCGCCCTTCGCGCAGCAATTGCGGGTCGGCCAGATCGGCAGCAGTAAGGCGATCGCGGTAGTAACGATCCACCCAGTCATTGAGCGCATTAAACAGCGTATCGTTCATCATCACCGCCGGATTCACTGCCCGGCGTTCTTCTTCTGTCAATACCACGCGCAACCGCAGGCACGCCGGACCTCCGCCATTCGCCATGCTTTCACGTAAATCAAAGACTTTTAGTTCGCTAATCGGGTTGTCAGCGACAAGGAGTTCATTGAGATAACCCCATACTCCGGCGTGTTCCCGACACTCCTGAGGCAGCACCAACATCATGGAACCAGAATCGCGGCTCAGCAGTTGGCTGTTAAACAGATATGTAGACACCGCATCTGACACGGAAACCTGAGTCGCCGGAACTTCTATCGCCATAAAACCGTTCACCCGCGCACGCAGGTTTGCCAGTAACTGCACCTGGCGAGCGAACGCCTGTTGATGGCAAAACAGCACCTGGCGGTTACTCACGGCAATCACGTCATTATGAAAAACGCCCTGGTCGATAACGTCCGGGTTTTGCTGGGCGAAAATCACCTGTTGGGGATTCACCTGATTCAGCCTTGCCACCGCCTCGCTGGCTTCGCGAGTCTGTCGCGCCGGATAACGGGAAGGCCGGGTATCATTGCCCTCTTCTCGCCCGTAGACAAAAAGTTGCATACCCGGTTCACCGTAATGACCGCCGAGACGATTGTGGTTTGCCGCCCCCTCATCACCGAGCAAGGCTACCTGCGGCAACGCCGAATGGACGCTAAATTTCTCTTCGTCGTCAAAAATCGCTTTTAACAGCGATTCGGTGACGGGGGCTTCCAGCGAACGGTGAAATTTATTGTTCAGGTTAGCAATGGTGAGATGCACTTTGCCATCCAGCGTATCGGCAGATGGCGCGATCGTTGCCGCATTGGCTACCCACATTGGCGAAGCGGAGCTGACGCTGGAAAGCCAGTGCGGTGCCTGGCGTGCAACCTTTTCCAGTACCTGCTCATCGCTACCACTGAAACCCAACTGACGCAGCACCGGAATAAACGGGCGCTCGTGCGGCGGGATCACCGCCTGGGGGAATCCCGCATCGGCAAGGTTTTTCATTTTCAGTAAGCCCTGTTTTGCCGCCAGCCGCGGGTTAGAGATCTGAAAACGGTGACGGGTAGAGGCTTCATTGCCAAACGACAGGCCCGCGTAATGATGCGTCAGCCCTACCAGCCCGTCGAAATTGACTTCCCAGGCGTTCATCGCACCACCTCATCGGAAAAATCCAGCCCGGGGTTAAGCGTTGCTGGCAACGTTAACGAGTCCGACTCCAGGCTTGCCATCGGCCAGGCACAATAATCTGCGGCATACCAGGCGCTGGGGCGATGATTGCCGGAAGCGCCAATGCCGCCGAATGGCGCGGTACTGGCAGCACCGGTAAGCGGTTTGTTCCAGTTAACAATCCCCGCCCGTGCCTCCAGCAACAGTTGATCGAATTTTTCCCGCTCGGGGGAAACCAGACCGCAAGAGAGGCCGAAGCGAGTGTTATTCGCCATTCGAATCGCTTCATCGAAATTGTCATAACGCCAGACGCGCAATAGCGGCCCAAACACTTCTTCATCCGGCACGCCAGTAACGCCTGTCATTTCAATGATCCCCGGCGTCAGCAACGATGTCCCTGCTTGTAATAAGCGCGGCGCAAGCAGGGTCCGTCCGCCCATCGCCTCCAGTTCATGCCAGGCAGTAACCACCTGCTGTGCGGCCTGCTCAGAAATCAGCCCACCAATAAATGGCTGCGGTTCGTCATCCCAAGTGCCCGGCGTTAACCGCTGGCTGACGGCAACCAGGCGAGCAAGAAATGCATCGCCCTGCGCCCCGCTTTTCAGCAATAAACGGCGAGCGCAGGTGCAGCGTTGCCCGGCTGTGACAAACGCCGACTGAATGGTCAGATGGACAGCGGCATCGATATCCGCCGCCTCATCGATAATTAGCGGATTATTACCGCCCATCTCAAGGGCGAGAATTTTCTCCGGCTGACCGGAGAGCTGGCGATGCAACTGGTAGCCGGTATTGGCGCTACCGGTAAACAGCAAGCCGTCGAGATCCTCAAGTGCACTCAGCGCCTGACCGGTTTCGCGCCCGCCCTGCACCAGGTTCAGCACGCCCGGCGGCAAGCCAGCCTGCTGCCATAAACGCATTACCGCTTCGCCACTCCACGGTGTCAGTTCGCTGGGTTTAAAGATAATGGTGTTACCTGCCAGCAATGCCGGAACGATATGTCCGTTCGGTAAATGACCGGGGAAATTATACGGCCCAAACACCGCCAGCACGCCGTGTGGACGATGGCGCAGGCTTGCCGCGCCGTCCGGCATTTCGCTACGCTGCTCGCCGGTACGAACGTGATACGCCTTAATTGATATCGCGATTTTATTGATCATCGCCGTCACTTCAGTTGCCGCTTCCCAGCGCGGCTTACCCGTTTCTCTGGCAATAATCGCGGTTAATTCGGCTTTATTGCTTTCCAGCAGTGCGGCAAAGCGTTCAACTCTTACCTGACGATCGCCAAAGGAGAGCCGCGCCCAACGCGGAAACGCCGCACGGGCAGCCCGACAAGCCAGCCCGACCTGAGCGGCATCGGCATCATTGCCCTGCCATAACACCTCGCCCGATACCGGATTACGCTTCACACGCGATGCGCCCTGGCCCGTTATCCAGTCACCGTTAATCCATAAAGTCATGCTGTTTTCTCCTCTGCGCACAGGCGCACCAGACGAACGCGATCCCCTGCGTGGCATTTGAGGGCATCCAGTTGTGCGGCGGTTAAAATCAAACGCTCGGTTGCCGGATCGGTACGCACCAGCACCACGCGGAAATGGTGATAATTTTCATTGGCGACCAGGCAGGCCGGAAAATCGCCCTGCGCAGGCTGCCCTTCTGCCACTTCCACCAGCCGACTTTTACGGATGGCGCGCACGCGGTCGATGTCACACTCAAGCGTCGGCCCACCGTCGAAGATGTCGATATAATTACGGTAGCGAAAACCTTCTTTCTCCAGTACCGCACGGGCAGGCGCGGTTTGCGGATGTACCTGACCGATGACGTCCTGGGCTTCCTGAGATAAAAAGTGGGTATAGATCGGATGTTTCGGCATCAGTTCTGCAATAAATGCCTTTTGCCCGGTGCCGCAGAGAAAATCGGCGCGGCTAAAATCCATCGAAAAGAAGCACTTACCGAGGCTTTGCCAGAACGGTGAATAGCCATGTTCGTCAATCACCCCGCGCATTTCAGCAACCACTTTGTCATTAAACTTGTCGCGAAAAGCCGCCATAAACATAAAGCGCGATTTCGACAGCAAATAGCCGTTGCCCTCTTTGCGCCAGTCCGGGTCGAGAAACAGCGTGCACAGCTCGCTGCTGCCGGTGTGATCGTTACTGAGAAACAGCGTCGGCAATGCATTATAGACATTCAGCTCTTTTGAGGCGTGAACCAGCGTGCCGACACGATAGTTGTACCAGGGATCGTTCAGCCCAACCGCCACCTCAATGGCGCAAATCCCCGCCACAGTGCCTGTCTCACTATCTTCCAGCACGAACACATAGCCCTGCTCACTTTTGGGCAGTTCGCCTTGCCAGGTTTTGATTGCCCTTTCGATACGCGCCGAAAGCGTGGCTTCATTGGCGGGAAGCGACGTCAGGCCGCCGCCCGTTTTGCTGGCAAGCTGCATCAGCGCCGAGACATCTGAGCGCTCAACGGGACGGATGACCATCATGATGAACCTCGGCTAACAAAGTGTTCGCAAGCAGCTGCAAAGCGATCCAGTCCGGTCGTCACCTCTTCTTCGCTGACATTGAGCGCAGGCGCAAAACGCACCACGTTGCCACCCGCAATCAGTACCATCACGCCTGCTTTCGCCGCTTCCTGAGAGATCTGTTTCGCTTGCCCGGCGTAATCGGCATTCAACACGCAACCAATCAACAAACCTAAGCCGCGAACTTCACTGAACAAACCGTAGTGGTGATTAATGGAATTTAGACGCTCAACAAACCAGTCGTGACGCTGTTTAACCCCGTTAAGCATCTCTGGCGTGTTGATGAGATCCAGCACTTTGCCTGCCACCGCCGAGGCCAGCGGATTGCCGCCATAGGTGGTGCCGTGAGTGCCAACGGTCATCACGCTGGCGCACTCTTCGGTTGCCAACAACGCACCAACCGGGAAACCGCCGCCCAGCGCTTTGGCGGTAGTTAACAGATCAGGCGTCACGCCGTAGTGCATATAGGCATACAGTTCCCCGGTGCGCCCGACACCGGTTTGTACTTCATCAAAGATCAGCAACGCATTGTGGCGGTCACACAATTCACGCAGACCTTGTAAAAATGCGTTGCTGGCTGGCACCACACCGCCTTCCCCCTGGATGGGTTCGACAATCACCGCACAGGTGGCGTCGTCAATCAGCGCACTGGCAGAGTTAATATCGTTATATGCAGCATGATGAATATCCGGCGGCAGTGGCGCAAAATCCTGTGAATAGGCTGGCTGCCCACCCGCACTGACAGTAAACAGCGTGCGACCATGAAACGCATTTTTGAACGCCACGATGCCGCTCTTATGGCTGCCGTAGCGGTCGTGAGCGAATTTACGCGCCAGTTTTAGCGCCGCTTCGTTGGCTTCCGCACCGGAGTTACAAAAGAAGACGCGATCGGCAAACGTGGCGTCGATCAATTTTTTCGCCAGTCGCAGTACCGGCTCGTTGGTGTAACCGTTGCCGGTATGCCAGAACTTACTCGCCTGTTCGTTCAGCGCCTCACGCAGTTCCGGATGCGCATGGCCCAGCGCGTTCACCGCAATGCCACCCGCGAAGTCGATATACTCTTTCCCCTGCTGATCCCACAAGCGCGAACCTTCGCCACGTACCGGTATAAACGGTGCCGGAGCGTAAACAGGTATCATCCATTCATCAAAGTTTTCACGCGTAATTGGCTGAGACATAGCGACCTCTACAGTAAATAATTCGTTATTTATATGTTAATAATAAGTAATGTTTGCGCTGTAAATGTAGATTGCAGGGTTCGTGCCAGCCAGTGATAAAAGTGCATAAACGGCGGAGGCTAACTGGAAATCAAGCAGTTATAACCAAACCATATGCATTTAAAGTGCATATAAAGTGAATACGTTTGCGATGTGGGTGAATAAAAAGAATAAAAAACGCAATGTTATGCAGAAGTAAAATATAATTCTGGAATTGTGATCATTGACGAAATTTACTGGAAATTACTGCGCCATTCTGACGCAACGCGCACCAAAAGCGGGCATTTTTTGCGCCATCGTTGACATCATTAACAACCATCGATCAAATCACTTAACAACAGGCGGTAAGCAAAGCGAAATTCTGCTACCATCCACGCACTCTTTATCTGAATAAATGGCAGCGACTATGAAATTTGTCTCTTTTAATATCAACGGCCTGCGCGCCAGACCTCACCAGCTTGAAGCCATCGTCGAAAAGCACCAACCGGATGTGATTGGCCTGCAGGAGACAAAAGTTCATGACGATATGTTTCCGCTCGAAGAGGTGGCGAAGCTCGGCTACAACGTGTTTTATCACGGGCAGAAAGGCCATTATGGCGTGGCGCTGCTGACCAAAGAGACGCCGATTGCCGTGCGTCGCGGCTTTCCCGGTGACGACGAAGAGGCGCAACGGCGGATTATTATGGCGGAAATCCCCTCACCGCTGGGCAATGTCACCGTGATCAACGGTTACTTCCCGCAGGGTGAAAGCCGCGACCATCCGATAAAATTCCCTGCGAAGGCGCAGTTTTATCAGAATCTGCAAAACTACCTGGAAACCGAACTCAAGCGTGAAAATCCGGTGCTGATTATGGGCGATATGAATATCAGTCCTGGCGACCTGGATATTGGCATTGGCGAAGAGAACCGTAAGCGCTGGCTGCGTACCGGAAAATGCTCTTTCCTTCCGGAAGAACGCGAATGGATGGAGAGACTGATGAGCTGGGGGTTGGTCGATACCTTCCGCCATGCGAATCCGCAAACAGCCGATCGTTTCTCATGGTTTGATTACCGCTCAAAAGGTTTTGACGATAATCGCGGTCTGCGTATCGACCTGCTTCTCGCCAGCCAACCGCTGGCAGAATGTTGCGTAGAAACCGGCATCGACTATGAAATCCGCAGCATGGAAAAACCGTCCGATCACGCCCCCGTCTGGGCGACCTTCCGCCGCTAATTTAGCTGTTCTCCTGGCTCAAACTGGGTCAGGAGAATTAACCTTGAGAAAAATCAACAAACTGTCAGTAATGATTTGTTGCCTGCCGCCCTTTATTATACCGTCACTGCGTTTTTAGTTGTCTGACCACTTCTCTATTATCAAGTTTGATATAGGAAACTCCACGATGAACGCTGAGCGTAAATTTCTTTTTGCCTGTCTTATTTTTGCGCTGCTCATTTACGCTATCCACGCTTTCGGTTTATTCGATCTGCTCACCGATTTACCTCACTTACAAACACTCATCCGCCAGAGCGGATTGTTCGGTTATAGCCTCTATATTTTGTTATTCATCATTGCCACCCTCTTTCTGTTACCAGGAAGCATACTGGTGATCGCTGGAGGAATAGTTTTTGGCCCGTTCTTAGGGACACTACTCTCATTAATTGCCGCCACGCTGGCCTCCTCGTGCTCATTCCTGCTGGCGCGCTGGCTGGGGCGTGATTTACTGCTGAAATATGTGGGCCATAGCCATACTTTTAAGGCCATTGAAAAAGGCATTGCGCGTAACGGTATTAATTTTCTTATTCTGACCCGCTTAATCCCGTTGTTTCCTTACAATATTCAAAATTACGCTTACGGATTAACCACAATCGCCTTCTGGCCTTATACCCTTATTTCAGCACTCACGACTCTGCCCGGTATTGTTATTTATACCGTGATGGCAAGCGATCTCGCCAATGAAGGCATTACGCTGCGCTTTATTTTACAACTCTGTCTGGCGGGCCTGGCGCTGTTTATTCTCGTCCAGCTCGCAAAACTCTACGCCCGACACAAACATGTGGATCTGTCTGCTTCTCGCCGCAGCCCACTTACTCACCCAAAAAATGAAGGATAGAACGATGTTGCAACATTATTCAGTGTCATGGAAAAAAGGACTGACTGCACTCTGCTTACTGGCTGTTGCTGGGCTTAGCGGCTGCGATCAAAAAGAGAATGCGGCGGCAAAAGTGGAATACGACGGACTTTCGAACAGCCAACCGCTGCGTGTCGATGCCAATAACCATACGGTAACCATGCTGGTGCAAATTAATGGTCGTTTCCTCACCGACGACACTCGTCACGGTATTGTGTTTAAAGATGGCTCCAACGGACATAAATCGCTGTTTATGGGTTATGCGACCCCGAAAGCATTTTATGAAGCCCTGAAAGAGGCAGGTGGTACACCGGGCGAAAACATGACGATGGATAATAAAGAAACGACTCATGTCACAGGCAGCAAACTGGAAATTTCGGTCAACTGGCAAGGGGCGGCAAAAGCGTATTCCTTCGATGAAGTGATTGTTGACAGTAATGGCAAGAAACTGGACATGCGCTTTGGCGGTAATTTAACGGCAGCAGAAGAGAAGAAAACGGGCTGCCTGGTGTGTCTGGATAGCTGCCCGGTCGGCATCGTCAGCAATGCAACATACACTTATGGTGCGGTTGAAAAACGCGGTGAAGTTAAATTTAAAGGCAATGCCTCGGTTCTCCCGGCGGATAACACGCTGGCAACGGTTACCTTTAAAATCACCGAATAAAGCCAGGATAAAGGATGATGAAGATGCAATCGCGAAAAATCTGGTACTACCGTATAACCCTCATCATCCTGTTGTTCGCTATGCTGCTGGCATGGGCGCTGCTTCCCGGCGTCCATGAGTTTATCAATCGCAGCGTTGCGGCGTTTGCCGCCGTGGACCAACAGGGTATAGAACGCTTTATTCAGTCTTACGGCGCACTAGCGGCAGTTGTCTCGTTCTTGTTGATGATTTTACAGGCCATTGCTGCACCGCTACCTGCGTTTTTGATCACCTTTGCCAATGCGTCGCTGTTTGGCGCGTTCTGGGGCGGCTTACTGTCGTGGACCAGTTCGATGGCCGGCGCGGCGCTGTGCTTTTTTATCGCCAGAGTGATGGGCCGCGAAGTGGTGGAAAAATTAACCGGCAAAACCGTACTTGACAGTATGGACGGCTTTTTCACTCGCTACGGCAAACACACCATCCTGGTATGTCGGTTATTGCCTTTTGTCCCTTTCGATCCAATCAGCTATGCTGCCGGTTTGACTTCAATACGTTTTCGCTCGTTTTTTATCGCCACCGGGCTTGGTCAGTTACCGGCAACTATTGTTTATTCCTGGGCGGGCAGCATGTTAACAGGCGGTACTTTCTGGTTTGTCACCGGACTGTTTATTCTGTTTGCCCTGACCGTGGTGATTTTTATGGCGAAGAAAATATGGCTTGAGCGCCAGAAGAGGAATGCCTGATGGGTTTACCGCCGCTTAGCAAAATTCCTTTCATTTTACGTCCGCAGGCGTGGCTGCATCGTCGCCATTACGGCGAGGTGCTAAGCCCCATTCGCTGGTGGGGGCGGATCCCGTTTATCTTTTATCTGGTGTCGATGTTTGTCGGCTGGCTGGAGCGCAAACGCTCACCGCTCGATCCGGTAGTGCGATCGCTTGTCAGCGCGCGCATTGCGCAAATGTGCCTGTGTGAGTTTTGCGTGGATATCACCAGTATGAAAGTCGCCGAGCGTACCGGCAGCACCGATAAACTGCTGGCAGTGGCTGACTGGCGGCAAAGCCCGCTCTTTAGCGATGAAGAACGGCTGGCGCTGGAGTACGCCGAAGCCGCAAGCGTCACACCGCCAACGGTCGATGATGCCCTGCGTACCCGACTGGCTACCCATTTTGACGCTCAGGCACTCACCGAACTGACGGCATTGATCGGCCTGCAAAATCTGTCAGCCCGTTTTAATTCTGCCATGGACATTCCCGCTCAGGGGCTGTGCCGTATTCCTGAAAAACGTTCTTAAGGAGAGATGATGCGCCATTGTGGGTGGTTGCTGGGATTGTTATCGCTGTTTTCTTTGGCAACACATGCCAGTGACTGGCAGGAAATAAAAAATGAGGCCAAAGGACAAACCGTCTGGTTTAACGCCTGGGGCGGCGATACCGCAATTAACCGCTATCTCGACTGGGTTAGCGGCGAGATGAAAACCTATTACGCTATAAACCTGAAGATTGTTCGTCTGGCGGATGCCGCAGACGCGGTAAAGCGCATTCAGACCGAAGCTGTTGCCGGACGTAAAACGGGCGGCTCGGTGGATCTGCTCTGGGTGAACGGCGAAAACTTCCGCACCTTAAAAGAGGCCAATTTATTACAAACGGGCTGGGCGGAGACTCTGCCCAACTGGCGCTATGTCGACACACAGCTGCCGGTGCGGGAAGATTTTTCAGTGCCTACAGAAGGGGCTGAATCGCCCTGGGGGGGCGCGCAACTGACGTTTATCGCCCGCCGCGATGTTACGCCGCAGCCACCACAAACGCCGCAAGCCTTACTGGAGTTTGCTAAAGCCAATCCCGGCACGGTTACCTATCCGCGCCCACCGGACTTTACCGGCACGGCGTTTCTTGAACAGTTGCTGATTATGCTAACGCCAGATCCCACAGCATTAAAAGAAGCGCCGGACGATGCGACTTTCGCCCGCGTCACTGCGCCCTTGTGGCAATATCTTGATGCACTGCATCCGTATTTGTGGCGCGAAGGAAAGGATTTCCCGCCTTCGCCCGCGCGGATGGATGCTCTGCTGAAAGCTAACACATTGCGCCTGTCGCTGACCTTTAACCCTGCACATGCGCAGCAAAAAATCGCCAGCGGCGATTTGCCTGCAAGCAGTTACAGTTTTGGTTTTCGCGAGGGGATGATTGGCAACGTCCATTTCCTCACCATTCCTGCCAACGCGAATGCCAGTGCTGCGGCGAAGGTAGTTGCCAATTTCTTGCTCTCACCCGATGCGCAACTGCGTAAAGCAGATCCCGCTGTCTGGGGCGATCCTTCTGTTCTCGATCCGCAAAAACTGCCTGACGGGCAGCGCGAAACATTGCAATCGAGAATGCCGCAGGATCTGCCGCCGGTACTGGCTGAACCGCACGCAGGTTGGGTAAATGCGCTGGAACAAGAATGGCTACACCGTTACGGTACGCATTAATCTTTTTGCTGTGGGCGATGGTGGCGGTGATTTATGCACCGCTGATCCCGGCAACTCTCACGCTGATATCGCCTGCTTTGTCGTTGACACACTGGCAGGCGTTATTTGCCGATCCACAGTTACCGCAGGCATTACTGGCAACGCTGGTGTCGACAACCATCGCGGCGGTCGGGGCGTTGTTGATTGCCTTGCTGGTGATTGTGGCGCTGTGGCCTGGGCCGAAATGGCAGCGTATGTGCGCCCGTCTGCCGTGGCTGCTCGCCATTCCCCATGTGGCTTTTGCCTCCAGCGCCCTTCTGCTCTTTGCTGACGGAGGGCTGCTTTATGACTATTTCCCATATTTCACTCCGCCAATGGACAAATTGGGTATTGGGCTGGGCCTCACCCTGGCGGTGAAAGAAAGCGCATTTCTGCTGTGGATCTTAGCGGCAGTATTGAGCGAAAAACGGCTGTTGCAGCAACTCATTGTGCTGGATTCGCTGGGCTACAGCCGCTGGCAATGCCTGAACTGGCTGTTGTTGCCCTCCGTCGCACCTGCACTGGCAATGGCGATGCTGGCGATTGTCGCCTGGTCGCTGTCGGTCGTGGATGTGGCGATTATTCTTGGGCCAGGTAATCCCCCGACGCTGGCGGTAATTAGCTGGCAGTGGTTAACTCAGGGCGACGCCGATCAACAAACGAAAGGCGCACTCGCCAGCCTGCTGCTGCTGCTGTTACTCGCCGCCTACGTTTTGCTGGGCTATCTGCTATGGCGTAACTGGCGGCGTACTATTCCCCGCGTAGATGGCGTTCGTAAGCCTGCCACACCTTTACTACCAGGCATTACGCTGGCGATTTTTTTACCCTTGACCGGTGTGCTGTGTGTGGTTCTGCTGGCGATCCTCGCGGATCAGTCGACGATCAATAGTGAAGCGCTCATCAACAGCCTGACAATGGGGCTGGTGGCGACATTCATCGCTTTGCTCCTGTTACTGCTGTGGCTGGAATGGGGGCTACAACGCCGCCGGTTGTGGCTATGGTTGCCCATTTTATTACCCGCTCTGCCACTGGTGGCGGGCCAGTACACGCTGGCGCTATGGCTGAACCTGGATGGAAGCTGGACGGCGGTGGTCTGGGGGCATCTGCTGTGGGTAGTGCCGTGGATGCTGTTTATCCTGCAACCCGCCTGGCAGCGCATTGATTCACGGTTAATTTTGATTGCGCAAACACTGGGCTGGTCGCGGTCCAAAATCTTCTTTTACGTGAAATGTCCGCTTATGCTACGCCCTACGCTGATTGCCTTCGCGGTGGGATTTTCAGTCAGTATTGCGCAGTTTATGCCGACGCTGTGGCTGGGCGCGGGGCGTTTTCCGACGCTCACCACTGAGGCGGTGGCATTAAGCAGCGGCGGCAGCAACGGTATTCTTGCCGCCCAGGCTTTATGGCAACTGCTATTACCGCTTATTATTTTTGCCCTGACCGCGTTAGTCGCAAAATGGGTAGGTTATGTCAGACAAGGACTCCGCTAATGCTCTGCGTGAAAGATGTTTCGCTACGTTTACCAGAAAGCCGCTTGCTGACAAACGTTAACTTTACGGTGGATAAAGGTGACATTGTCACGTTAATGGGGCCGTCTGGCTGTGGAAAATCCACTCTGTTTTCATGGATGATTGGTGCGCTGGCCGGACAGTTTTCTTGTACAGGGGAGCTATGGCTTAATGAGCAACGGATTGACATGCTACCCACCGCACAGCGTCAGATTGGCATTCTTTTCCAGGATGCACTGTTATTTGATCAGTTCAGCGTCGGGCAAAATTTACTGCTGGCGCTACCGGCGACACTTAAGGGTAATGCCCGACGTAATGCCGTGAATGATGCACTTGAGCGTTCAGGCCTTGACGGAGCTTTCCATCAGGATCCTGCCACTTTGTCTGGCGGTCAGCGAGCGCGCGTTGCTCTGCTACGCGCCCTTCTCGCTCAGCCAAAAGCGTTGCTACTGGATGAGCCATTCAGCCGTCTTGATGTGGCCCTGCGCGATAATTTTCGCCATTGGGTGTTCAGCGAAGTTCGCGCCCAGGCGATCCCCGTCGTTCAGGTAACGCACGATCTCCAGGATGTTCCTGCTGATAGTTCTGTTCTGGATATGGCGCAGTGGTCAGAAAATTACAACAAACTGCGATAACGCAAAGTTTTTCTCAATGCGTCAGTTCAGAATGGCGCACTCAAAACTACAATGTCGGGATTTTCGATGAAACGTGTTTCTCAAATGACCGCGCTGGCAATGGCTTTAGGGCTGGCTTGCGCTTCTTCGTGGGCCGCTGAACTGGCGAAGCCTCTTACACTTGACCAGCTTCAACAACAAAATGGCAAAGCGATAGATACTCGCCCCAGCGCGTTTTATAACGGCTGGCCACAAACCTTAAATGGCCCTTCTGGTCATGAACCTGCCGCCTTAAACCTCTCTGCCAGCTGGCTCGACAAAATGAGCACCGAACAGCTCAACGCGTGGATCAAGCAACATAACCTGAAAGCCGATGCTCCGGTGGCGCTGTACGGTAATGACAAAGATGTCGACGCCGTCAAAACGCGACTGCAAAAAGCAGGTTTTACGCATATCTCCATTCTGAGTGACGCGCTAAGCGAACCTTCCCGTCTGCAAAAACTGCCGCATTTTGAGCAGCTGGTTTATCCGCAATGGCTGCACGACCTGCAACAAGGTAAAGAGGTTACGGCGAAACCTGCCGGTGACTGGAAAGTCATTGAAGCGGCCTGGGGCGCTCCTAAGCTTTACCTTATCAGCCATATTCCCGGCGCTGACTACATCGATACCAACGAAGTGGAAAGCGAACCGCTGTGGAACAAAGTTTCTGATGAACAACTGAAAGCGATGCTGGCAAAACACGGCATTCGCCATGACACCACGGTCATTCTGTACGGGCGTGACGTATACGCTGCAGCGCGTGTGGCACAAATTATGCTCTACGCTGGCGTGAAAGATGTCCGCCTGCTGGACGGCGGCTGGCAAACCTGGTCCGACGCGGGACTGCCCGTTGAGCGCGGAACGCCACCGAAAGTGAAAACGGAACCGGATTTCGGCGTGAAGATCCCGGCACAACCGCAACTGATGCTTGATATGGAACAGGCGCGTGGACTGCTGCATCGCCAGGACGCCTCGCTGGTGAGTATTCGTTCGTGGCCGGAGTTTATCGGTACGACCAGTGGTTACAGCTATATTAAACCAAAAGGTGAAATAGCCGGAGCACGTTGGGGACACGCTGGTAGCGACTCGACGCATATGGAAGATTTCCATAACCCGGATGGCACCATGCGCAGCGCCGATGATATTACGGCTATGTGGAAAGCATGGAATATCAGACCAGATCAGCAAGTTTCATTCTACTGCGGCACCGGCTGGCGCGCGTCCGAAACCTTTATGTACGCACGAGCAATGGGCTGGAATAACGTCTCCGTTTACGACGGCGGCTGGTACGAATGGAGCAGCGATCCAAAAAATCCGGTAGCAACCGGTGAACGCGGCCCGGACAGCAGCAAATAACATTGCAATTACTGACGCTGGAGCGACTTCAGCGTCAG
This sequence comes from Escherichia sp. WS568, assembly GCF_046486085.1. NCBI lineage: Bacteria > Pseudomonadati > Pseudomonadota > Gammaproteobacteria > Enterobacterales > Enterobacteriaceae > Escherichia > Escherichia sp. WS568. Next base: position 242,224 of record NZ_JBJQMC010000001.1, read on the forward strand.
ATACCCACTCCACACCCGCGTAAAGGTCGTCATCCAGCACAACGCACCAAATACCCACGCAAACCACGGAAAACAGGCCGGAAAGAGGCAACTCAGAACAAACAGCAAAATCGTCTCGCTGCCTTCGGTTAACCCGCCCAGATAATAAAACGATTTATGCGCATAACCAGGATTATCAATCTGATGTTTCGCCGCCAGCGCAGCAAAAGCGAGAAAACTGCTGCCCGTGCCGATAAACGCAAACAGCAGCCAGCCGCCTGCCAGCGCATTTTGCTCCGGTGCAGCAAGAATAAAACCAAACGGCACCAGCGCGTAAAAGAGAAAATCGAGAGAAATATCGAGAAAGCCGCCCGCGTCGGTAAGCCCTCTGCGCCGCGCCAGCGCACCGTCCAGACCATCAAGCAGCCTGTTCAACAAAATGGCGACTAGCGCCGCCAGATACCAGCCCAGCGCCAGAAAAGGCAGTGCCAGCACGCCGATGGCAAATCCCACTAATGTTAAACCATCTGGCGTAATGCCCGGTTTATCAAGAACCCGCACGCACTGATGCAACAACGGTTTAATCCGGGGATGAAGATGGCGGTCTAGCACAGGCACTCCTTAAATATAAAGCCTTTCTGATTGAGCAACAGTGCGGATATTATGGCATTTTTCGCTTATCTGCCCGTGTGTAATTTATGAAAATGATTGAAGTTGTTGCCGCCATCATCGAACGTGATGGCAAAATTTTACTCGCGCAACGCCCCGCCCATAGCGATCAGGCGGGATTATGGGAGTTTGCCGGTGGTAAAGTCGAGCCGGATGAAAGCCAGCGGCAGGCGCTGGTGCGTGAGTTACGCGAAGAACTGGGCATCGAAGCAGCTGTGGGTGAATATGTTGCCAGCCATCAGCGAGAAGTTTCGGGGCGGATTATCCATCTTCATGCCTGGCACGTACCCGACTTCCACGGGACGTTACAGGCACATGAACATCAGGCGCTGGTCTGGTGCTCACCTGAAGAGGCGCTGCAATATCCGCTGGCCCCTGCTGACATTCCACTATTAGAGGCGTTTATGGCTTTACGCGCCGCCAGACCAGCGGATTAGTGCTAAGGGTTTTGTCATCACGCTGGCATTGCAGCAGTATTCCTTCGGCTTTAATTACCGCCCCTTCAGAATAATTTTGATCCTGATAAACGCAGCACTGAGTACAGGGCTGCGCTGACTGCCCGCCTGAACTGAACACTTCTGGCGGTACGTTTACCTCCACGTCCGGATGATAATGCGGGTTAGCCAGTGCAATTAATGGAAATGCTAATACTACGGCGAACAATGCTCGACTCACAGGGAACTCCTTAACGTTATTGTCTCTGCTACTGATAACGGTAGCCGGGTGGCAAAACTTTAGCGTCTGAGTTATCGCATTTGGTTATGAGATTACTCTCGTTATTAATTTGCTTTCCTGGGTCATTTTTTTCTTGCTTACCGTCACATTCTTGATGGTATAGTCGAAAACTGCAAAAGCACATGACATAAACAACATAAGCACAATCGTATTAATATATAAGGGTTTTATATCTATGGATCAGACATATTCTCTGGAGTCATTCCTCAACCATGTCCAAAAGCGCGACCCGAATCAAACCGAGTTCGCGCAAGCCGTTCGTGAAGTAATGACCACACTCTGGCCTTTTCTTGAACAAAATCCAAAATATCGCCAGATGTCATTACTGGAGCGTCTGGTTGAACCGGAGCGCGTGATCCAGTTTCGCGTGGTATGGGTTGATGATCGCAACCAGGTACAGGTCAACCGTGCATGGCGTGTGCAGTTCAGTTCTGCCATCGGCCCGTACAAAGGCGGTATGCGCTTCCATCCGTCAGTTAACCTTTCCATTCTCAAATTCCTCGGCTTCGAACAAACCTTCAAAAATGCCCTGACTACTCTGCCGATGGGCGGTGGTAAAGGCGGCAGCGATTTCGATCCGAAAGGAAAAAGCGAAGGTGAAGTGATGCGTTTTTGCCAGGCGCTGATGACTGAACTGTATCGCCACCTGGGCGCGGATACCGACGTTCCGGCAGGTGATATCGGGGTTGGTGGTCGTGAAGTCGGCTTTATGGCGGGGATGATGAAAAAGCTCTCCAACAATACCGCCTGCGTCTTCACCGGTAAGGGCCTTTCATTTGGCGGCAGTCTTATTCGCCCGGAAGCTACCGGATACGGTCTGGTTTATTTCACAGAAGCAATGCTAAAACGCCACGGTATGGGTTTTGAAGGAATGCGCGTTTCCGTTTCTGGCTCCGGCAACGTCGCCCAGTACGCTATCGAAAAAGCGATGGAATTTGGTGCTCGTGTGATCACTGCGTCAGACTCCAGTGGCACTGTAGTTGATGAAAGCGGATTCACGAAAGAGAAACTGGCACGTCTTATCGAAATCAAAGCCAGCCGCGATGGTCGAGTGGCAGATTACGCCAAAGAATTTGGTCTGGTCTATCTCGAAGGCCAACAACCGTGGTCTGTACCGGTTGATATCGCCCTGCCTTGCGCCACCCAGAACGAACTGGATGTTGACGCCGCGCATCAGCTTATCGCCAATGGCGTTAAAGCCGTCGCCGAAGGGGCAAATATGCCGACCACCATCGAAGCGACTGAACTGTTCCAACAGGCAGGCGTACTGTTTGCACCGGGTAAAGCGGCTAATGCTGGCGGTGTAGCAACATCGGGCCTGGAAATGGCGCAAAACGCTGCGCGCCTGGGCTGGAAAGCCGAGAAAGTTGACGCACGTTTGCATCACATCATGCTGGATATCCACCATGCCTGTGTTGAGCATGGTGGTGAAGGTGAGCAAACCAACTACGTGCAGGGCGCGAACATTGCCGGTTTTGTGAAGGTTGCGGATGCGATGTTAAGCCAGGGCGTGATTTAAGACAATTGTGCCGGATACAGCGCAAACGCCTTATCCGGCCATAAAAATCTTCAGTATCAGATGGTTGAAAGAACCTTTATATTATCACTCCATTGCCCGCCTCTTCTGATGACGGGCTTTTTTTCGGCGCTCTCTTGCGTGGCGAATCCTTTTTCTTCCCTTCTCCACCGCCGGGAGCCATTATTCCCCGAAACTGCCTTACCGACGTGCGCTTTGCCTGATCAATCAACTGGTACAATGTCCCCACCAGCGGCTGCATAAAGTCCTGATAGCGACACTGCTTTTCACTGATTTGCGTCAGCACCGATTCCCAGTGCGCGGTCATGTCCGGTCGCGTCGCCATTTCTGGCAGCGAATGGAATAGCGCTTTTCCGGCGTCGGTGGAGTGGATATAGCGCCCTTTTTTGGTCAGGAAACCACGCTTGAACAACAGTTCAATAATCCCGGCACGGGTTGCTTCTGTCCCCAGACCATCGGTCGCACGAAGGATCTTTTTCAGATCTTTGTCCTGCACAAAGCGTGCGATCCCGGTCATCGCCGAAAGCAGTGTTGCATCGGTAAAATGGCGCGGCGGCTGGGTTTGCCGCTCTACCACTTCACCTTTTTCGCACAACAATTCATCGCCTTTCGCCACCACAGGCAGCGGCATGCCGTCGTTTTCTTCATCGCGCTCTTTGCTGCCTAACAGCGTGCGCCAGCCTGCTTCAGCAAGAAAACGGGCTTTAGCGACAAATTTGCCTTTGGCAATGTCCAGTTCGATAACACACTTGCGGAACACCGCATCCGGGCAGAACTGCATCAAGTACTGACGGGCAATCAGGTTATAGACCTTCGCTTCGTTCTCCGTCAGGTTGATCGCAGAACTCCGTGCGGTCGGAATGATGGCGTGGTGCGCATCGACCTTTTTGTCATCCCAACAGCGGTTGCGTATATCTGGATCTACCACTGGCTGCGGCAACAGATCCGGTGCATGAACGCTGATAGCATTCATCACCGCGTGGCGTCCGGCAAAATGTTCTTCTGGCAAATAGCGGCAATCGGAACGCGGATAAGTGATTAGCTTGTGCGTTTCGTACAGCTTCTGGCAGATATCAAGCACGTTCTGCGCGCTCAGACCAAAACGTTTAGCCGCTTCAATCTGCAACGCCGAAAGCGAAAAAGGAAGCGGCGCGGATTCTGATTCCCGTTTATCGTTATAGCTGGTGACAATAGCTGGTTGACCACTAATGCGGTTAACCACATGCTCCGCCAGTGGACGATGTAACAAGCGCCCTTCTTCATCCTGGTACGGTTCACACGCTTCGCTCGGTTGCCAGATAGCGGTAAACCGCTCATCGGCAGGTGTCACGATATGTGCTTTGACTTCAAAGAAATCTTTCGCCACGAAGTTTTCAATCTCTTCGTCGCGGCGCACCACCAGTCCGAGTACGGGCGTCTGCACGCGTCCCACGGAAAGTACGCCCTGATAACCGGCATTGCGACCGAGAATGGTGTAAGCGCGGGTCATATTGATGCCGTACAGCCAGTCAGCTCGGGCTCGCGCCAGTGCAGAAACGCACAGCGGTACAAACTCGCTATTGGAGCGAAGACGATCGATCGCCCGCTCAACCGCCTGCGGGTTCAGGTCGTTTATCAAACAACGCTGTACCTGCTGGCGCTTTTCCGGTGCCAGTTGCAGGTAGTCCAGCACTTCATCCACCAGCAGTTGCCCTTCGCGATCCGGGTCTCCGGCGTGAACGATTTCGCTGGCTTCATGCAGGAAGCGTTTGATGACATTAAGTTGTTTAGTCACGGAGGGTCGGGGCTGTAATTGCCACTTTTCCGGGACAATTGGCAAATCCGCAAGATTCCAGCGCGCATAGCGGCTGTCGTAGGCGTCTGGCTGCGCCTGCTCAAGCAGGTGACCGATACACCAGGTCACCACCTGACCATTACCGCACTCGATAAAGCCATCGCCTTTCCGGTGCGGTTTAGGCAGGACATCAGCAATGGCGCGCGCCAGACTCGGTTTTTCGGCAATAAACAACCGCATTGAATTAACGGATCTCAACCATGGCACGACCGCCGCGCGCTGGCACCAGTTTGCCAATCGCCGTCAGTTCAATGCCAAACTCGGCGGCTGTAGCTTTGACCTCATTTTCTGCTTCCGGAATGACCGCCAGCAGCAAACCGCCAGAAGTTTGCGGATCGCACAGCAGATCGCGCACTTCACGCGGCATTTCACCCATCAGATGACCGTAGCTGGCAAAGTTACGTTCGGTGCCGCCAGGCACTGCGCCCAACTTAATGTACTCTTCAACCCCAGGCAATTTCGGGATCGCGTCATAGTCGACGCGCGCCTGCACACCTGCGCCCTGACACATTTCGCTTAAATGCCCCAGCAAACCAAAACCCGTAACGTCTGTCATCGCTTTTACGCCTTCGATGTTGGCAAAGGACGCGCCTGCGATGTTCATCCGGCACATCACTTCCGTCGCCAATCCCTGATGTTCTGGTTTAAGCAGTGATTTTTTCTCAGCCGTGGTAAGAACGCCAATCCCCAGCGGTTTCGTCAGGAACAGTTTGCATCCGGCTTGTGCGGTACTGTTTTTCTTCACCCGCTCGGTCGGTACGATCCCCGTTACCGCCAGACCAAAAATCGGCTCCGGCGCATCGATGGAGTGACCGCCAGCCAGCGCAATACCCGCCTGACGGCATGCATAGCGTCCACCTTCGGTCACTTCGCGGGCAATTTCCGGGGAAAGTTTGTTAATCGGCCAGCCGAGGATCGCAATCGCCATAATCGGTTTGCCGCCCATTGCGAAGATATCGCTGATGGCGTTAGTCGCCGCAATGCGGCCAAAATCGAAAGGATTATCAACGATCGGCATAAAGAAGTCGGTGGTACTGATAACGCTGGTGCCATTGCCCAGATCGTACACCGCCGCATCGTCGCGGGTTTCATTACCCACAAGCAAATTCGGATCAACAAACTTCGCCTGCTCACTGTGCAGGATGGTTTCCAACACTTTTGGGGAAATTTTACAGCCGCAACCAGCGCCGTGGCTGTATTGGGTCAAACGAATCGAGTTCTCGCTCATGGACATCTCCTGTCAATGCAATCCGGGTATGGTAACCCTCATTCCATGAAGTGATAAGTGAGAGTGTCTGAATTCCTGCGCCTTTGCTCACAATCCAGACAGTTTCGCGACAATTATCAGAAATAAGTCACAAACGGCGTCGGGTCCGGGACGTTTATCGACGTAGATGCTTTCAACTGCGGCGTACCGAGGTAGAGAAAACCGACAATTTTATCCTGCTCACGGCAACCGAATGCTTCACGCACTACCGGACTTTCAGTTAATGCACCACTGCGCCAGATGCCGCCAAACCCCTGGGCAACTGCTGCCATTTGCATCGCCATGACCGCGCATCCCGCAGACATTTCCTGTTCCCAGCGCGGGACTTTATGATTCTCTTCGCATTTTGCCACCACCGTTATGATGAGCGGTGCGCGGAACGGCGCATTACGCGCTTTGTCGATGGCTTTGTTATCACTACCGGCAGCAATCGCCCCCTGCTCCAGTACGGCGCTGAAACGCTCGCGCCCTTCCCCTTCAATCACAAAGAAATGCCACGGTTGCATGGACTTATGGTCCGGCGCACGCATACCCGCACGCAGGATGTTTTGCAGTTGTTCACCCGTTGGCGCGGGTTCAGCCAGGCGGGAGGCGCTACGGCGATTGATCAATAGTTCGAGTGCATCCATTTGATTAACTCCTGTCATGATATTTATTCACAAAATTAACACGAGAGTGGATTTTGTTACAGCCCAGTCCGCAATTCCTGCTGACAAGTGCCGGTTGGGTCATTACGATAACCACATCTATTGCGCCTGAAAAAGGTGTGACCTTAAGTTGGGAGAATACATGCGAACCCTTTGGCGATTTATTGCCGGATTTTTTAAATGGACGTGGCGTCTGCTGAATTTCGTCCGTGAAATGGTACTTAACCTGTTCTTTATTTTTCTCGTGCTGGTTGGTGTGGGGATCTGGATGCAGGTCAGTGGTGGTGATTCGAAAGAAACGGCCAGTCGTGGCGCACTGCTGCTGGACATTTCTGGTGTGATCGTCGATAAACCCGACAGTTCTCAGCGGTTTAGTAAATTAAGCCGCCAGCTGCTTGGTGCCAGTTCCGATCGTCTGCAGGAAAACTCACTGTTTGATATCGTCAACACCATTCGCCAGGCGAAGGACGACCGCAATATCACCGGTATCGTGATGGATCTGAAAAACTTCGCAGGCGGCGACCAGCCGTCTATGCAGTACATCGGCAAAGCCCTGAAAGAGTTTCGTGACAGCGGGAAACCGGTTTATGCCGTTGGCGAGAACTACAGCCAGGGGCAATATTATCTCGCCAGTTTCGCCAATAAAATTTGGCTGTCACCGCAAGGCGTGGTGGATCTGCACGGTTTTGCCACCAACGGTCTGTACTACAAATCGTTACTGGATAAGCTGAAAGTTTCCACCCATGTGTTCCGCGTGGGTACGTATAAATCTGCCGTTGAACCGTTTATTCGTGATGATATGTCACCGGCAGCCCGCGAAGCTGACAGCCGCTGGATTGGTGAGCTGTGGCAAAACTATCTGAATACTGTTGCCGCTAACCGGCAGATCCCTGCTCAGCAGGTATTCCCTGGCGCGCAAGGGTTGCTTGAGGGTTTAACCAAAACCGGTGGCGATACCGCGAAATATGCGCTGGAAAACAAGCTGGTCGATGCACTGGCATCGAGTGCCGAAATCGAAAAAGCTCTGACCAAAGAGTTCGGCTGGAGTAAGACTGATAAAAATTATCGCGCCATCAGTTATTACGATTACGCATTGAAAACGCCGGCAGATACCGGTGACAGCATCGGAGTCGTCTTCGCTAATGGCGCAATTATGGATGGCGAGGAAACTCAGGGGAATGTTGGCGGTGATACCACTGCGGCACAAATCCGCGACGCTCGCCTTGACCCGAAAGTGAAAGCGATTGTTCTGCGTGTTAATAGTCCCGGCGGCAGCGTTACTGCGTCTGAAGTGATTCGCGCTGAACTGGCAGCAGCCCGGGCAGCGGGTAAGCCTGTGGTTGTGTCGATGGGCGGTATGGCGGCATCTGGTGGTTACTGGATTTCCACACCAGCTAATTACATTGTGGCTAACCCCAGCACCCTGACCGGTTCTATCGGTATCTTCGGCGTGATCACCACCGTAGAAAATAGTCTGGATTCGATTGGTGTTCATACTGATGGTGTCTCAACTTCACCGCTGGCGGATGTTTCTATCACCAGGGCACTGCCGCCGGAAGCACAGCAGATGATGCAGTTAAGCATTGAGAATGGCTATAAACGCTTTATCACGCTGGTTGCTGATGCGCGTCATTCAACGCCAGAGCAGATTGATAAAATCGCCCAGGGCCACGTCTGGACCGGCCAGGATGCAAAAGCTAACGGGCTGGTCGATAGTCTCGGGGATTTCGATGATGCGGTCGCCAAAGCAGCAGAGCTGGCAAAAGTGAAACAGTGGCATCTGGAATACTACGTTGATGAACCGACCTTCTTCGACAAAGTGATGGACAACATGTCTGGTTCTGTCCGGGCAATGTTGCCAGATGCGTTCCAGGCCATGTTACCTGCACCGCTGGCCTCGGTAGCCTCTACCGTTAAAAGTGAAAACGACAAGCTGGCCGCGTTTAACGACCCACAAAACCGTTATGCGTTTTGCCTGACCTGCGCCAACGTGCGTTAAGTCATGTACTAAGTGGCCGACAGATCGTCGGCCACATTACTTTTTACGTCGACGAATCCTCTTCCCGCTGTCTCGCCCCATATTTCCTTATCCGCATAGTATCAGGTGCGCTCCCCCTGCCTCACGTATATACTTTTGCTCTTTCGATATCATTCATATCAATATCATGCAAAAGAAATCAATTTACGTCGCCTACACGGGCGGGACCATCGGGATGCAGCGTTCCGAGCAGGGTTATATTCCGGTGTCAGGTCATCTACAGCGCCAACTGGCGCTGATGCCGGAATTCCATCGCCCGGAGATGCCAGATTTCACCATTCATGAATATACGCCGCTGATGGACTCTTCAGATATGACGCCAGAAGACTGGCAGCATATTGCTGAAGATATTAAAGCGCATTATGACGACTATGATGGTTTTGTCATTCTGCACGGCACCGACACGATGGCGTATACCGCCTCTGCACTGTCGTTCATGCTCGAGAATCTCGGTAAACCGGTTATTGTGACAGGGTCACAAATCCCGCTAGCTGAGTTACGCTCTGACGGACAAATTAATCTGCTGAATGCGTTGTACGTTGCGGCGAATTATCCTATCAACGAAGTAACTCTCTTTTTTAATAATCGACTTTATCGTGGCAACCGTACCACCAAAGCCCATGCCGATGGTTTTGATGCGTTTGCCTCTCCAAACCTTCCTCCGTTACTGGAAGCAGGTATCCATATTCGTCGTTTGAATACGCCACCCGCCCCGCACGGTGAAGGGGAATTGATCGTTCATCCAATCACCCCACAACCGATTGGCGTAGTGACGATTTATCCGGGGATTTCTGCTGACGTCGTGCGCAATTTTCTGCGCCAACCGGTGAAAGCATTGATTCTGCGCTCATATGGCGTGGGTAATGCGCCACAAAACAAAGCCTTCCTGCAAGAATTACAAGAAGCCAGCGATCGCGGAATTGTGGTAGTCAACCTGACACAATGTATGTCCGGTAAAGTGAACATGGGGGGTTATGCCACCGGTAACGCCCTCGCCCATGCCGGCGTCATTGGCGGTGCAGATATGACTGTAGAAGCCACACTAACCAAACTGCATTACCTGCTTAGCCAGGAACTGGATACTGAAACCATTCGCAAGGCCATGAGCCAAAACCTGCGTGGCGAACTGACGCCGGATGATTAAGGAGACTGCAATGCCCCCTCGCGCCCTGTTACTGGTCGATTTACAAAATGATTTCTGTGCTGGTGGCGCGCTCGCCGTGCCGGAAGGTGACAGTACGGTGGATGTCGCTAACCGCCTGATTGACTGGTGCCAGTCGCGCGGTGAAGCGGTTATCGCCAGTCAGGACTGGCATCCGGCGAATCACGGCAGTTTTGCCAGTCAGCACGGTGTAGAGCCTTATACGCCAGGCCAACTCGACGGTTTGCCACAAACCTTCTGGCCCGATCACTGTGTGCAGAACAGTGAAGGTGCACAATTACATCCGTTACTGAAGCAAAAAGCGATCGCAGCGGTGTTCCATAAAGGCGAAAATCCTTTAGTTGACAGTTACAGTGCCTTTTTTGATAACGGCCGTCGGCAGAAAACTGCGCTCGATGACTGGTTACGCGATCATGAAATCGATGAATTGATCATTATGGGCCTGGCTACTGACTATTGCGTGAAGTTTACCGTGCTGGACGCGTTACAGTTAGGCTATAAGGTGAACGTGATTACCGATGGTTGTCGTGGCGTAAATATCCAGCCACAGGACAGTGCGCACGCGTTTATGGAAATGTCAGCAGCTGGGGCAACGCTATATACGCTGGCAGACTGGGAAGAAACGCAGGAGTAATTTTACGCTGGCCTACAATTCTGTACTGGCATTGTAGGCCAGATAAAACACGTCAGTGGTACATCTGGCAATTGATGCCATCAACGAAAGATTTAATTCACCTCAGAAATCTCTTCCAGCGACACCTTCCGCGTTTCGATGCCAAAAATGGAGAGAACCAGCGCACAGAGCACTAACATGACACCAAGCACCATAAACACCGTAATCGACCCATAATGTGTTAATAATGCCGCAACGCCATAGGGCGTGAAGACTGCGACGATCCGTCCGACGGCATTAACGAAACCCGAACCACGCAGGCGTAAATGCGTTGGCCAAAGTTCCGGGATATAAACCGCCGACGCGAAGCACACATACATGTATAAAAAGAAGATCATCACCAGGCCATAGATTAAAATCGCCCACTCTGTAGTTTGAATTGAATAGATATAGCCTAACACAGCAATAATAATAAGTAAGGCAGAGCCAAATAATCGACGAGGAAAATGATCAATAATTAATGCCGCAATAAATATCCCTACCGGAGCGCCAATCATAATAACAGCGGTCATTAATATTGATTTATCAACATCAATGCCGGAGTTAACAAATATGGTCGGTATCCATACGGTGATGGTATAAAGCGAAATGTTCATTGCAATTAACACAGTAATCGCGACTAATGTACGTCGTAACATTTCCCCTTTAAACAGGAGCCAGAAGGTACCCTTGATTACCTTAACCTTGCTGTTGCTCTGGTTCAAAGTAAGCGGGGGTAAACGAATACTCTTCTCTCTTTCAATTTGCTGCTCTACTTCACGAAGTTGGCTTTCTGCACCTGCGATTTGCCCTTTCCCTGCCAGCCATCGTGGCGACTCAATAAAGTATTTACCTGAGAGAAACCAGGCTAACAGTATGCCAATACCGCCCAGCAGAAACATTATCCGCCAACTAAAAAAAGCGATAACCACCACGCCTATCGCCGCAGACAGCATGGGCGACCAGTTACCAACAAATGAGAGCCGCGCGGACCATTTTCCACGCACCGTCGCGGGGATAAACTCCGTAAATGAGGCATAGCCAACCATAATCAGCGCCCCCATTCCTGTGCCCATCAGGAAGCGAAAGAAGATGAGCCAGTACATATCAGGGACAAAAGCGGCCCCTGTTGCCGCAATACCGACGATGAGAAGATTTATGCGAAAAGCCCTGCGCCGCCCAAAATAATCACCGATGAACCCACCGGTAAGAGAGCCGATGAAATAACCAAACATTAATGCCGAGGTAAAGGCGGCATTGAGGAAATTATTTGACCATCCATTGCTTACCAGCTTTGCTAAAACAACATTGCCTGAATAACTCAAAAAACCCGTTAATAACAGACTAAAGCTTATAATACCAAATATACGATAATGAAACCGGGCCAAAGGCAAGCGGTCCAGTCTTGCGCCAATTTGATCATATTGTTCCATTAGGTGCCTCGGATTTGCTAAAAAGGTAGCAATTGCGGCAAATTCACTTGCCGCATCTTTATCATCATTTTATTTCCAGGCGCAGGAACAAATAATATTGACAACGTGTGCTAAAATTACCACACCAGCTGGATATTATTGTCTTTGCAAAATGCTATCCACTCTGCACCCGGTGATTTATCAGTTATTATGTAATTAATATGACTAAAGTCAGCTAACTGGACAAAAGCTTTGCGATCAAACTTAGAGTGATCAACCAATAACGCAACTTCTGTCGCCTGACGGATCATTGTCTTTTTGATTTCAGCTTCCGCTTCGTTAGAGTCCAGCGCGCCGCTGTTAATATCAAGACCTTTACAACTCATTACCATGATATCGACATGGTAGCGGCTGATGATCTCTTTAGTAATTCTTCCTTGCAGGGAAAGTGTATTTTTGTTTAGTTCCCCACCCGTTGAAACGACTTTAATTTCTGACTGAGCCAGAACATGAATCGCTTCCGCCGAGTTGGTTAGCAACGTCAGGTCACTACGGTCCTGTAACAATTTGAGCAATTCCATTACGGTACTACTGGAATCGGCTGCCATGGTGGTTTTATTGTCGACAAAGGGTAGTGCCTTGCGTGCAATAAGCTGCTTCTCTTCATAAAACGATGAAGCGCGCTTATAAAAATGGATATTCTCCGTCAACATCGCTGTATTTAAAACAGCACCACCATAGGTTCTGGTCAAAAAGCCTTCATCTTCCAGCTTCTCAAGATCGCGGCGAATGGTTTCTTCGGTTACCTGAAAAATCCCACTCAAATTTGAGACTGTCACCTTTTTATCGTTGGCAACCATTTGCTTAATTGCCTGAATCCTGTCTTTTGCCGCCACGATTACACCCCTGTATCTTTTTACATCACATTAGCGCGATTATCGCATAACCGATGTTTACTTTCAAAATAACCTGTTTGAATCACAGATTTTCATTACAGTTTTCACAGAAACAGAGGTGAATCGTGTTGAGTATTTAACGCTCCAGGGCCTCTGCCATTTCCCTCATCAATGTTGCGTCTGCATCCGATAAGTTGATATTCAGTGCCGCGACATTTTCACGTACCTGTTCCGGTGCAGTAGCCCCACTAAGAATGGAGATTAAATCACTCTGTTTTAATATCCACGCCAGTGCCAGAGTGGGAATTGTGCACTGATAACGAGCACAGAGTGGCTGCCACTGTTCAAGCATATCAATCACTTTCAGCATGTTTTCACGCTGGAACCAGACTTTATTTGCCCGAGCGCCGCCCGGAACGTAATCACGCGTGATGGTACCGGTCAACAATCCCTGCTCTAGCGGGGAATAAACCTGTACCACAATGCCATTATCACGACATAGCGGCAGCAGTTCGCTTTCCAATGCCCGGTCGAGGATACTGTATTTCGCCTGAATAATATCCAGTTCACCATATTGCAGATACTCGCGGATATGGTCAGCATCGACGTTAGCAGCGCCTATAGCGCGAATTTTTCCTTCGGCCTTTAACTCATTGAGCACTGCGACAGTTTCAGCTATCGGCGTAAAAAATGGCGGCACCGACTGCCAGTGCGTCATGTAGATATCGATGTAATCAATATCCAGACGTTGCAAGCTGGCTTCTACCTCTTCGCGGATAGATTCCGGGGAAAGGTTTTTATACAACTGCCGATCGCCCACTTTGTTGAATAAACTCCCTTTTCGTTCCCAGACAATGCCGCATTTGGTTTCTACTACAACCTGTTCACGGGGCAGTTTTTTTAACGCCTGACCGACGATAACTTCACTATTGCCAAAGTTATATCCTGGCGCAGTATCAATCAGATTAATGCCACAACGATGGGCTTCAAGAATCGTATCAATACATATTTGCCGATCGAGATCGCCATTCCATGCAGGACCGCCGCCAATGGCCCATGTCCCCAACCCCATTCGCGAAAGCGTAATATCCGTTGTGCCTAAAGGTATCTTTTTCATTTGCCTTCATTATCCTTCGTATTCTTCCAGCAATTGTTCGACCAGTTTTCTGTTTTTTACACCGGTGGTGGCACCGACGCTCAAAACAGAGATAGCCGCCGTTGCATTGGCAAAGCGTGCGCATTCACGCAGATTTTTGCCTTCTAACAGAGCCGCTATAAAGCCAGAAGCAAAGTTATCGCCTGCGCCAATAGTGTCGATGGCGGTTATTCCTGCGACCGCCGGCACCTTCATCGTCATGTCACCACGCTTGATAAAGCAGCCGTCTTTACCCGTTTTAATCACCACCGTTTTTACGCCGCACGCAAGAAAGCAGTCAGCAATTTCATCCAGTGTCTCTTTCCCGGTGAGTAATTTTGCCTCGGCAAAATTAGGAAACAGATAATCGACATAACTCAATGCTTCGCAAATATCATCCAGCGTTTCATTCAACCGCGGTTTGATCATATCGGCACAGATAATCATCTGCCGGGCTTTAGCTTGCGTAAAAATTTCTGTTAGCGCTTTACCATCCAATAGAGGACTGTTGAAAATACTGGCCAGAGATAATAATTTCGCCTGAGAAAACCGCGAAAAATCAACATCGTCAATATTCAATTTCCACAGACTGCCGTTACGGTTTGTGACAAACGTCCGCTCGCCATCCTCCGTCACCAGTCCAACGTTAATTGAGGTATCTATGCTGACGTCCTGCTTCAGGCTTTGAATATCAATATTCTCTTTGCGGCAATGGTCGAGAATAAATTGCCCGGCGGCATCTTTACCAATACGACTCATTAATGCTGTGCGATGGCCCAGACGAGAAATAATTGTTGCTTCATTTATTGCATCACCCCCGGTGGTCATTGCGATTCTTTCAAGAGGATAAGAATCCACATCAAAGATATTTTTACTGACCGGTTGCAATGGAATATCAACAATAGCGGCACCTATACAAATAACGTCGAGATTATCCATATCATTATTCCGCTTTGCCATCAGAACCGAACAGTTTAATTTTTTCCAATGCCCGTTCTTTTACAGCTTTACGTACTTCACGTTCTAAATGCAGGAAAGGCTGATCCTGGTTTTCTTTCACTGCTACCATTGCGGCCTGACAGAGCTCCGTATGAATGTTGATTTTCGCAATACCCAACGAAATTGCAGTTTTAATGTCGGCATCACTGATCCCCGATGCGCCGTGCAAAACCAGCGGAACAGAAACAGCATCGCGTACGCGTTTGACGACCTCAAAGTTCAATTGTGGCTCTGACGTATAAACCCCATGCTGGTTGCCGATGGCGACAGCCAATGAGTCACAGCCCGTACGTTCAACAAATTCAGCCGCCTGGTCAGGATCGGTATAGTGATAGCCCGCCAGCGCTTCCTCATAAACGGTTTCATTACCGACATGCCCTAATTCCGCCTCTACCGGAATACCCAGCGGATGGAAGAAATCAACAGCCTCTTTGGTTAAACGAATATTTTCTTCGAAATCAAATGCGGAAGCATCACGCATTAATGAATTCATACCATGAGTCCAGGCGTTATGAATAATTTCCATACTCCGACCATGATCCCAATGAGTTATTACCGGCACCGTTGCTTTTTTTGCCATTGATACCATCATGTGAGAGAAATCTTCAAATGAGGTGTTCCCGACAAAACCTGTACCAAAAGAAATAATAACCGGTGATTTCGCTTCTTCGGCTGCGTCGATAACGCCCATCAACATTTCTGCATTCCATACGTTAAAATGGGCAATTGCATAATGTTTATTTGTGGCATCGTTTTCCCAATATCTGATATCTGCGAGCATATTCTGTTCTCCCGTATTAATTAATCGCTAATTTTAATAACGCCTTTAATAATGTCGCGTTTGTTGTTAACTGACTCTTCAAATGCCTGTTGTACATCCCGATAATCGTAAATATGCGTCACCATCGATTTCACATCGAATCGCCCTGAAGAAATAGCTTCAATCGTGACCGGATAACGATTGGCATAGCGGAATACCGTCTGGATAGTGACTTCGCGATTGATTTTGAGGAAATTGATTGCCGAATCGCCCGGTACAGTACCAACAATCATAATTTTACCGCCGCGCATTACCAGATAAGGTGCCTGTTTAACGGTGACCGCAGAACCTGCTGTTTCGAAAACAATATCTGCGCCCATTTCTTCGGTAAATTGCTGACAGCGTGCAATAGTGTCTTCTTTTGCGCCGTTAATAACCACTGTCGCGCCGAGCTGTTCCGCCATTGTCAGACGTTTTTCCAGCACATCAACGACGGCAATATCCGTAGCTCCCAGGCATTTGCACGCTTGCAACGTCATCAAACCAATACAACCTGCTCCCAGAATAATTATCTTCTTACCCGGTTTAACATCTGCCAGCATCGCGGCATGCATCCCGACTGCGGCAGGCTCCACCAGCGCCCCTTCCATCGTGTCCATATTGTCTGGCAGTTTGTAAGTAAAGCTCTCCGGATGACACAGATAGTGCGTTAATGCGCCGCGGTAGTTGGGTTGTGTCGCCATAAAATCAACGTCCGGGCAAATGTTATATTTGCCTTCCAGACAGTAACGACAGTGACCGCAAGGAACGCCAGGTTCGATATTTACCCGATCCCCCGGTTTAAATTTGCGCACGCGGCTTCCCACAGCCACAACCGTCCCGGCGCATTCATGACCCAGGCCAATTTCTTGATTTGGGTCTTTAGGCGGAATAAACGGGCCTGATTCAAAACCATGTACATCTGAACCACAAATACCGACATATTCTACTTTAATCAAAACTTCATCTTCTTTAGGCACAGGCATTTCTGCTGAAATAATTTTCATTGTGCCCGGCACCTGCAATATTGCTTTTGAATTTTTCATTTTGAATCCACCAGTATTATTTATTGACTACTGCATCAATACTTAAACTTTCAACGGAGACACCTTTGGTTTCAATTCCAATGGTGGCGATAGCAATTGCGACAATAATTGAAACCGCCCCCAGAAGAATAAAGACTCCCGTTACGCCATAACTACTGAGCAGCACTGCAACGGCATAAGGTGCGGCAATACCACTGATTCGCCCTACTGCATTCGCCAGACCGGAGCCACGTAATTTTGCCTCTGTCGGCCAGATCTCAGGGACATACACTGCCGAGGCATAGCAAACGTACATATAGACGAAAGTAATCAGGAAGAAACCAATCAGCGTTATGAGCAACATACTGGTTTGCAGTGAATAGATATATCCGAGCACCGCAATCAGGATTAATAGCCCCACACCCATTGTTTTACGCGGAATTTTATCCATCACCAGCATGGCAATAAATATACCAAATGGCGCACCAAACATACTCATGGTATTTAAAACAATCGAGTCTTTTAAATTAATCCCCTGGGTCATGAATATTGTTGGCAACCAGTTAATTAGTGTGTACTGCACAACGTTCATGGCAATCAGCACACAAGAACCTAATATCACGCGTTTCAGTAATACTCCTGTCAGTAAGGCTGAATACGGCACCGCTTGTGGCGCTTTACCGTCATCAGCAATAACCACGGGCGGCAAAGGTTTTCCCGTCTGGCGTATGACGCCTTCTTCTATACTCCGCATGACTTTCTCGGCTTCCTGATACCGTCCGCGCGATTCCAGCCAGCGCGGGGATTCAGGAAAGTAGCGCCAGGCCAGCGCCGTAGCGATAAGCGACAATATTGCAGGGATAAGCAGTTGTACTCGCCAGTTCCACTCTGCACTAATCAGCGGCGTGAGTCCCATCGCAATCAATGAACAGAGCGGATATGACCAGTTGCCAATAAAAGAAACCCGACTGGACCACGTTCCGCGATTTCTACCGGGCATATATTCGGTGAAACCAGCAAACAGCGTCACCAGTAAAGCTCCCAGCCCAACGCCCATCACAAAACGGCAGGCAATAAGGAAATCCATATTCGGTGAAAAAGCACCGACCACCATCGAGGCAATATGAATGGCCTCATAGAGGATGAACGCATTTCTGCGACCGGTTTTGTCACCGATGATGCCGCCAACCAGCGCACCGAGAAACATTCCGGCGGTCGTGATTGCTGAGAATGTGGCAGTGGTGGAATTATCTGTCCAGCCCAACGCTTTCAGCTGCGCGAGGATCAAGCCACCAACGGCATTACTCCAGCAGACAAGCAAGCCAAACGCGACGATAGCAAACATTGACGAATGCCAGCGGCAATCCGGTAAGCGATCCAGCCGAGCACCACAATGCGGTTTTGTTATCTGTTCCATGCGATAACGCTCCTTCAGGAGAGTAGTTATTCATCAAAGTCGTAAGTCATGATCACTTTGATTGCGGTTTTATCGACCATCGCATCAAACCCTTCGCGCCATTGCGACAGGCCGATACGATGCGTGATCATCGGTTTGACTTTGATAGCGCCGCTGGCTAATAGCCTGATAGCGTTACGCCATGAGGTGGAGTCATAGGCCATATGCCCAATGATGCTTTTGTTCCAGGCGGTAATGTCATTAATCGAGAAATCAAGAGGTTTGAAGCCCATTCCAACGCGTACCACTTCCCCATTCGGGCGGAGCATTTCGATGGCTTGTTTCAATGCGATATTGGCACCGGAGCATTCAATCACCAGCCCCAGATTGTCTTTGCCACAAATTTGCTGGCAGCGTGCCACCACATCTTCGGTAGAACCATTTACTACTGCCGTCGCACCCAGTTCTTTTGCAACCGGGAAGCGGACCGCCACATCTTCTTGTAGACCAACGACGACGATATTTACCGCCCCCATAATCCGCGCCATTTGTACGGAGAACAGTCCGAGTGGGCCAGTGCCGATGACGACTACATCCTGACCAGGGAGGAATTTCGATTGCTGCGCGATGGATTTGTAGGCATTGCAGATAGGGTCAAGTACGGCTGCGTCCTCATAATCAACACCATCAGGGATTTCCCACAACGCATGACGATGAATTTTGAGAATTTCACCAGGAACCAGACAATATTTGGAAAAACCACCGCCCCAGGTATTGTTATCCAGACCAAGGTTTACTTTTTCTGTACAACACAGAAAATCACCTTGTTCACAGGCCGGACAAACGCCGCAGACGTGACCGCTGTTATCTGACACGACGCGTTGCCCCACTTTCCAGTCTTTGACTTTTTCACCAACCTGCGCAATACAACCTGCGAACTCATGGCCGCGGATAGAGTTAAACTCATCAGAACCGCTATCGACATTGTAGTGCTTCATGTCTGCGCCGCAGATTGCCGCGGCTTTAATTTCAATCACGACATCTTCCGGGCCACAAATGGGTTGTGGCACATCGATCATCTTGTAGCCGCCAAAGGCTTTGCCAAACCGAGCCAGTGCTTTCATTGCGTCATCCTCTGTGTTTTGTTTTGCTTAGATGGTCATCATACTTACCCACATGATTTTTGAGGTCAACATTAAATCTGTAAAACACAGATAATGATCTGCGTTTTACAACTCAGATCACAATTACGCAGAAAATGGCTGGAGCTGTTACAGGTTGATGGAAGGCGGAACGCAAAATGAGCAAATTTGAGAGGGATTACCGGCCAAATAGGTCTGAGACTTAAGTTCAGGAGAAGTCATTCAGGCGTGAACGCGACTGCAAGAGACCGGACTGGGGCTTTGCCTGGTCGTGACGAGATAATTGAGATGAGTCGTGGGGTTATTGTTGGCTATCCCCTTTATAACCGCGGCAAAAAGGGGACAAACCACTTACTTAAACATGGCAATTGGCTTTGCTGAGATACCAAAATCTTCTTTTAACTGTTGTTTGCTCTTCATGACCATCTGACCATTTGTGTCAATTGTCATATGCTGTGCTTCGGTATTATGGCGGGCTTGCCACAGCATCACCAGTTGCAGGCAGTTCTCTTTTTGTTCCTCGGTCAACGCAACGCCATCAGGCCATTTCCCCAATTCAACGGCGGTCGACAAACGCTGGTATACCTCAGGCGTCATGCTGTTGATAATGTCATCAAGATTCATAATTTTTCCGCTCCTGTGGAATAAGTTGCTGAATCGTTTTTTCAACCGTTGATTTCTTCGCCGTTTTCGCCATCGGTAAAGCGTAAAGAGGCAGAGTTAACACAATAACGTTCGCCCGTTGGCTGCGGCCCGTCGGGGAAGACATGCCCCAGATGGGCATCACAGTTACCGCAACGAATTTCTATGCGCTGCATTCCATGTGACAAGTCTTTGATATAACGAATGGATTCTTCACTCACCGGTTCGTAGAAACTGGGCCAGCCACAGCCGGAATCATACTTGGTTTGGGAATGAAACAGCGGGGCATCGCAGATCAAACAGTGATATACGCCGTCACGCTTGTTATGCAGTAAACGACCCGTAAATGGCGGCTCTGTCCCATGATTCTGCGTCACGTAGAACTGCATCTCGGACAAATTTTTTTTCAGTTCTTCTGCCGAAGGTTTATTAGCCATTTGCTCACATCTCACTTTAATCGTGCTCACATTACGTGACTGATTCTAACAAAACATTAACACCAACTGGCAAAATTTTGTCCTAAACTTGATCTCGACGAAATGGCTGCACCTAAATCGTGATGAAAATCACATTTTTATCGTAATTGCCCTTTAAAATTCGGGACGCCGACCCCATGTGGTCTCAAGCCCAAAGGAAGAGTGAGGCGAGTCAGTCGCGTAATGCTTAGGCACAGGATTGATTTGTCGCAATGATTGACACGATTCCGCTTGACGCTGCGTAAGGTTTTTGTAATTTTACAGGCAACCTTTTATTCACTAACAAATAGCTGGTGGAATATATGACTATCAAAGTAGGTATCAACGGTTTTGGCCGTATCGGTCGCATTGTTTTCCGTGCTGCTCAGAAACGTTCTGACATCGAGATCGTTGCAATCAACGACCTGTTAGACGCTGATTACATGGCATACATGCTGAAATATGACTCCACTCACGGCCGTTTCGACGGTACCGTTGAAGTGAAAGACGGTCATCTGATCGTTAACGGTAAAAAAATCCGTGTTACCGCTGAACGTGATCCGGCTAACCTGAAATGGGACGAAGTTGGTGTTGACGTTGTCGCTGAAGCAACTGGTCTGTTCCTGACTGACGAAACTGCTCGTAAACACATCACCGCTGGTGCGAAGAAAGTGGTTATGACTGGTCCGTCTAAAGACAACACTCCGATGTTCGTTAAAGGCGCTAACTTCGACAAATATGCTGGTCAGGACATCGTTTCCAACGCTTCCTGCACCACCAACTGCCTGGCTCCGCTGGCTAAAGTTATCAACGATAACTTCGGCATCATCGAAGGTCTGATGACCACCGTTCACGCTACTACCGCTACTCAGAAAACCGTTGATGGCCCGTCTCACAAAGACTGGCGCGGCGGCCGCGGTGCTTCCCAGAACATCATCCCGTCCTCTACCGGTGCTGCTAAAGCTGTAGGTAAAGTACTGCCAGAACTGAATGGCAAACTGACTGGTATGGCGTTCCGCGTTCCGACCCCGAACGTATCCGTAGTTGACCTGACCGTTCGTCTGGAAAAAGCTGCAACTTACGAGCAGATCAAAGCTGCCGTTAAAGCTGCTGCTGAAGGCGAAATGAAAGGCGTTCTGGGCTACACCGAAGATGACGTAGTATCTACCGATTTCAACGGCGAAGTTTGCACTTCCGTGTTCGATGCTAAAGCTGGTATCGCTCTGAACGACAACTTCGTGAAACTGGTATCCTGGTACGACAACGAAACCGGTTACTCCAACAAAGTTCTGGACCTGATCGCTCACATCTCCAAATAAGTTGAGATGACACTGTGATCTAAAAAGAGCGACTTCGGTCGCTCTTTTTTTTACCTGATAAAATGAAGTTAAAGGACTGCGTCATGATTAAGAAAATTTTTGCCCTTCCGGTCATCGAACAAATCTCCCCTGTCCTCTCCCGTCGTAAACTGGATGAACTGGACCTCATTGTGGTCGATCATCCCCAGGTAAAAGCCTCTTTTGCATTACAGGGCGCACACCTTCTCTCATGGAAACCTGCGGGTGAAGAAGAAGTTCTGTGGTTGAGCAATAACACACCGTTCAAAAATGGCGTCGCTATTCGCGGTGGCGTACCGGTTTGCTGGCCGTGGTTTGGTCCGGCTGCACAACAAGGTCTGCCTGCGCACGGTTTTGCCCGCAACCTGCCGTGGACGCTGAAATCACATCGTGAAGATGCTGATGGCGTAGCGCTGACTTTTGAATTGACACAAAGCGAAGAGACGAAAAAATTCTGGCTACACGACTTTACGCTATTAGCGCATTTCCGCGTGGGTAAAGCCTGTGAAATCGATCTTGAAGCACACGGCGAATTTGAAACCACCTCTGCCCTGCATACCTACTTTAACGTGGGTGATATCACTAAGGTAAGCGTCAGTGGACTGGGCGATCGCTTCATTGATAAAGTGAATGACGCGAAAGAAGATGTACTGACCGACGGTATTCAGACCTTCCCTGACCGTACCGATCGCGTGTATCTGAATCCGCAAGATTGCAGCGTAATTAATGACGAAGCGCTGAATCGTATTATCGCCGTAGGCCACCAGCATCATCTGAACGTTGTAGGCTGGAACCCAGGACCGGCGCTTTCAGTTAGCATGGGCGATATGCCGGATGATGGCTACAAGACCTTTGTTTGTGTAGAAACAGCTTACGCCTCAGAAACGCAAAAAGTCACCAAAGAGAAACCTGCACATCTGGCGCAATCCATTCGCGTTGCGAAACGTTAATTTGCGTTAATGTTGTGTGCCGGGTGCGATGCATCCGGCACGTATCAACATCACACCATATCCAGCGCAGTTTTTCCTTTTGGTGCCGGATATGCCTTATCCAGCATAGCTAATTCCGCTGATGAAAGTTCGACCTCAAGCACAGCCGCATTTTGTTGGACATGGGCAATCGTGGCCGCTTTTGGAATCGCCATCACACCCTGATGACTGATCACCCACGCCAACAATACTTGTGCCGCGCTGATATTGTGAGCATGTGCAATTTCGTTGACTACCGCGTTTTTTAACAGCCCATTGCGCAACCGCCCGGCCTGGGCTAACGGACTGTAAGCCATCACCGGCATCTGCTGTTGCTGGCACCAGGGAAGTAGATCGTACTCAATCCCTCGTGAACCGAGATGGTAAAGCACCTGATTAGTGGCACACTGATTCCCCCCCGGCAGCTGCCAGAGTTCCTGCATATCGGCATAATCAAGGTTAGAAACGCCCCAGCGGCGGATTTTTCCCTGGGCGATCAATTTTTCCATCGCTGCGACAGTCTCTTCAAAAGCGAAACTGCCAGACCAGTGTAATAAGTAGAGATCGAGATAATCAGTATTGAGACGGCGTAAACTGGCTTCGCATGCATTTATCGCTTTTTGCCCGCCAGCATTCCACGGATAGACTTTAGAGACGAGAAAGACGTTCTCACGCAGGCCGGTTAATGCTTCCCCAACCACCATTTCGGCACCGCCATCGGCATACATTTCGGCGGTATCAATGAGGGTTAAACCGAGTTCAATGCCCGCGCGTAGTGCAGCAACTTCTGTTTTACGCTGACTGGCATCTTCGCCCATATACCATGTTCCCTGCCCTATGGCTGGCAGTGAGACATCGCCACTAAATTGAATCATTTTTTGTTGCATTGCTTCCTCCCAGGTATTGCACCACCGTAATGCAAAACAGGGCATGACGCCCTGTTTTTATGCACAAAATGCCCTGGAAAGATGCATTATCAGAATTTGTAGGTGATCCCGGTAGAAATCAGGCCAGTCCAGGATTTATCCACCATTGGGCTGTCAGTAACTTCATCAGACAGACGGGTGTAGCGCGCGGTACCGTAAACACTCCAGTCGCCGAGGAAGTTGTAGCTGGCGCTCAGCTCCAGGTAAGGGCTCCAGCTGTCGTTCGGGTTATAGCCACGCAGACCGCTGCGAGCGGACTCTTTGCGCGATACGCCATAATAGTATTCGTTCTGGTTTTCGCTGTTCCACTGCACACCAATACCCGGAGTCACGGTCAGGCCGCCGTTGGTGTAACGATACAACCAGGCCATATCCCAGACAATGCCGTTGCTGTTATCCAGGGTATCGCCAGCCAGGGTGGTACGCAGGTAACCGTACTGGGTAAAGTGAGCATAAGACAGACCAGCCATCATGGTGCTCTTACGGTCATCCAGGTGACGCATTTGGTGATCGCCACTGTCTTTAGCTTTGAAGTAAAGCGGCGACCAGTAAGCGGTAATTGAAAGTTTGTCCGTTGCGTCATTCCACAGGTAGTAACCACCACCTAAGCCACGGAACCAGAAGTTATCGCCTTCATAGTTGATTACCGGTACTGGGTAAACATCGGTATCGTAATCTTTATATGGGTGTTCAACGACACCTACGCCTGCGCCCAGGGAAAATTTACCTTCAGCGTGCGCTACGCCTGCAGACGTTGCGATAAGCACTCCAAGTGCCAGAAGTTTGAGTTTGGTCACAATTAATCATTCCTTAAACAAATGTTTAGCGGGCGACAAAGTTTACCCGTCAATACATCGAAACCCAACCTTTTTACGTTTTCATTTTTTAAAGTAACTGTTTAATTTTCCTGACGCAGATGACACCACGCTTACAGCCAAATGAATTTAGCGTTACCGGCAAGCCTGGTCTTTACATTAATTATGCAAAATTTATGGATGAGTTGTTGATATGCCATTGAAATTAAGAAAGCCGTGCAGGCAAGTTTTCCATTTGCCATCTACGCTTAATTTTGAAGGTGTATCACCGGGCACGTTGTTCTCATCGTCGATAAAATGGCATGAGAGTTGCTGTGTTTTAGCAAGAGACGTCGTTCAGTTTACCTCTTCCGGGAGCCTCTACTATTCATATGAACGGCTCTTAACCTGTGCTAAAAAACGAAAGGACGGCATACCATGAATATATTCGATCACTATCGCCAGCGATATGAAGCTGCCAAGGACGAAGAGTTCACACTGCAGGAGTTTCTTACCACTTGTCGGCAAGATCGCAGTGCTTATGCCAACGCGGCTGAGCGGCTATTGATGGCTATTGGTGAGCCTGTCATGGTCGATACAGCCCAGGAACCCAGACTTTCTCGACTCTTTTCTAACCGGGTCATTGCACGTTATCCGGCGTTTGAAGAGTTTTACGGCATGGAAGACGCGATTGAACAGATTGTCTCTTATCTGAAACACGCGGCTCAGGGGCTGGAAGAGAAGAAACAAATCCTGTATCTGCTGGGGCCTGTGGGTGGGGGTAAATCATCGCTTGCTGAACGACTGAAATCATTAATGCAGCTCGTGCCGATCTATGTATTAAGCGCTAACGGTGAGCGGAGCCCGGTCAACGATCATCCGTTCTGTCTTTTCAATCCGCAGGAAGATGCGCAGATTCTGGAAAAAGAGTATGGCATTCCTCGCCGTTATCTCGGCACCATCATGTCGCCGTGGGCGGCAAAACGCCTGCATGAATTTGGTGGCGATATCACTAAGTTCCGGGTAGTGAAGGTCTGGCCGTCAATTCTGCAACAAATTGCTATCGCCAAAACGGAACCCGGTGATGAGAACAACCAGGACATCTCCGCCCTGGTAGGGAAAGTCGATATTCGTAAACTCGAACACTACGCGCAGAATGACCCGGACGCCTACGGCTATTCCGGTGCGCTGTGCCGCGCCAATCAGGGGATCATGGAATTTGTCGAGATGTTTAAAGCACCGATAAAAGTGCTGCATCCCTTGTTAACCGCCACCCAGGAAGGTAACTACAACGGGACGGAAGGTATCTCCGCCCTGCCGTTCAACGGGATTATTCTCGCGCACTCGAACGAATCCGAATGGGTCACTTTCCGTAATAACAAAAACAACGAAGCCTTCCTCGACCGTGTTTACATCGTGAAGGTGCCGTATTGCTTGCGCATTTCCGAAGAGATCAAAATCTACGAGAAATTGCTTAATCACAGTGAATTGACTCACGCCCCCTGCGCCCCTGGCACGCTGGAAACGCTGTCACGTTTTTCTATTCTTTCGCGTCTGAAAGAGCCAGAAAACTCCAGCATTTATTCAAAGATGCGGGTTTATGATGGTGAAAGTTTGAAAGACACTGATCCCAAAGCCAAGTCGTATCAGGAATATCGTGACTACGCCGGTGTCGATGAAGGGATGAACGGTCTGTCGACGCGTTTTGCGTTTAAGATCCTCTCCCGCGTGTTCAACTTCGATCATGTAGAAGTGGCGGCAAACCCGGTCCATCTGTTCTACGTCCTGGAACAGCAGATCGAGCGCGAGCAGTTCCCACAAGAGCAGGCAGAAC
Organism: Escherichia sp. WS568; assembly: GCF_046486085.1. Lineage (NCBI taxonomy): Bacteria > Pseudomonadati > Pseudomonadota > Gammaproteobacteria > Enterobacterales > Enterobacteriaceae > Escherichia > Escherichia sp. WS568. The sequence continues at coordinate 268,504 of NZ_JBJQMC010000001.1, forward strand.
GCTATCTGGAGTTCCTGAAAGGTTATCTGATCCCGAAATATGCCGAGTTTATCGGCAAAGAGATCCAGACGGCCTACCTTGAATCCTATTCCGAATATGGGCAAAACATTTTCGACCGTTATGTTACCTACGCGGATTTCTGGATTCAGGATCAGGAGTATCGCGATCCGGATACCGGGCAGTTGTTTGACCGCGAGTCTCTTAACGCCGAGCTGGAGAAAATCGAGAAACCGGCGGGGATCAGTAATCCAAAAGATTTCCGCAACGAGATTGTTAACTTCGTACTGCGCGCCAGAGCGAATAACAGCGGACGCAATCCGAACTGGACCAGCTATGAAAAACTGCGCACGGTTATTGAGAAGAAAATGTTCTCCAATACCGAGGAGCTGTTGCCGGTTATTTCGTTTAACGCCAAAACGTCAACCGACGAGCAGAAGAAACATGACGACTTTGTCGACCGTATGATGGAAAAAGGCTACACCCGTAAACAGGTGCGTTTACTGTGCGAATGGTATTTGCGCGTACGTAAATCGTCTTAACAACCCTGGCCCGGTACACATGCTACCGGGCCTACAACGACAGCGAACCGTGGGCCAGAGAAGCGGCAACACAGGCGTAGCATACCGTTGGCAAATGTAGTACGGGGGGCATATGACCTGGTTTATTGACCGGCGTCTGAACGGCAAAAACAAAAGCATGGTGAATCGCCAGCGTTTTTTACGCCGTTATAAAGCGCAAATTAAACAGTCGATCTCCGAGGCCATTAATAAGCGTTCGGTGACTGACGTCGACAGCGGCGAGTCCGTATCCATTCCCACGGAAGATATTAGCGAACCGATGTTTCATCAGGGGCGTGGCGGTCTGCGCCACCGCGTGCATCCGGGCAATGACCATTTCGTCCAGAACGACCGAATTGAACGTCCCCAGGGTGGCGGCGGAGGTTCCGGCAGTGGTCAGGGCCAGGCCAGCCAGGATGGTGAAGGTCAGGATGAATTTGTCTTTCAGATTTCGAAAGATGAGTATCTTGATCTGCTCTTTGAAGATCTGGCCTTACCGAATCTGAAACAAAACCAACAACGCCAGCTGACCGAATATAAAACGCATCGTGCGGGTTATACCGCTAACGGCGTTCCGGCCAATATCAGCGTTGTGCGTTCATTGCAGAACTCACTGGCACGACGCACAGCCATGACGGCGGGCAAGCGGCGGGAACTTCATGCGCTGGAAGAGCATTTGGCCATCATCAGCAACAGTGAACCTGCGCAACTGCTGGAAGAGGAACGTCTGCGCAAAGAAATTGCAGAATTACGTGCCAAAATTGAACGCGTCCCTTTCATTGACACCTTCGATTTACGTTACAAGAACTACGAAAAACGGCCCGATCCCTCCAGCCAGGCAGTGATGTTTTGCCTGATGGACGTTTCGGGTTCAATGGATCAGTCCACTAAAGATATGGCTAAGCGTTTTTATATTCTGCTGTATCTGTTCCTTAGCAGAACGTATAAGAACGTGGAAGTCGTTTACATCCGCCACCATACTCAGGCGAAAGAAGTCGATGAACATGAGTTTTTCTACTCGCAGGAAACTGGCGGCACCATTGTTTCCAGCGCCCTGAAACTGATGGATGAGGTAGTGAAAGAGCGTTATAACCCGGCACAGTGGAATATTTACGCAGCCCAAGCATCAGACGGCGATAACTGGGCCGATGACTCTCCGCTTTGCCATGAAATTCTGGCGAAAAAAATATTACCCGTCGTTCGTTATTACAGCTATATCGAAATTACACGTCGCGCGCATCAGACACTGTGGCGAGAATATGAGCATCTGCAATCTACTTTCGACAACTTTGCGATGCAGCATATCCGCGACCAGGATGATATTTATCCGGTGTTCCGTGAACTGTTTCATAAACAAAATGCAACAGCTAAAGACTAAAACTGTCAGCCGGGTCATTATCGCCTGGCTGATTTTTAGCTCACTGTAAATTATCTCATTTATTACATACATTAGCTTACAATCGCTTTAAATATGACAGCATAACCTTTACACAATTTAGTTCCAGAAAACAATCATTCGGAAAAATGATTCGGTCAACACGTATTTCCCTGGGGTTATTCTTTAATTATTTTTTATCGTCAACGAAAATTGATCCTGGTCAAAACTATATATCTCTGCCATCAATAAAATCCAGCACTCACATTGCTCTCCTTTTTATGGCTTCTATGGGTACACAAAAATTAAAAGCTCAAGGCTTTTTTGTTTTCAGCTTATTGCTGACGTTAATTTTATTTTGCATTACTACTTTATATAACGAAAACACGAATGTAAAACTCATCCCACAGATGAATTACCTGATGGTTGTTGTGGCTTTGTTTTTCCTTAACGCCGTCATTTTTCTTTTCATGTTAATGAAGTATTTCACTAACAAACAAATTTTACCAACACTCATTTTAAGCCTTGCATTTTTAAGTGGCCTTATCTATTTAGTTGAAACCATTGTAATTATCCATAAACCAATCAACGGCAGTACACTGATCCAGACAAAGTCGAATGATGTTTCTATTTTCTATATTTTCCGCCAACTCAGTTTCATTTGTTTAACCTCGCTGGCGCTCTTTTGTTATGGGAAAGACAACATCCTTGACAACAATAAGAAAAAAACTGGCATTCTGTTGCTGGCGCTGATTCCTTTTTTAGTTTTTCCCCTTCTGGCACACAATCTGAGTAGTTATAACGCTGACTATTCTTTGTATGTCGTCGATTACTGTCCGGACAACCATACTGCGACCTGGGGAATCAACTATACAAAAATATTGGTTTGTTTGTGGGCATTTTTACTGTTCTTTATTATCATGCGTACACGATTAGCCAGCGAACTATGGCCGTTAATAGCATTATTATGTCTGGCATCGCTATGCTGCAACTTACTTCTACTGACTCTGGATGAGTATAATTACACCATCTGGTATATCAGTCGCGGGATTGAAGTTTCCAGTAAACTGTTTGTTGTGTCTTTTCTGATTTATAACATTTTTCAGGAACTGCAACTCTCCAGCAAACTGGCAGTTCATGATGTGCTGACCAATATTTATAATCGGCGCTACTTTTTCAACAGCGTAGAGTCATTATTGTCGCGACCTGTTGTTAAGGACTTTTGTGTCATGCTGGTTGATATTAATCAGTTCAAACGCATCAATGCCCAATGGGGACATCGTGTGGGTGATAAAGTGCTGGTATCAATTGTCGATATTATCCAGCAAAGCATCCGCCCCGATGATATTTTAGCGCGACTGGAGGGTGAGGTGTTTGGCTTGCTATTTACCGAACTCAATAGTGCCCAGGCAAAAATCATTGCGGAACGTATGCGTAAAAATGTCGAACTCCTGACCGGCTTTAGTAACAGATATGATGTTCCTGAACAAATGACCATCAGTATTGGCACGGTTTTTTCAACGGGTGACACGCATAATATCTCGCTTGTCATGACGGAAGCAGATAAAGCCTTACGCGAAGCGAAAAGCGAGGGGGGCAACAAAGTGATTATTCATCATATTTAAGTGCAAAAATATTCAGAGCCATGCTTTTTGCGTGGCTTTTGCATACAATTTATTACTATTACCCCTAAATTTCCCCTCCCCAGCGGCGCAGAGATGAGTATAATTAGCGCCCCTGTGCCAGGCCGCAATCGAACTTTATCTGGTTTTCTCGTTTCACTAACCGAAGGAGTGCCATTTATCATGAAATTGCACCATAGAATGCTCCGGCATTTTATCGCCGCAAGTGTCATTGTGCTGACATCTTCCTTCCTTATTTTTGAACTTGTCGCCAGTGACAGAGCAATGAGTGCCTATCTGCGCTATATCGTGCAGAGAGCAGACTCCTCCTTTCTTTATGATAAGTATCAGAATCAGAGTATTGCCGCGCATGTGATGCGCGCTCTCGCTGCTGAGCAGTCGGAAGTGTCGCCAGAACAGCGGCGAGCCATCTGCGAGGCTTTTGAGTCTGCCAATAATACCCATGGCTTAAACCTGACTGCCCATAAATACCCTGGCTTACGCGGCACACTACAAACCGCATCCACTGACTGCGACACAATTGTGGAAGCTGCTGCACTATTACCCGCTTTTGATCAGGCAGTGGAAGGCAACCGCCACCAGGATGATTACGGTTCAGGTCTTGGGATGGCCGAAGAGAAATTTCACTATTATCTCGATCTCAATGACCGCTATGTCTATTTTTATGAGCCGGTTAATGTTGAGTACTTTGCGATGAATAACTGGTCCTTCCTGCAGTCAGGAAGTATTGGCATCGATCGCAAAGATATTGAAAAGGTATTTACCGGGCGTACCGTATTATCGAGCATTTACCAGGATCAGCGTACTAAACAGAACGTGATGAGTTTGCTGACGCCGGTATATGTCGCAGGGCAGCTAAAAGGGATTGTGCTGCTGGATATTAACAAAAACAATCTGCGGAATATCTTTTACACTCATGACCGCCCTCTCCTCTGGCGTTTTCTCAATGTCACGCTAACTGATACCGATTCGGGGCGCGACATTATCATCAACCAGAGCGAAGATAATCTGTTCCAGTATGTCAGTTACGTCCATGACTTACCGGGCGGCATTCGTGTCTCGTTATCCATTGATATTCTTTACTTTATCACGTCTTCGTGGAAAAGCGTTCTGTTCTGGATTTTGACGGCGTTAATTTTGCTGAATATGGTGCGGATGCACTTCCGTTTATACCAAAATGTGTCGCGAGAAAATATTAGTGATGCGATGACTGGACTCTATAATCGCAAAATTTTAACCCCTGAACTGGAGCAGCGGTTGCAGAAACTGGTGCAATCCGGTTCTTCGGTGATGTTTATTGCAATTGACATGGACAAGTTAAAGCAAATAAATGACACCCTTGGTCATCAGGAGGGGGATTTAGCGATTACGTTATTAGCTCAGGCGATTAAACAATCGATTCGTAAAAGTGATTATGCCATCCGACTCGGTGGCGATGAATTCTGCATCATTCTTGTCGATTCGACACCGCAAATTGCAGCACAACTGCCTGAACGTATCGAAAAACGTCTGCAACATATCGCGCCGCAGAAAGAGATCGGCTTCTCTTCCGGTATTTACGCGATGAAAGAAAACGATACGTTACATGATGCGTATAAAGCTTCCGATGAGCGTTTATATGTCAATAAGCAGAACAAAAACAGCCGTTCATGATAACCTTCTGTAGTTGTTTGCTTGTAATCTCAGGAGCATGAAATGACTGAAATGGCTAAAGGAAGCGTGACGCATCAGCGGTTAATCGCTTTATTATCGCAAGAAGGTGCTAACTTCCGCGTCGTTACCCATGAAGCGGTAGGTAAATGTGAAGCGGTGTCAGAAATTCGTGGCACCGCTTTAGGCCAGGGGGCTAAGGCACTGGTATGTAAAGTCAAAGGCAATGGCGTAAATCAACATGTTCTGGCGATCCTCGCTGCCGATCAACAGGCCGATCTGAGCCAACTCGCCAGCCATATAGGCGGATTACGCGCTTCGTTGGCCAGCCCAGCGGAAGTCGATGAACTCACAGGCTGTGTCTTCGGCGCGATCCCCCCTTTCAGCTTCCATCCAAAACTCAAACTGGTTGCCGACCCCCTACTCTTCGAACGATTTGATGAAATCGCCTTCAATGCAGGCATGCTGGATAAATCCGTTATTTTGAAAACCGCGGATTATTTGCGTATTGCGCAACCAGAACTGGTCAATTTCCGCCGCACTGCGTAACTAGCCTGTCCGTTCAATAAGCAGAACGGACAAAACCAGCACAGCAGCAATGGCAAAAAACGATGACGTGATAATCAGTGTCTCGACGAACATTTGATCGTTCATAGTATGCCCCCGGGAGATAGCTGTTTTCACGTTATTGTTAACGTACACAAATGGCAGTTTGATGACAGTTCGTCTGATTTTTTATGCAAAAAACGTAAAGATTTTCTACTTCCTGCCTGCAGCAAGCGTAAAGTAAGCAGGCTTATTATTTTTTGGCAAGGAAACCACGATGTTTGATGTCACTTTGCTGATCCTGCTCGGGTTAGCTGCGCTGGGCTTTATCAGTCATAACACCACTGTCGCCGTTTCAATTCTGGTGTTGATCATTGTCCGCGTCACACCGTTAAGCACCTTTTTCCCGTGGATTGAAAAACAGGGGCTAAGTATCGGGATAATCATTCTGACGATTGGCGTTATGGCTCCCATCGCCAGCGGGACGCTACCGCCCTCAACCCTGATTCACTCATTTCTGAACTGGAAATCGCTGGTGGCAATTGCAGTCGGCGTTATTGTCTCCTGGCTGGGGGGGCGCGGCGTGACGTTAATGGGCAGCCAGCCGCAACTGGTCGCCGGGCTGCTGGTGGGCACTGTTTTAGGCGTGGCGCTGTTTCGCGGCGTACCGGTTGGCCCGCTTATTGCCGCGGGTCTGGTTTCGCTGATTGTGGGGAAACAGTAGTTAATCCCGCAATATATCGGCCTGGCGTTTGCCCCAGGCCTTTCTTAAACATAGTAATAAAGGCCGTTGTTGAATCATACCCCAGCGTATGAGCAACTTTCTGTACAGTATCGCCTTTCACTAATCCCTGAAGCGCCATAATCAGCTGTAACTGCTGACGCCACTGGCGAAAACTCAACCCCGTCTCTTTCACTATCAGCCGGGCAAGATTGCGTTCACTCATCGCAAAAAAGCCAGCCCATTGCCCCAATGAGCCCCACTCGACGGGCTCTTTCGCCATCATCTCCACCATCGTGCGGATTTTAGGATGAGAAGAAACGGGCAGGTGCAGCTGTTGTTGTGGCTGCTGAGGGAGTTCATCAAACAGGACCTGAATTAATCTGCGGGTCATCGGCTCAGCACGCTGAGTCGTCGTCCTGTTTGCCAGGGTTAAAATTAATTCCCGGCATAAGGGCGATATTTTCAATGTGCAACATGTTGTCGGCATTGTCACTGCGCTGGGCTCGATAAACAGAAAACAGAGTTCAGCGTTAGCTGTCACTTGATTGCTATGTTTCACCCCGCCCGGTATCCAAACCGCATATTGTGGCGGCACCATCCACAAAGCATTTTCCACCGTACAGGTAATTGCACCATGTAGCGCCAGTATCAACTGCCCTTTGCGGTGCTGATGTACAGGACTGGTTAACTCATCCGTTCCGGCGTGAATACAAAATGCGACCGCGGCCTCATGGTGTCGGTCGGGTTCATAGCCATTGAGATTCAACCTGTGCATCATTTTGTCCGAATTTAGCGATAATTTGTCATTTTAGCTTGATTCAACATAACAATAAAAACGGTAAGGTACAGCCTCGTTTGTAACAATGAGAAGCATATGACCTGTTCAACTTCATTAAGCGGCAAAAACAGGATTGTCCTTATCGCTGGTATTCTGATGATTGCCACAACATTACGCGTCACCTTTACCGGCGCAGCACCGTTACTGGATACGATTCGTTCCGCTTACTCGCTGACGACAGCGCAAACCGGCTTATTGACCACCCTGCCATTATTGGCCTTTGCGCTAATCTCACCTTTGGCCGCCCCGGTGGCGCGACGTTTTGGTATGGAACGTAGCCTGTTTGCCGCGTTACTTTTGATCTGTGCAGGTATCGCAATTCGCTCTCTCCCTTCGCCTTACTTATTATTTGGCGGTACAGCGGTCATTGGCGGTGGGATTGCATTAGGTAATGTCTTACTGCCAGGATTAATTAAACGCGATTTCCCTCATTCCGTCGCCAGACTTACCGGCGCATATTCCCTGACAATGGGAGCTGCGGCGGCACTGGGATCGGCTATGGTAGTGCCGCTGGCTTTGAACGGTTTTGGCTGGCGAGGCGCGTTGCTCATGCTGATGTGTTTTCCTCTGCTGGCTCTTTTTTTATGGCTGCCACAGTGGCGAAGTCAACAACATGCAAATTTGAGTACCTCACGCGCCTTACATACTCGGGGTATCTGGCGTTCGCCGCTTGCCTGGCAGGTAACATTGTTTCTTGGGATCAACTCACTCGTCTATTACGTGATTATTGGCTGGCTTCCGGCGATCCTCATCAGTCACGGCTATAGCGAAGCACAGGCGGGTTCACTGCATGGTTTGCTGCAACTAGCCACAGCAGCTCCCGGTTTGCTGATCCCACTTTTCTTACATCATGTGAAAGATCAGCGTGGTATTGCAGCGTTCGTTGCCTTGATGTGCGCAGTGGGCGCGGTTGGGCTCTGCTTTATGCCAGCACACGCGATCACCTGGACTCTGCTTTTCGGTTTTGGTTCCGGCGCAACAATGATACTGGGGTTGACGTTCATTGGTCTGCGGGCAAGTTCTGCGCATCAGGCGGCGGCACTCTCGGGGATGGCACAATCCGTCGGGTATTTGCTGGCAGCCTGTGGGCCGCCGCTGATGGGTAAAATACACGATGCTAACGGTGACTGGTCCGTACCACTGATGGGTGTTGCAATACTTTCACTACTGATGGCGATTTTCGGACTTTGCGCCGGGAGAGACAAAGAAATTCGCTAATATCCGGTGCTATAGTGACGTGACAAATCATGCGTGAAAGGGAGAACAAACACGATGAATATTCAGTGCAAACGCGTTTATGATCCGGCTGAACAGAGCGATGGTTATCGCGTACTGGTCGACCGCCTCTGGCCGCGCGGTATCAAAAAAACCGATTTAGCCCTTGATGAGTGGGATAAAGAAATCACGCCGTCAACGGAACTGCGCAAAGCCTTTCACGGCGAAGTCGTCGATTTTGCAACCTTTCGCGAGCAATATCTTGCAGAACTGGCGCAACACGAGCAAGAAGGAAAGCGGCTGGCAAACATCGCCAAAAAACAGCCGCTGACCCTGCTCTACTCAGCAAAAAACACCACGCAGAACCATGCGCTGGTGCTGGCCGACTGGCTACGTAGCTTATGATTTTAGTACAGCATCCGGCGGTTATTTTTCACCAGCCGGATGATCCCGTCGCCACAATGCCCATTCATCAATCGTTTCACCGCCCGGTAATTTGCAATTGTTGCTGACCCCTTGCGCTGTCTGCACTGGAATGAGCGTCCCGCCCTTCTGCTGGCAATAGACCGACGCCGGATTTGCCATACCAATCTGCGGCGGTTTAGGTGCTTCTGGCTGAGAAGAGGTTGAACAACCAGCCAGAACCAGCAAGCAAGGCAGAACAAAACTGATAATTTTCATTTATTGATCTCACATATTTATCCAGGCTTAGAGTATCGCGGTATCGTTTTGTTTTGCAGCACTATTTTTATTACATTCACTCAAATCATATTACGCCTTGTTTCATCTTTGTTGATGATGTTTTATCATGCCTGCAAAGATTAAATAATCAGCATTTACCCGCCGTATCCTGGAGTTGTTTCGTGTCAGATCAGATTATCGCCCGCGTCTCGCAATCCCTTGCCAAAGAACAGTCACTGGAAAGCCTGGTCCGACAGCTTCTGGAGATGCTGGAAATGGTCACTGATATGGAATCAACCTACCTGACCAAAGTGGATGTCGAAGCGCGCCTGCAGCATATAATGTTTGCCCGTAACAGCCAGAAAATGCACATCCCGGAGAATTTTACCGTCTCGTGGGATTATTCGTTATGCAAACGCGCCATTGATGAAAACTGCTTTTTCAGCGATGAAGTCCCCGACCGTTGGGGCGACTGTATTGCGGCACGCAATCTTGGCATCACCACATTTCTGAGCACGCCAATTCACTTACCGGATGGATCATTCTATGGCACGCTTTGCGCCGCCAGCAGTGAGAAGCGCCAGTGGAGTGAACGCGCGGAACAGGTTTTGCAGTTATTCGCCGGACTGATTGCACAATATATTCAAAAAGAGGCGCTGGTAGAACAGCTGCGCGAAGCCAATGCCGCACTGATAGCGCAATCGTATACCGACTCGTTAACCGGGCTACCGAATCGGCGGGCGATTTTTGAAAATCTGACGACGCTGTTTTCTCTCGCCCGGCATCTTAACCATAAGATAATGATCGCGTTTATCGACCTGGATAACTTCAAATTAATCAACGATCGTTTTGGTCATAATAGTGGCGATCTGTTTCTCATTCAGGTTGGCGAGCGCCTTAATACGCTCCAGCAAAATGGCGAAGTTATTGGTCGTCTCGGCGGTGATGAGTTTTTGGTTGTTTCACTGAACAACGAGAATACGGATATTTCGTCGCTGCGAGAACGTATTCAACAGCAAATACGTGGAGAATATCACTTAGGTGATGTTGATTTGTATTATCCCGGTGCCAGTCTTGGCATAGTAGAAGTCGATCCTGAAACGACCGATGCAGACAGTGCCCTGCATGCTGCCGATATCGCGATGTATCAGGAGAAAAAACACAAACAGAAAACACCTTTTGTCGCGCATCCAGCGCTACATTCCTGAGGCGTATTCACATCCTTTTGATTGGTGATAACATGCGAATCGGTATTATTTTTCCGGTTGTAATCTTTATTACAGCGGTCGTATTTTTAGCATGGTTTTTTATTGGCGGCTATGCTGCCCCGGGAGCATAAAGATGAAAAAAACAACGATTATTATGATGGGTGTGGCGATTATTGTCGTACTCGGCACTGAGCTGGGATGGTGGTAACGTCACATCTAGAAAATAGCAAAGGCTGCCTGTGTGCAGCCTTTGTGCAATTTACGCGTTAACTTTTAATCTTTCTGTAGATAAACAGCACGACAATCGCGCCAATAACGGCAACCACGAAGCTGCCAAAATTGAAGCCATCGACTTTACCAAAGCCAAACAGCGTGCTGATCCATCCGCCGACTACGGCACCGACTATCCCCAGCAGGATAGTCATAAAGAATCCACCACCATCTTTACCTGGCATGATCCACTTCGCCAGAATACCGGCAATAAGCCCAAAAATAATCCATGACAGAATGCCCATTGTTTCCTCACTTATCTGTTTTGCATTAGCGGGTTAGTCGCTGATAAAAAGCATAGCACAACATCGGGAGGGCAAGATTTGTGACGAGCATCACGGAGGATTTTTTTGCGATGGCGCAGAAATTGCGCCATCAACGATCAGTGATAATTACCAACCACAAACATCATGTTCGTTTTCCGTGTCATAAGAACGCACGGTATTCACCAGATCTTTTATCACTTCAGCCGCCACTTCTGGCACCAGCAAAGTCATCGGCGTCTCTGTTTCATAATCGACAGAAACGCCATTGCTGTTATTGGTGACGGTCACGGTATACGTTGCTTTGCCCATGATTCATTTCCCGTTATGAATGACTTTCCGTTGTTGCGCACCTTCCATCAGGACTTCAGGGGCAACGAAGAAGTCAATGTTGAAATAAGTATCGTCAGTCATGGCTTCAATGTTGTGCCACTTTTCTGGAGGGAACACCGCAAACTGCCCCGCTTCGATAAGGATCACTTGATCAGGCTCTGTACTGTGTTCATCAGCGTAGCCGAGATATTTGACCGCCCCATGCATAACGGAAAGGCGTGGGTAAACCCCCGGGCGCGTTCCTTTATCAAGATGACGTTCGAATATTCCGGCAGGCGCAGTTTGTTTATTCCAGAAAGGCGTTGAGCGCGTATGAATATAATTCTGTGGGATTTGCAGCATCCTTTTCCCTCCTTCGGTGAATGCGCTGAAAACGGTTTATTTCAGCCGTTTCAGGGTACGCCTGATAATTTGCATTTTAAATACCATTTATTGGTTACTATTTAGCACCGTATCAGAGAAAAATCAGGGAGGATTACAGATGGGAAGCCCGCGACAACGCGGGCTGAAAGCATCAGGATTGCAGCGTCGCCAGTCGGGCGGCGAAACCCACGAACATCAAACCAATCAGTGAGTTGCCCACTTTAGCCAGTTTCTTTTTGGTACGTATGTACTGTGTGACAAAAGCACCAGAAATAATCAGGAAGCTCAAATAGCAGAAACTCACCAGTTCCAGCGTCGTCGCCAGAATAAAGAATGAAATTCCCGTATGTGGGGCATTAACATCGATAAACTGTACGAAAAACGACACATAGAACAAAATGGCTTTCGGATTAGTCAGGCTCAAAATTAACGCGCGTTTAAAAATGGCACCGTATTGAGGCTCATCGGATTTGGCCTCGTTATTTTTACCCTTCAGGGTCGCGTAGAGAATTTTACTCCCCAGATAGAGCAAATAAAACGCACCAAGATAACGTACAATGTTGAATAATATCGGGGTGGTCTTAATTAATGTCGCCACTCCAGCCCATGCCAGAAACATCAATACCGCATCGCCAATAAATACACCACAGGCCGCAAGATAACCGCCTTTCATACCGCTACTGACGCTATTTTTGAGTACAAACAGGGTATTTGGCCCTGGCACCAACACAATAAAAATGGCCCCAACCAGATAGGTCCAGTAATTCAGAACCCCGTATTCAGCGAACACATTAACCTCTTTAATTATCTTTCGATCATGCGCGATTAAAGGTGAATATGCTAACCAATCTGTAGCTGCTTAGAAAGGAGAAAATCAGGTTTTAACCCGATATCAACGCGATAATTGAATCATTAATCAGGCATGCTCCAGTGAAAAATTCGGGTAGTGCTCGGCAAAATACTGGCGTAAAAATTCTACCGTTATCCGCACTTTCGCTGACGTCGCCAGCCTTGAAACATAAACGGCCCAGACGTTCGCTGGCTGGTAATATTCCGGTAGCACTTGCACTAAATGACCACTGGCAATGTTTTCGCTAACATCCCACCAGGAGCGCAGAGCAATCCCCTGCCCATCGAGACACCACTGATGGACAATTTCTCCATGATTAGACGACAGTGGGCCGGTAACTTTAATCGCATGGTGGCCTTCTTTATTGCGTAATTGCCAGACACCAAAAGGATGATCGCGCTCTTTAATGACCAGGCACGGCAATGCAGAAAGATCGGTTAAATGTTTCGGCGCGCCATGTTGCGCAATAAATTCCGGTGACGCGCAGAGAATGCGATAATTGGTCGCCAGTTTGCGGGCGATTAAATTAGGGGCGATATCATCGCCAATGCGAATATCGAGATCGACACCTTCATTGACCAAATCGACCAACCGGTCTTCCACATCAAAACGTAATTCCAGTTGCGGATACGCCTTCGCCAGCGCTGATAACGCCGGAGCCACCACCTGTCGTCCAAAACCAAAGCTGCTGATAATACGCAGCATCCCCTGTGGCACCTGACGCACGTCAGAAAGTTCGTCCATCATCTGACCGACATCCTGCAAAATCCGCTGCGCCCATTCATAAATCCGCTCTCCTTCTTCGGTAATGGTGACGCGGCGGGTGGTGCGGTGTAACAACACCACGTTTAGCGTTTGCTCCAGCAAGGCGATGCGCTTGCTGACGAACGCCGGAGAAACGCCCAATTCTTCTGCCACGGCGGCAAAACCAGCCCGGCGAGCCACCAGCATAAAGACGCGCAAATCGTTCAGCAGCGGTAAATTATTCATGATTCGTGTTTTATGTTTCACCAGTTACAGGGATTAATTCCTTTTCAGTCAATTATAGGATGGTGATGTTGTCAATTTTGATGGTCAGGAAGTGAGAACCCAATGATGAAAACGATCCGTATTGCTGCGATCCCGGGAGACGGGATTGGCAAAGAAGTCCTTCCTGAAGGGATTCGCGTGTTAAAGGCTGCCGCTGAGCGCTGGGGCTTCGCCTTGAGTTTTGAGCAAATGGAGTGGGCGAGCTGCGAGTATTACAGCCATCACGGTAAAATGATGCCGGACGACTGGCATGAGCAACTTAGCCGTTTCGACGCCATCTATTTTGGTGCCGTCGGCTGGCCGGATACCGTTCCGGACCATATTTCGTTGTGGGGTTCGCTGCTGAAATTTCGTCGTGAGTTCGACCAGTACGTCAACCTGCGCCCGGTTCGTCTCTTTCCTGGCGTTCCCTGCCCGCTGGCGGGAAAACAGCCTGGCGACATCGATTTTTACGTGGTCAGGGAAAACACCGAAGGAGAATATTCCTCGCTCGGCGGTAGAGTGAATGAAGGTACAGAGCATGAAGTCGTCATTCAGGAATCGGTATTTACGCGTCGTGGTGTCGATCGCATTTTGCGTTATGCCTTTGAACTTGCACAAAGCCGCCCACGTAAGACGCTAACTTCTGCAACTAAATCGAACGGTTTAGCCATCAGCATGCCGTACTGGGATGAGCGAGTGGAAGCAATGGCCGAGAATTACCCGGAGATCTGCTGGGACAAGCAGCATATTGATATTCTCTGCGCGCGTTTTGTGATGCAGCCGGAACGCTTCGATGTGGTGGTGGCGTCCAATTTGTTTGGCGATATCCTTTCCGATCTTGGCCCGGCCTGCACCGGCACCATTGGCATTGCCCCATCCGCCAACCTGAATCCGGAACGCACTTTCCCGTCGCTCTTCGAGCCAGTCCACGGTTCCGCGCCGGATATCTACGGGAAAAACATTGCTAACCCTATCGCCACAATTTGGGCCGGTGCAATGATGCTCGATTTTCTCGGCAATGGCGATGAGCGTTTCCAGCAAGCGCATAACGGTATTCTGGCCGCGATTGAAGAAGTGATTGCTCACGGGCCGAAAACACCTGATATGAAAGGCAATGCCACCACGCCACAGGTTGCCGACGCGATTTGCAAAATTATTTTGCGTTAAGGTCAAACCAGTTTATTTGAACCGCGTCACTGACGCGGTTTTTTTATTCGTTCTTTGCAGTAAATAACCTGCGTCATTTCACCTTTTATTGTTTCCGTTTCGTGTTTTATGGCTTTCCGTATTCTTAATTGTTTAATTTATGTAACATGCAAATAATCAATTTGTTAATCACGACATACAACTCATTACCCTGCAAATAATTACAACTGGCAAAAGCCAGAGACGGGCTTTTATGCCCAGGAGATGACTCATGATGAGCAATGTTAAGAAAAAAGATGTGCCGCTGATAAGCATCAGTCTGGTGGCCATTCTTTTCATCGCAGCTGCATTAAGCCTTTTCCCACAACAATCGGCCGACGCGGCCAACGCTATATACACTTTTGTTACGCGTACGTTAGGTTCCGCCGTACAGGTATTGGTTTTGCTGGCAATGGGACTGGTGATTTATTTAGCCACCAGTAAATACGGCAATATTCGTCTTGGCGAAGGAAAACCGGAATACAGCACGCTCTCCTGGCTGTTTATGTTTATTTGTGCCGGTTTAGGTTCTTCTACGCTTTATTGGGGGGTTGCTGAATGGGCCTATTATTATCAAACACCTGGATTAAATATCGCACCGCGTTCACAACAGGCACTCGAATTTAGCGTCCCTTACTCCTTCTTCCACTGGGGCATCAGCGCCTGGGCAACTTATACGCTGGCCTCATTAATCATGGCTTATCACTTTCATGTGCGGAAAAACAAAGGTCTGAGTCTTTCCGGCATTATTGCCGCGATTACCGGCGTTCGCCCGCAAGGCCCGTGGGGAAAACTGGTCGATTTGATGTTCCTGATCGCCACTGTCGGCGCACTGACCATTTCCCTTGTTGTCACCGCAGCAACCTTTACCCGTGGGCTTTCCGCGCTGACCGGTTTACCCGATAATTTCACCGTGCAGGCATTTGTGATCCTGCTTTCCGGCGGCATTTTTTGCCTAAGCTCATGGATTGGTATCAACAACGGTTTGCAACGTCTGAGCAAAATGGTTGGCTGGGGCGCGTTCCTGCTGCCATTACTGGTGCTCATTGTCGGCCCAACCGAATTTATTACCAACAGCATCATCAATGCCATCGGCCTGACCACGCAAAACTTCCTGCAAATGAGCTTATTCACCGATCCGCTTGGCGATGGTTCATTTACCCGCAACTGGACCGTTTTCTACTGGCTGTGGTGGATCTCATACACCCCTGGCGTAGCAATGTTTGTCACCCGCGTTTCCCGCGGTCGTAAGATTAAAGAAGTTATCTGGGGACTGATCCTCGGCAGCACCGTCGGTTGCTGGTTCTTCTTCGGCGTAATGGAAAGCTATGCCATTCACCAGTTTATCAATGGCGTAATCAACGTCCCACAGGTGCTGGAAACACTGGGCGGCGAGACAGCTGTGCAGCAAGTTCTGATGTCGTTGCCAGCCGGTAAATTGTTCCTCGCCGCATACCTGGGCGTGATGATTATTTTCCTTGCCTCGCATATGGATGCAGTGGCCTACACCATGGCGGCGACCAGTACGCGTAATCTCCAGGAAGGTGACGATCCTGACCGTGGGCTGCGTCTTTTCTGGTGCGTGGTAATTACCCTGATCCCGCTTTCAATTCTTTTCACTGGCGCGTCGCTGGAAACGATGAAAACCACCGTCGTACTCACAGCCCTTCCGTTCCTCGTCATTTTACTGGTGAAAGTCGGCGGATTTATTCGCTGGCTGAAACAGGATTACGCCGACATTCCGGCTCATCAAGTTGAATATTATCTCCCGCAGACACCGGTTGAAGCCCTGGAAAAAACACCAGTGCTCCCTGCGGGAACCGTATTCAAAGGCGACAACTGAGCGCCATCATCCTAACGATAAAGGTATCCCTATGAGCAATCTGAGCCCTGACTTTGTACTACCCGAAAATTTTTGCGCTAACCCGCAAGAGGCGTGGACCATTCCTGCCCGTTTTTATACCGATCAGAACGCCTTTGAACACGAAAAAGAGAGCGTCTTCGCCAAAAGCTGGATTTGCGTCGCTCACAGCAGCGAACTGGCGAATGCCAATGATTATGTGACGCGTGAGATCATTGGCGAAAGCATTGTGCTGGTACGCGGTCGTGATAAGGTTTTGCGCGCGTTCTATAACGTGTGTCCGCACCGTGGTCATCAGTTGTTGAGCGGTGAAGGAAAAGCGAAAAATGTGATTACCTGCCCATATCACGCATGGGCATTCAAACTCGATGGCAACCTGGCCCATGCACGTAACTGCGAAAACGTCGCCAATTTCGATAGCGACAAAGCGCAACTGGTTCCGGTGCGTCTGGAAGAATATGCCGGATTCGTCTTCATCAACATGGACCCTAACGCCACCAGCGTAGAAGATCAGTTACCCGGTCTGGGGGCGAAAGTGCTGGAAGCCTGCCCGGAAGTCCACGACCTGAAACTGGCGGCCCGCTTTACCACCCGCACGCCTGCCAACTGGAAGAACATTGTCGATAACTATCTCGAGTGCTATCACTGTGGTCCGGCGCATCCAGGTTTCTCCGACTCCGTACAGGTTGATCGTTACTGGCACACCATGCACGGTAACTGGACGCTGCAATACGGTTTCGCCAAACCGTCCGAACAGTCTTTCAAATTCGAAGAGGGCACGGATGCGGCATTCCACGGTTTCTGGCTGTGGCCGTGCACGATGCTGAACGTCACCCCAATCAAAGGGATGATGACGGCCATTTATGAATTCCCAGTGGATTCTGAAACTACCCTGCAAAACTACGATATTTACTTCACCAATGAAGAGTTAACCGACGAGCAAAAATCGCTGATTGAGTGGTATCGCGATGTGTTCCGTCCGGAAGATTTACGTCTGGTTGAAAGCGTACAGAAAGGGCTGAAATCGCGTGGCTATCGTGGTCAGGGGCGCATCATGGCCGACAGTAGCGGTAGCGGAATTTCCGAACATGGTATCGCCCATTTCCATAATCTGCTGGCGCAGGTGTTTAAGGACTAATGACATCAGCGGCGGTATTTTCCGCCGCTGGGCTGATTTTTGATGGAGTACAGCAATGTCAGACTATCAAATGTTTGAAGTACAGGTGAACCAAATTGAACCGCTTACCGAACAGGTGAAACGCTTCACGCTGGTGGCAACCGATGGCAAACCATTACCTGCGTTTACCGGAGGAAGTCACGTCATTGTGCAGATGAGCGATGGTGATAACGAGTACAGCAATGCGTATTCACTACTGAGTTCGCCGCATGACACCTCTTGTTATCAGATTGCCGTTCGGCTGGAGGAAAACTCGCGCGGCGGTTCCCGCTTTTTGCATCAGCAGGTAAAAGTGGGCGATCGGTTAACGATTTCAACGCCTAATAACCTGTTTGCGCTAATTCCCTCGGCCAGAAAGCATCTGTTTATCGCGGGAGGCATTGGTATCACCCCTTTCCTGTCGCACCTGGCAGAGATGCAATACAGCGACGTCGACTGGCAGTTACATTACTGCTCACGAAATCCAGAAAGTTGCGCATTTCGTGATGAGCTAGTCCAGCATCCGCAGGCTGAGAAAGTTCATTTTCATCACTCATCAACCGGAACACGACTGGAATTAGCGCGATTATTGACGGATATCGAACCTGGCACACATGTTTATACCTGTGGCCCCGAGGCGCTAAATGAGGCGGTAAGAAGTGAAGCTGCGCGTCTGGACATCGCCGTCGATACGATGCACTTTGAACAATTTGCGATTGAAGACAAAACCGGCGATGCATTTACCCTGGTGCTTGCCCGTTCCGGTAAAGAGTTTGTGGTGCCGGAAGAGATGACTATTTTGCAGGTTATTGAAAATAATAAAGCAGCGAAAGTGGAATGTTTATGTCGTGAAGGGGTATGCGGAACCTGCGAAACGGCAATACTGGAAGGTGAAGCTGACCATCGGGATCAGTATTTTAGCGATGAAGAGCGTGCCAGCCAGCAAAGTATGTTGATCTGTTGTTCGCGCGCGAAGGGTAAACGCCTGGTGTTGGATTTGTAGTTTGCCGAAGCCGGACTGAGCGCGCTCAGTCCGGCTTCGGAAGATTTTACTGCGGATATTCCTGCAATAAATTGTGTAATGCTTCCGCCATCAGCTCACCACGCCAGCCGGAAATCAGCTCCGGCAAATTGTTCTGCGGTTTCAGTTTCCAGTGCCAGTTCAGCAGTTGGTTGATTTGCCGACGCGATGCCAGCAATTCGGCGCTGATCTTGTGCGTTTCGCTCACGTCAGTAATCAGCGACTTAATCGCTTTAAACGCTTTACGATAACCCGGCATGTCCATCAGGTTAAGCATCGGCTGCGGTAAGGCCTCTTCCGGCAATGTCTGCGCTTTTTCCACCAGCGCCAGCAGCGTTTTACCGTGAAAGCGGATTTCGCTACCGGATAAACCCAGGCTGTCCAGTTCGCCTAAACTTCCCGGCATATAACGCGCTACAGACCACAAATGCTCTTCACGCACGACAAAGTTCACTGCCAGATCGCGCTCCCGCGCCTTGCGCAGTCGCCAATCGGCTAACAGTTGCAGACAGGCCAGTTGGCGTGTGCGTAACTGCCAGGCATTGGTGATATCACGCCAGGCATCTTCCGGCGCAACGACTTCCTGACGACGCATTTGCATCAGGCGGCATTCATCCAGCGCCGCAGGTAGCCAGCCGGAGGCCTCCGTTTCTACCATAAGCTTGGCGGTGATCGGTAACAAATACCAGACATCCGCCGCTGCGTATTCACACTGACGTTCGGTCAGCGGTCTGGCCAGCCAGTCGGTGCGCGATTCACTCTTGTCCAGCGTAACGCCGGAATACTCTTCCACCATGGAAGCAAAACCCCATGACATCGGGCGTCCGCAGAAGGCAGCAAGGATTTGCGTGTCAATCAGGGGTTGTGGTAATTCGCCAAAGACATTGAGGAACACTTCCAGATCTTCACTGCCCGCATGGAGAAATTTTGTGATGGACGGATCGCGCAGGATCGCTTTCAGTGGTGACCAGTCGGAGATCCCGAGAGGATCAATTAGCGCCAGATGCTCACCATCAAAAAGTTGAATTAGACCTAGCTGCGGGTAATAGGTGCGCGTACGAACAAATTCAGTATCCAGGGCTATCGCCGGAAAGGCACGGACGGCTTCACACAAAGAAGCCAGCGCATCGTCCGTGGTAATCATTTGGTAATTCAAATTGTATTCTCTTTAGTGGGCGTCAAAAAAAACGCCGGATTAACCGGCGTCTGACGACTGACTTAACGCTCAGGCTTTATTGTCCACTTTGCCGCGCGCTTCGTCACGTAATTCTCGTCGCAAAATTTTTCCGACGTTAGATTTCGGTAACTCATCACGAAACTCCACCAGCTTCGGTACTTTGTAGCCCGTGAGCTGACGGCGGCAAAAAGTCACCAGTGACTCTTCGGTAAGCGATGGATCTTTTTTCACAACGAAGATTTTCACCGCTTCACCACTAGAGCCGGAAGGTACGCCAACAGCCGCGACTTCCTGTACGCCAGGATGCTGCATGACGACATCTTCAATCTCGTTGGGATAGACGTTAAAACCGGAAACCAGAATCATGTCTTTTTTACGATCGACAATGCGCAGGAATCCTTCTTCATCCATCACCGCGATGTCGCCGGTGTGTAACCAGCCATTTTTGATGATTTCATCGGTAGCATCCGGACGCTGCCAGTAACCCAGCATCACCTGCGGTCCTTTGACACAAAGCTCACCTGGTTGACCAGGTGGTACTTCATTATCATCATCATCCACCAGTTTGGCTTCCGTCGACGGCACCGGCAAACCGATGCTACCACTATGATAATCAATATCATACGGGTTAACGCTCACCAGCGGCGCACACTCGGTCAGGCCATAACCTTCCAGCAGATACTGTCCAGTCAGTTTCACCCAACGTTCTGCCACCACTTGCTGAACAGGCATCCCTCCGCCTGCGGAAAGATGCAGACTGGAGAAATCCAGCTGCTGGAACTCTTTATTGTTCAGCAACGCATTGAACAAGGTGTTAACGCCAGTGATAGCGGTAAACGGATATTTCGCTAACTCTTTTACCAACCCTGGAATATCGCGCGGGTTAGTGATAAGCAGGTTCTGCCCCCCCAGTTCGATAAACAGCAGGCAGTTAATGGTCAGTGCAAAAATGTGATACAGCGGCAGCGCCGTCACCACCAGCTCTTTGCCCGGATGCAACAGCGGACCATAGGTCGCGTTAACCTGTTCCAGGTTCGCCAGCATATTGCGGTGAGTCAGCATCGCGCCTTTCGCCACACCAGTGGTACCGCCGGTGTATTGCAGGAAAGCTAAATCTTCCGGCACCAGTTCGGGTTTGACGTACTGCATCCGGTAGCCGTTGTGCAGGGCGCTACGAAATGAAATGGCATCTGGCAGATGGTATTTCGGCACCAGACGCTTGATGTATTTAACAACGAAATTGACTACCGTGCCTTTTGCCGTAGATAGCTGATCGCCCATACGGGTCAGAATTACGTGCTGAACGGCGGTTTTATCAACCACTTTTTCCAGAGTGTGGGCAAAGTTAGACACGATAACAATCGCCGATGCGCCGCTATCGTTAAGCTGATGCTCAAGTTCACGCGGGGTATACAACGGGTTAACGTTTACGACAATCATCCCGGCACGCAAAATGCCAAACAGCGCCACCGGATATTGCAATAAATTAGGCATCATCAACGCAACGCGATCGCCTTTCTTCAGTCCCAACCCTTGTTGCAAATAAGCGGCAAACGCGCGACTGCGTTCTTCCAGTTTGCGGAAGGTCATCACCTCCCCCATATTCACAAACGCGGGTTGATCGGCGTAGCGCGCGACCGACTGCTCAAACATATCTACCAGAGATTGATAACGGTCAGGGTTGATCTCCGTCGGAACGTCCGCGGGATAACGGTTAAGCCAAACCTTCTTCAATTCTTCACCTCTAAAATGCGTGTTCGTCGTCATCGCAACCCCAAATGATATACATGCCGTTAACATAATATTAACTCATCATACCAGCTTGATAATTACCCAACGAAAAGGTTGCGAAGCGCGTCACTATTTATTTTTATCTTTACCGTAAGAATGCAGAAACAGCGGACCAGCCGCTGTTTCTTTTTCTTTAAAAACAAGCAATTATTCAGTTACAACAGTTTGTACTCTCGCGGGGCCGGGATTATACCAGCCCCATCCACCGTAGCCATAGGGCCAGCCACGACCGCCATAAAACCATGGATCAATCGGCTGAGGCGGCATAATCACCTGCTGGGTTAAATGCCAACGTTTGTAACCTGTTGCCTGCATCACCATAAATTTATAGGGCGTGTTGCCGATTTTTCCGTCAACCGTACCGGTGATTGGCCCGACAACTGTCACCAGCTGCCCACGGAAATCGACCGGATCAAGAAAACCATTCACATCGGCATAAATGCGACCGCGAGAAGGTTCTCCCAGCGTCGGTCTGGCTCCGCTGTCCAGTGGTACGGTGGCAATTTCCAGGCGGGTTTTCCCTTGCTGGTTTTGTACCGCAACCACTTTGCCACCAAAGCGTGCCTCCTGACCAACGTACAGCTGCGGCGCACTCATCACCCGAACTAAATCTTGTTGCGGCGTGGGACTGCTGCCTTTAATGGCGTCCGGCACAGTAACACAACCGCTGAGCATTAGCGCAAACGTACCTGCCAGTATGCCTTTGATAACTTTCTTTTGAACCGCCATGATGCGACTCCTTTTTTCTCAGGGCATACTCTTAAGATTCATTCTTTGCCCGGAAGTTTCTTCCATGCGACGTTGTTACGTAAATAAACCGGTTCGGCATGTTCCACCGCCACCGTTTTACCCTCGGCAAACATCTGACACGCAATCGGCAGCATATCTTCGGCGGCAGGCAGTAACACATCGCCATCGCGCAGGGCCAACCCGCTCTCTTTACCGAGATCCGGCCAGGCTTGCCAGCCCGTACCCACGGTTACCCATTCGCCGGAAAGCTGTTGCAACCGTTCATGAACGAGTCCTGGTTTCAGTACGGCTTCTGTTTCTTCGCCGTGCCAGACGCCGTTTTCATCGCGCTGATATTCGGCCCAGTAAACTTCCCCCATTCGCGCGTCAATGGCTGCCAGCACGCGGGTTGCGCCGTTTTTGCGCCACGCCCCTTGCGCCATGGTCATGAGCGTGGAAACGCCAATCATGGGCAGATCCGCGCCAAGCGCCAGCCCCTGCGCAATACCAATACCAATGCGCACGCCGGTAAAGCTACCGGGGCCGCGCCCGTATGCCAGAGCATTTATGTCAGTCAGGGAAGTTCCGCTGGTGGTCAGGATATCCTGCACCATCGGTAAAATTCGTTGAGTATGTTCACGAGGGCAAAGCTCAAAATGAGCGTTGACAGTACCGTCGTTCCACAGGGCGACAGAGCAGGCCTCTGTCGCGGTATCGATAGCCAGAATTCGCATGGGTCTTCGTGCTTAGATCAATAAAAAGGCGCGCATCATACCATACTCCGTAACAAATTACCTGGAGGATGGTATCGCAAGGAAGCGAACCGCACGGGCAATGTCACGGGTGCGCGGCGCGGGCGGCAGACTGGCGAGAAACGTCGCGCCGTAAGGGCGCATCACCAGCCGATTGTCACAAATCACCAAAACCCCGCGATCGTCGGCGTCGCGAATCAGTCGCCCTACTCCCTGCTTGAGAGTAATCACCGCATCCGGTAGTTGTACTTCATCGAACGGGTCACCACCACGCAAACGGCAATCTTCCATGCGCGCTTTTAATAGTGGATCATCCGGTGAGGTAAACGGCAACTTGTCGATAATCACCAATGACAATGTATCGCCACGCACATCCACCCCTTCCCAGAAGCTGCTGGTTGCCACAAGAAGCGCGTTACCGGCGCTGACAAATTGCTGCAACAGTTGCCCTTTGCTGGTTTCCCCCTGCAACAAAACGGGAAGCGTCATGGTAGCGCGGAACTGCTCAGCCAGATCGCGCATCATGGCGTGCGAGGTACAAAGCATAAAACAACGACCGTTGTTAGCTTCGATGATCGGTCGCAACATTGCCGCCAGTTGCCGTGCGGAGCCCGGTTGATTGGTTTGCGGCAGGTTGCGCGGCACACAGAGTAACGCCTGGCGGCTGTAATCAAACGGGCTGGGTAACAGCAACGACTCCGCCTGTTCGATGCCAAGCCGCGAGGTGAAATGATGCAGATCGTCGTTCACCGACAGCGTTGCTGAGGTAAAGATCCAGCTACCGGGTTTTTGCGCCATTAACTCTTTGAATTTATCCGCCACGCTGAGCGGCGTGAGTGCCAGAGTAAAATGGCGCGAAGTGCATTCGTACCAGTAGCTGTAGCCCGGCTGATTGATCTCTTTTAGCCGTTTCAGCCGCGTGCGATACAACGTGGCGCGCTCAAATGCCGCATCCAGCAAAGCGGAACGCCCCAGCGACAGTTTCGCCACGTCATAACAAAGTTCCAGGGTGTCATCGAGCAGTAAAAACGCCCGTTGAATTTGCGGATTAGCTAACAGTTCGCGCAGGTTGCCACGATAACCAGGCTCACCGAGTTGCAGACGAAAATCCTGCGCGCTCTGGGCAAGGCGGTCGGCGCACTTTTGTAACTGCTGGGTGTCTTTTAATTCGGTGCGGTAGGCGATGGTGATGTCTTTTGCCAGGTCGAGCAGTTGTCGACTGGAGAGTGACTGACCAAAATACTGGCTGGCAATGTCGGGCAGTTGGTGGGCTTCGTCGAAGATCATGACGTCAGCTTCCGGGATCAGTTCGCCAAATCCACTCTCTTTCACCACCATATCCGCCAGAAAGAGATGATGGTTTACCACCACCACATCGGCGTCCATCGCTTTTTTGCGTGCTTTGACCACAAAGCAATCTTTATACATCGGGCAGTCGCTGCCAAGGCAGTTATCGTTGGTGCTGGTGACCAGCGGCCACGCCTGTGAATCTTCCGCCACGCTGACGCAGGTGCTGATATCACCATCGACTGTTTGATTAGACCAGGAGCGCAGCAGGATCACATCGCTTAAGATTTGTACCGGCAGATCGCCCCCCGCCAGCGCCTGCTGTTCGAGACGTTCGAGGCAGAGGTAGTTTGAGCGCCCTTTCAGCAACGCCAGGTTGCCCGTGTATTTCAATGCCTTTGAGACCGTTGGCAAATCGCGGCTGTAGAGCTGATCCTGCAACGCTTTTGAACCGGTCGAGATAATGACTTTCTTTTTCGCCCGCAGCGCAGGGGCCAGGTAAGCGTAGGTTTTGCCCGTACCGGTTCCGGCTTCCACCACCAGCGGCTGGCCTTTTTCTATCGCCTGGGTGACGGCTACCGCCATCTGTCGCTGTGGTTCTCGCGGCTTAAAGCCTGGTATCGCTTTCGCCAGCTGACCGTCTGGTGCAAAATCGTCCGTCACACTACCCCCTGTTGATTTGAACAGGGATTATGTCAGGATGAGGGCGCTTTCGCCAGTTGAAGTGGTGACGGCGACCTCACATTGTGGCAGTCTTTGCAGCACGAAAATGGAAGGATAATGAGGACAAAATGATGACTATCGTTCGTATCGATGCTGAAGCCCGCTGGTCTGATGTGGTGATCCACAACAACACGCTATACTACACTGGTGTACCGGAAAACCTCGACGCCGATGCTTTTGAGCAAACCGCCAACACGCTGGCGCAGATTGACGCCGTGCTGGAAAAACAGGGCAGCAATAAATCGAGCATTCTGGATGCCACCATTTTCCTGGCTGATAAAAACGACTTCGCGGCGATGAATAAAGCGTGGGATGCCTGGGTTGTCGCTGGTCATGCGCCGGTGCGCTGCACGGTACAAGCGGGTTTGATGAACCCGAAGTATAAAGTTGAAATTAAGATTGTGGCTGCAGTGTAAGCTTTATCGAAGCATAATAAGTCAGACGATAATTTATCGATAATACTGGTCGGTTTTGCATAAATCGACCAGAGATTAAGTTATTACTGTTGATGCTCCTGCTAATTCATTATTTATTTTTATAATTTCAATTTCATCTATAAAACTGGCTATATAAATAAACATAACCATGCCGTTGTGTTCGCCCTCTGATTAGCAACTCTGGTTTTCTTTCTTAGCTGAACAATCTGGTTATAGCGTGAGAACTGACCGTTAATTTTCTCCCTCTTACTGGATAACACACCATGAGCTGCTACCTTTAAAACACCTGAATGTCAACAGGTTAACTCGTGCCATATCGTTATAATCCCTTTGATATTAGATGCAAATTAAGGTCATATATAGCCTTATCGATAACATGGTTAATTTTAAGGATAAGAATATGCCTGCTGTAATAGATAAAGCCCTGGATTTCATTGGTGCCATGGATGTATCAGCACCAACACCAAGTTCGATGAATGAAAGCACGGCGAAGGGAATCTTTAAATATTTGAAAGAACTGGGAGTACCCGCGAGTGCCGCTGATATTACGGCGCGAGCTGACCAGGAAGGCTGGAACCCGGGGTTCACGGAAAAAATGGTTGGATGGGCAAAAAAAATGGAGTCTGGTGAACGCATTGTGATTAAAAATCCTGAATACTTTTCAACATATATGCAGGAAGAACTAAAAGCACTGGTCTAAGTTAAATTTACATCAGCATAAATGGGTCAGGACGCTTTTAATCACATATGAAAAGCGTCCTTTTTCTCACAATCAAATAATCATCGGCTTCTATAACGAAAGCGATACGGGTTAGTGTGTTACTCGTCTTCATCCTCAAAACGCGCCACGATTCGCTCGCCGGAATGGTTGGCACGCAGCTCTTCTGCCATCAACGCGATTGCCTGGCCGCTGCTCATCCCTTGAGCCATCAGTTCCTGGATCCGCTCGACAGCTTTTTGCTGCTGTTCATGGGTGAGTGAAGGTAAACCTGCAAACATTGTTAACTCCTGCTAAATTGTTGGCGCTAATTATTTCATGCTACCCGGCACATAGCCAGTAGAGTCAGGACTGATGAAGACGTTATCTCCCGCTGTGATTACTTTACCCTGGCGTCAGGACGCCGCTGAATTTTATTTCTCACGCTTAAGCCACCTGCCGTGGGCGATGCTTTTACACTCCGGCTATGCCGATCATCCGTATAGCCGCTTTGATATTGTGGTCGCCGAGCCAATTTGCACTTTAACTACTTTCGGTAAAGAAACCGTTATTAGTGAAAGCGATAAACGTACAACGACCACTGATGACCCGCTACAGGTGCTCCAGCAGGTGCTGGATCGCGCAGACATTCACCCAACGCATAACGAAGATTTGCCATTTCAGGGCGGCGCGCTGGGGTTGTTTGGCTACGATCTGGGCCGCCGTTTTGAGTCACTGCCAGAAATTGCGCAGCAAGATATCGTTCTGCCGGATATGGCAGTGGGTATCTACGACTGGGCGCTGGTTGTTGACCACCAGCGTCAAACAGTTTCTTTGCTGAGTCATAATGATGTCAATGCTCGTCGGGCCTGGCTGGAAAGCCAGCAATTCTCGCCGCAGGAAGATTTCACGCTCACTTCCGACTGGCAATCCAATATGACCCGCGAACTGTACGGCGAAAAATTTCGCCAGGTACAGGAATATCTGCACAGCGGTGATTGCTATCAGGTGAATCTCGCCCAGCGTTTTCATGCGACCTATTCTGGCGATGAATGGCAGGCATTCCTTCAGCTTAATCAGGCCAACCGCGCGCCGTTTAGCGCTTTTTTACGCCTTGAACAAGGCACGATTTTAAGCCTTTCGCCAGAGCGGTTTATCCTTTGTGATAACAGTGAAATCCAGACCCGCCCGATTAAAGGCACGCTACCACGCCTGCCCGATCCTCAGGAAGATAGCAAACAAGCAGAGAAACTGGCGAACTCAGCGAAAGATCGTGCCGAAAATCTGATGATTGTCGATTTAATGCGTAATGATATCGGTCGTGTTGCCGTAGCAGGTTCGGTAAAAGTACCAGAGCTGTTCGTGGTGGAACCCTTCCCTGCCGTGCATCATCTGGTCAGCACCATAACGGCGCAACTACCAGAACAGTTACACGCCAGCGATCTGCTGCGCGCGGCTTTTCCTGGTGGCTCAATAACTGGGGCTCCGAAAGTACGGGCTATGGAAATTATCGACGAACTGGAACCGCAGCGACGCAATGCCTGGTGCGGCAGCATTGGCTATTTGAGCTTTTGCGGCAACATGGACACCAGCATTACTATCCGCACGCTGACTGCCATTAACGGACAAATTTACTGCTCTGCGGGGGGTGGAATTGTCGCCGATAGCCAGGAAGAAGCGGAATATCAGGAAACTTTTGATAAAGTTAATAAGATATTACGCCAACTGGAGAAGTAAGACGTGGAATACCGTAGCCTGACGCTTGATGATTTTTTATCGCGCTTTCAACTTTTGCGCCCGCAAATTAACCGGGAAACCCTAAATCATCGTCAGGCTGCCGTGTTAATCCCCATCGTCCGTCGACCGCAACCGGGGTTGTTGCTGACTCAGCGTTCGATTCATCTGCGCAAACACGCTGGACAAGTGGCATTCCCTGGAGGCGCAGTCGATGACACGGACGCATCCGTTATCGCCGCTGCGCTGCGCGAAGCTGAAGAAGAGGTCGCTATACCGCCTTCCACCGTTGAAGTTATCGGCGTGCTGCCGCCCGTCGATAGCGTCACTGGCTACCAGGTAACCCCAGTGGTCGGCATTATCCCGCCCGATCTGCCGTATCGCGCCAGTGAAGATGAAGTCTCGGCGGTGTTTGAAATGCCGCTCGCCCAGGCATTACATCTGGGTCGTTATCATCCTTTAGATATCTACCGCCGTGGCGATTCACATCGGGTATGGCTGTCCTGGTACGAACAGTATTTTGTATGGGGAATGACCGCAGGCATAATTCGTGAACTGGCGCTGCAAATTGGTGTGAAACCCTGACTATACTTATCTTTACATCTACAAAACACTACTTGAGACAATCATCGCAATATTAGTTAAATCGCGGTTTTTGATTAGTTTAATTCATGTGAATAGTTAAGCCAGTCGCCGCGTTCCCTCTTACACTATGCGCTGTTATTAGTTCGTTACTGGAAGTCCAGTCACCTTGTCAGGAGTATTATCGTGATTAGTCTATTCGACATGTTTAAGGTGGGGATTGGTCCCTCATCTTCCCATACCGTAGGGCCTATGAAGGCGGGTAAACAGTTCGTCGATGACCTGGTCGAAAAAGGCTTACTGGATAGCGTTACTCGCGTTGCCGTGGACGTTTATGGTTCACTGTCGCTGACGGGTAAAGGCCACCACACCGATATCGCCATTATTATGGGTCTTGCAGGTAACGAACCTGCCACCGTGGATATCGACAGTATTCCCGGTTTTATTCGCGACGTAGAAGAGCGCGAACGTCTGCTGCTGGCACAGGGACGGCATGAAGTGGATTTCCCGCGCGACAACGGGATGCGTTTTCATAACGGTAACCTGCCGCTGCATGAAAACGGTATGCAAATCCACGCCTATAACGGCGATGAAGTCGTCTACAGCAAAACTTATTATTCCATCGGCGGCGGTTTTATCGTCGATGAAGAACACTTTGGTCAGGATGCCGCCAACGAAGTGAGCGTGCCGTATCCGTTCAAATCTGCCACCGAACTGCTCGCGTACTGCAATGAAACCGGCTATTCGCTGTCTGGTCTCGCTATGCAGAATGAACTGGCGCTGCACAGCAAGAAAGAGATCGACGAGTATTTCGCGCATGTCTGGCAAACCATGCAGGCATGTATCGATCGCGGGATGAACACCGAAGGCGTACTGCCAGGCCCGCTGCGCGTGCCGCGTCGTGCGTCTGCCCTGCGCCGGATGCTGGTTTCCAGCGATAAACTGTCTAACGATCCGATGAATGTCATTGACTGGGTAAACAT
This sequence comes from Escherichia sp. WS568, assembly GCF_046486085.1. Lineage (NCBI taxonomy): Bacteria > Pseudomonadati > Pseudomonadota > Gammaproteobacteria > Enterobacterales > Enterobacteriaceae > Escherichia > Escherichia sp. WS568. Next base: position 298,146 of record NZ_JBJQMC010000001.1, read on the forward strand.
GTTTGCGCTGGCAGTTAACGAAGAGAACGCCGCCGGTGGTCGCGTGGTAACTGCGCCAACCAACGGTGCTTGTGGCATTGTTCCGGCAGTGCTGGCTTACTATGACCACTTTATTGAGTCCGTCAGCCCGGACATCTATACCCGCTACTTTATGGCAGCGGGTGCGATTGGTGCACTGTATAAAATGAACGCCTCTATTTCCGGTGCGGAAGTCGGTTGCCAGGGCGAAGTGGGTGTTGCCTGTTCAATGGCTGCTGCGGGCCTTGCCGAGCTGTTGGGCGGTAGCCCGGAACAGGTTTGTGTGGCGGCGGAAATTGGCATGGAGCACAACCTCGGTCTGACCTGCGACCCGGTTGCAGGGCAGGTTCAGGTGCCGTGCATTGAGCGTAATGCTATTGCCTCTGTGAAGGCGATTAACGCCGCACGGATGGCTCTGCGCCGCACCAGCGCACCGCGCGTCTCGCTGGATAAGGTCATCGAAACGATGTACGAAACCGGTAAGGACATGAACGCCAAATACCGCGAAACCTCACGCGGTGGTCTGGCAATCAAAGTCCAGTGTGACTAATACTTCTTACTCGCCCATCTGCAACGGATGGGCGAATTTATCCCCGCTTTCTCGTCTGCTGTAATATTCCCCACTACACTTCCACTGTTGCGTCAGGCGTTTGTCGCCATACGCTTACAGGGTGGCCCGCATGCAAAAAGCACAACGGATCATTAAAACCTATCGCCGTAATCGAATGATTGTTTGTACGATTTGCGCCCTCGTTACGCTCGCTTCGACCCTGAGCGTGCGATTTATTTCACAGCGTAACTTAAATCAACAACGGGTAGTACAATTCGCCAATCACGCTGTAGAGGAATTAGATAAAGTACTGCTTCCCCTACAGGCAGGTAGCGAAGTCTTGCTTCCGCTGATTGGTCTGCCCTGCTCTGTCGCCCATTTGCCATTACGTAAACAGGCGGCAAAACTCCAAACTGTGCGATCCATTGGCCTGGTGCAAGACGGCACACTTTATTGCTCCAGCATTTTTGGTTATCGCAATGTGCCCGTCGTGGACATTCTGGCTGAACTTCCTGCACCGCAACCACTTTTACGCCTGACGATCGACCGTGCCCTGATTAAAGGCAGTCCGGTTTTGATTCAGTGGACGCCAGCAGCGGGCAGTAGCAAAGCTGGGGTCATGGAGATGATTAACATCGACTTACTGGCGGCAATGCTGCTTGAGCCACAACTGCCGCAAATCAGTAGCGCCAGCCTGACGGTGGACGATCGGCATTTGCTCTATGGTAATGGGCTGGTAGATTCCCTTCCGCAACCTGAAAACAATGAAAACTACCAGGTTTCTTCGCAACGCTTTCCTTTTACCATTAACGTTAATGGTCCGGGGGCTACGGCGCTGGCATGGCACTATCTTCCAACACAATTACCGCTGGCGGTGCTGCTAAGTTTACTGGTGGGCTACATCGCCTGGCTGGCGACCGCTTACCGGATGAGCTTTTCCCGCGAAATCAATCTGGGCCTGGCGCAACATGAGTTCGAATTGTTCTGTCAGCCTTTGCTTAATGCGCGCAGCCAGCAATGTATTGGTGTAGAGATTTTGCTTCGCTGGAACAATCCGCGTCAGGGCTGGATTTCACCGGATGTGTTTATTCCTATCGCGGAAGAACATCATTTAATTGTGCCACTGACCCGCTATGTGATGGCAGAAACCATTCGTCAGCGCCATGTTTTCCCGATGAGTAGTCAGTTTCATGTTGGCATTAACGTCGCACCCAGCCATTTTCGCCGTGGTGTGCTGATAAAAGATCTCAATCAGTACTGGTTTAGCGCTCACCCGATTCAGCAACTGATCCTCGAAATCACCGAACGCGATGCCTTACTGGATGTTGATTATCGGATTGCCCGCGAGCTACATCGTAAAAACGTCAAACTGGCGATTGATGACTTCGGCACCGGCAACAGTTCATTTTCCTGGCTTGAAACATTACGTCCTGACGTGCTGAAAATTGATAAGTCATTTACCGCAGCTATAGGTTCTGACGCGGTTAACTCGACGGTGACCGATATCATCATCGCTCTGGGGCAAAGACTGAATATTGAACTGGTGGCGGAGGGTGTGGAAACACAAGAACAGGCGAAGTATTTGCGCCGTCATGGGGTGCATATTTTGCAAGGGTATTTGTACGCACAGCCGATGCCGCTACGTGATTTTCCCAAATGGCTGGCGGGCAGCCAACCGCCGCCCGCCCGGCATAATGGACATATCACGCCCGTTATGCCGTTACGTTAACACTTACTCATCTTCATCGTGCGCCGGTTGCTCTTTAACAATGCGAACCAGATCAACACGATAATCATTGGCTTCAATGATGGTGATATGCAGTGGCCCTACATCAATCACATCGCCCACACGGGGAATGTGACCATTTGCCGAGATCACGAGGCCCGCGACCGTCGCGATATCATCGTCATCGGCAAGGTGCTCAACATCAAGCGCCTGCTGCAAGGCATGCAAATCTGTACCGCCTTTTACCAGCCAGCCGTCACCGTCGGTAATGATTTCCGGCGTTTCGTCAGCGTCCGGGAATTCACCCGCAATGGCTTCCAGCACATCCAGCGGCGTGACCAGACCTTGTACCACACCAAACTCGTTGGTCACGATAACAAAGCTCCCGCGAGCACGACGCAGTACGCCCAGCAGGTTGATCGGATCGAGGGTTTCCGGGACGATAATCGCCGGAGACGCCGAAGCAATCGCCGCCACATCAACGCCCTCTTCCAGCGCCACCAGCAGTTCTTTAGCACGTACGATACCGATGATTTCATCCAGTTCACCGCGACATACCGGGAACAGACTGTGCGGTGAAGAGAGCAGTTGCTCGCGGATTTCATCGACCCCGAGATTAGCGTCAACCCAGCTTATTTCACCGCGCGGCGTCATGATCCCGCGCAGAGAACGCGACGCCAGCGTCAGTACGCCGTTAATCATGTAACGTTCTTCTTCGGCAAATGCACCTTCCGGGATCGGCATCGGCATCGGGTTATCGGCATCGTGCTGGACATTGGCCTGACGTTTCCCGCCCATCAAACGCAGGATGGCATCGGCAGTACGCGCTCGCAGCGGCAAAGTCGACTGGTGACGAATAAAGTTGCGACGCGCAATTTGGTTAAACACTTCGATGATGATCGAGAAGCCAATCGCGGCATACAGGTAACCTTTCGGAATGTGGAAACCGAAACCTTCTGCCACCAGACTCAGACCTATCATTAACAGGAAGCTCAGACAGAGCACCACCACCGTTGGATGCTGGTTAACAAATCGCGTCAGCGGTTTCGATGCCAGCAGCATAACCGCCATCGCAATCACTACCGCCGCCATCATCACTGGCAGATGGTTAACCATCCCTACTGCCGTAATTACCGCATCCAACGAGAAGACGGCGTCAAGGATGACGATCTGTGTGACGACCACCCAGAAACTGGCGTAGCCTTTACCGTGGCCGGAATCATGATCGCGGTTTTCCAGCCGTTCATGCAGTTCGGTTGTTGCTTTGAACAGCAAGAATATCCCCCCGAACAACATAATCAGGTCGCGTCCGGAGAAGGAGAAATCCATGACGGTAAATAGCGGTTTGGTCAGCGTGACCATCCATGAAATCAGCGACAGCAGCCCCAGACGCATAATCAGCGCCAGTGATAATCCCAGCAAACGCGCTTTATCGCGTTGTTTTGGCGGCAGTTTGTCAGCAAGAATGGCGATGAAGACCAGGTTATCGATACCCAGCACAATTTCGAGAACAACAAGCGTGAGTAGCCCCGCCCAAATCGAGGGGTCCATTAAGAATTCCATGACAAGCTCCTGCTTAAGGAATAGCTATTCGACGCCAGAAATAATGCAGGCGTAACGACAAAATGCAAACGAAAGGTGCGGCATAAAGTGCCAGAAAGGCAGGCGTTAAAAGGCCTGATGCTGAAATGACGTCGGTGACGATCCATACTGCGGGCTACTGCCCTATACTCCATGGTTGTTAAACAGGAGTTAAACATATCAGAGACACATCTGATTTGGCAAAGATTTACCTTCCTTTGCAAACGAATGTGACAAGGATATTTTACCTTTCGAAATTTCTGCTAATCGAAAGTTAAATTACGGATCTTCATCACATAAAATAATTTTTTCGATATCTAAAATAAATCGCGAAACGCAGGGGTTTTTGGTTGTAGCCCTTATCTGAATCGATTCGATTGTGGACGACGATTCAAAAATACATCTGGCACGTTGAGGTGTTAACGATAATAAAGGAGGTAGCAAGTGACCATTGCTATTGTTATAGGCACACATGGTTGGGCTGCAGAGCAGTTGCTTAAAACCGCAGAAATGCTGTTAGGCGAGCAGGAAAACGTCGGCTGGATCGATTTCGTTCCAGGTGAAAATGCCGAAACGCTGATTGAAAAGTACAACGCTCAGTTGGCAAAACTCGACACCACTAAAGGCGTGCTGTTTCTCGTTGATACATGGGGAGGCAGCCCATTCAATGCTGCCAGCCGCATTGTCGTCGACAAAGAGCATTATGAAGTCATTGCAGGCGTTAACATTCCAATGCTCGTGGAAACGTTAATGGCCCGTGATGATGACCCAAGCTTTGATGAACTGGTTGCGCTGGCAGTAGAAACAGGCCGTGAAGGCGTGAAAGCTCTGAAAGCCAAACCGGTTGAAAAAGCCGCGCCAGCACCCGCTGCCGCAGCACCAAAAGCGGCTCCAACTCCGGCAAAACCAATGGGACCAAACGACTACATGGTTATTGGCCTTGCGCGTATCGACGACCGTCTGATTCACGGTCAGGTCGCCACCCGCTGGACCAAAGAAACCAATGTCTCCCGTATTATTGTTGTTAGTGATGAAGTGGCTGCGGATACCGTTCGTAAGACACTGCTCACCCAGGTTGCACCTCCGGGCGTAACAGCACACGTAGTTGATGTTGCCAAAATGATTCGCGTCTACAACAACCCGAAATATGCTGGCGAACGCGTAATGCTGTTATTTACCAACCCAACAGATGTAGAGCGTCTCGTTGAAGGCGGCGTGAAAATCACCTCTGTTAACGTCGGTGGTATGGCATTCCGTCAGGGTAAAACCCAGGTGAATAACGCGGTTTCGGTTGATGAAAAAGATATCGAGGCGTTCAAGAAACTGAATGCGCGCGGTATTGAGCTGGAAGTCCGTAAGGTTTCCACCGATCCGAAACTGAAAATGATGGATCTGATCAGCAAAATCGATAAGTAACGTATTGTGTTGATTATCACTCAGTTTTCACACTTAAGTCTTACGTAAACAGGAGAAGTACAATGGAGATTACCACTCTTCAAATTGTGCTGGTATTTATCGTAGCCTGTATCGCAGGTATGGGATCAATCCTCGATGAATTTCAGTTTCACCGTCCGCTAATCGCGTGTACCCTGGTGGGTATCGTTCTTGGGGATATGAAAACCGGTATTATTATCGGTGGTACGCTGGAAATGATCGCGCTGGGCTGGATGAACATCGGTGCTGCAGTTGCGCCTGACGCCGCTCTGGCTTCCATCATTTCTACTATTCTGGTTATCGCAGGTCATCAGAGCATTGGTGCAGGTATCGCACTGGCAATCCCTCTGGCCGCTGCGGGCCAGGTACTGACCATCATCGTTCGTACTATCACCGTTGCTTTCCAGCACGCTGCGGATAAGGCTGCTGATAACGGCAACCTGACAGCGATTTCCTGGATCCACGTTTCTTCTCTGTTCCTGCAAGCAATGCGTGTGGCTATTCCGGCCGTCATCGTTGCGCTGTCTGTTGGTACCAGCGAAGTCCAGAACATGCTGAATGCGATTCCGGAAGTGGTGACCAATGGTCTGAATATCGCAGGTGGCATGATCGTAGTGGTTGGTTATGCGATGGTTATCAACATGATGCGTGCTGGCTACCTGATGCCGTTCTTCTACCTCGGCTTCGTAACCGCAGCATTCACCAACTTTAACCTGGTTGCTCTGGGTGTGATTGGTACTGTTATGGCAGTGCTCTACATCCAACTTAGCCCGAAATACAACCGCGTAGCCGGTGCGCCTGCTCAGGCAGCTGGTAACAACGATCTCGATAACGAACTGGACTAACAGGTGAGCGAAATGGTTGATACAACTCAAACTACCACCGAGAAAAAACTCACTCAAAGTGATATTCGTGGCGTCTTCCTGCGTTCTAACCTCTTCCAGGGTTCATGGAACTTCGAACGTATGCAGGCACTGGGTTTCTGCTTCTCTATGGTACCGGCAATTCGTCGACTCTACCCTGAGAACAACGAAGCTCGTAAACAAGCTATTCGCCGTCACCTGGAGTTCTTCAACACCCAGCCGTTCGTGGCTGCGCCGATTCTCGGCGTAACCCTGGCGCTGGAAGAACAGCGTGCTAATGGCGCAGAGATCGATGACGGTGCTATCAACGGTATCAAAGTCGGTTTGATGGGGCCGCTGGCTGGTGTAGGCGACCCGATCTTCTGGGGAACCGTACGTCCGGTATTTGCAGCGCTGGGTGCCGGTATCGCAATGAGCGGCAGCCTGTTAGGTCCGCTGCTGTTCTTCATCTTGTTTAACCTGGTGCGCCTGGCAACCCGTTACTACGGCGTAGCGTATGGTTACTCCAAAGGTATCGATATCGTTAAAGATATGGGTGGTGGCTTCCTGCAAAAACTGACGGAAGGGGCGTCTATCCTCGGCCTGTTTGTCATGGGGGCATTAGTTAACAAGTGGACGCATGTCAACATCCCGCTGGTTGTCTCTCGCATTACTGACCAGACGGGCAAAGAACACGTTACCACTGTCCAGACTATTCTGGACCAGTTAATGCCAGGCCTGGTACCACTGCTGCTGACCTTTGCTTGTATGTGGCTACTGCGCAAAAAAGTTAACCCGCTGTGGATCATCGTTGGCTTCTTCGTTATCGGTATCGCTGGTTACGCTTGCGGCCTGCTGGGACTGTAAGACTGTTGTACACTACCGGGGCCTTTTGGCCCCGTTTTTTTATCTGGAGGATTAATGACAATCACGGACCTGGTACTGATTCTTTTCATCGCCGCACTCCTGGCCTTCGCGATCTACGATCAGTTCATCATGCCCCGCCGTAACGGCCCCACTCTGCTGGCAATTCCTTTGCTCCGGCGTGGTCGCATCGATAGCGTTATATTCGTCGGATTGATTGTCATTCTTATCTATAACAACGTCACGAATCATGGCGCGCTAATAACAACATGGTTATTAAGTGCACTGGCTCTGATGGGTTTTTATATATTCTGGATCCGCGTTCCGAAGATCATCTTTAAACAAAAAGGTTTTTTCTTCGCCAATGTCTGGATTGAATATAGCCGAATCAAAGCGATGAACTTGTCGGAAGATGGCGTGTTGGTGATGCAATTAGAACAACGTCGGCTGTTAATCCGCGTTCGAAATATCGACGATCTGGAAAAAATTTATAAGCTTCTCGTTTCAACTCAATAGGTTATGAATTTAGCCAAAGCTATGTTTAGTGTATTTTTAATAATCAGACATAGCTTAGGCTATATTACCTCTTCCCTTATTTGTTATTTATTTTAACGTTTCATTGATATATAAATCTAAATGAAAATCGTTATCAATAAAGTGATGAAATAATATATTCCAACAGTTGTTTTATATTCTCAAAATATGTTAAGGTTGCGCCCTCATTTGGGGAGTAGCCGATTTCCAGATTCCGGAAATGTACGTGTCAACATACTCGTTGCAAAACGTGGCACGTACGGACTGAACACTTTCAGTCAGGCGAGACCATATGCACATCAATCGCTATGCCTGCATGAACGCGAAAACCATCGCGGTTTGTTGTTCATGTATGCATGTTTGCTGGGGGCGATGATGTGTTTTATGGATACCCCGGTCAGGACGTTGTCATGAATATCACTGCTACTGTTCTTCTTGCGTTTGGTATGTCGATGGATGCATTTGCTGCATCAATCGGTAAAGGTGCCACCCTCCATAAACCGAAATTTTCTGAAGCGTTGCGAACCGGCCTTATTTTTGGTGCCGTCGAAACCCTGACGCCGCTGATCGGCTGGGGAATGGGCATGTTAGCCAGCCGGTTTGTCCTTGAATGGAACCACTGGATTGCGTTTGTGCTGCTGATATTCCTCGGCGGGCGAATGATTATTGAGGGTTTTCGTGGCGCAGATGATGAAGATGAAGAACCGCGCCGTCGACACGGTTTCTGGCTACTGGTAACCACCGCGATTGCCACCAGCCTGGATGCCATGGCTGTGGGTGTTGGTCTTGCTTTCCTGCAGGTTAACATTATCGCGACCGCATTGGCCATTGGTTGTGCAACCTTGATTATGTCGACATTAGGGATGATGGTTGGTCGCTTTATCGGCTCAATTATTGGGAAAAAAGCGGAAATTCTCGGCGGGCTGGTGCTGATCGGTATTGGCGTCCAGATCCTCTGGACGCACTTCCACGGTTAATAAGAACGCTGCCAGAGGTGAATATTAAAGTCCGTCTGGCAGTCGAACACTTCTTTTGCGGCCAGTGTTTGCCAGACTTCTGACTTCGCACGCCAGGCAAACGGCGTCATCTGCAATAATGCGACGGCTTCGTCACCGCGAAGACGCATCGGATAACACAACTCATCACTCTGCTGTAATGTAAAACCTTCCAGTTGTTCTGCATGTGGTGCATGAAGATGTACTTCATTGTAAATCAGCCCCTTCAGCTCCATCAAATGTCGCGGTCCCGGCGTGGCAGTAATGACCCAACCGCCAGGCTTCACTACTCGCGCTAATTCTTCTGCTTTACACGGCGCGTAAATACGTATTATGGCGTCCATACTGGTATCGGAAAACGGCAAACGGTGGCTGGAAGCAACACAAAAAGTGACCTGCGGATAGCGTTTCGCCGCCGCTTTTATCGCTACCTTCGAGACATCCAGACCAAACGTGGTGATTTCGGGCAGCGCATCGGCAAATGCGTGTGTGTAATACCCTTCACCACAGCCAATATCCAGCACCGCCGTGGCCTTTTCATCAAGCCGTTCCCGCAGTTGGGCGACAATTGCATCACGCAGCGGCTGATAATGTCCGGCATCTAAGAATGCGCGGCGTGCTTGCATCATTTCCGCGCTGTCGCCCGGATCACGAGACCGTTTATGCTGAACGGGCAGCAGATTGACATACCCTTCTTTCGCCATATCAAACTGATGTCGCTGGGGACAGATATAGCTGTTTTTTTCACGCGAAAGAGGCTGATGGCAAAGTGGACAGGAAAACGACATGACAACTCCGGCAGGATACTAAAGGCCGCAAGTGTAACGCGAATCACGCGGCGGGCAAATATCCGAACGCCAGGAGCGAAGATAAAGCAAAGTAAAAAGCCTCGCATTCGGCGAGGCTTTATAGCGAGATTGAAGCGTATTCACACTTCAGATCAGTGGATTCGATCAGATAGCTGTTACGTTAACAGCTGCCGGACCTTTCTGGCCGTCCTGAATTTCGAACTCAACGTTCTGACCTTCAGCCAGAGTTTTGAAGCCATTACCCTGGATAGCGGAGAAGTGTACGAACACGTCTTTGCTGCCATCAGCCGGAGTAATGAAGCCAAAACCTTTAGACTCGTTGAACCACTTAACCTGACCTTTAATCTTTGCCATTTGAAAAATTCCTTAGATTGTTTTCTTCGCCCGCAGGCATAACATAGATAAAACTGACACATTACTGCATGAGGCACCAATATAAGGCTCGGCAGAGAAGCGGTATTCAACGTCAACGTGTTTACTCAGGACTTCTTTACTGAAAATGCCACACATAAACAGAACTGTACCTCGTTTAACCCGAAATCTGTTATCACATACAACGTTAATTATGGCAAGCCATTTTTAAACATGTCTCGATCAGACGCACAAATCTCGATACGTCTTCCACTTTTTTTGCACACTTATGCAACGGAATACGCGCCGATATATCATTGTGCTTAACCTTGCCAGTTCAGGCAGATACTTAAACTGACGTATTTTCTAACATAGTTCAATAAGTTCAGTTGTTCCATGCCAATGGGAGAAGTTATTACATAGTGCGTGCAATATCACATTTTCTGCTATGCAATGAATAAAAAGTTATATCACTTTTTCTCATAAAACAGTCAGTTAACGGCCATCAATCACCCCAAAGAGAAGTCAATCGCCAAAGGTATTGTAAATTTAAAATAAGAAAAATTGATGAATGCGCAAAAAAATCAAGAGAGAAACGTTTCGCTAATAAATAATACCACGCTTAATCACAAATCCGATGTAAACATCCTAATAAATTAATGGGCTAAATATCTTTTTCTGATATCCCGTTACGCAAATAAATAATATGATAATTATTTGAAGTCAGACCAGAGTTTTAATTTGAAGCAGTTGCACCATGACAGTGCGTATAATCAGGATGAATTGAGTAACCCTTCAACGACGGGGTTACTCAAGATTGAGGAAGGATTATCGTTCGGCGACCAGACGAATAATATCTTCGTCTTCAACCGATTTTTGACTCTCAACGGTCTTTTTATCTGCTTTCTCAGGTTCGTTTGCTTCGCACAAACGACGTAACAGAGCATTTTGACGTTTTTGCTGATCCAGCAACGCCTCAAGCAGTTCAATCTGTTCGTTAGTCCGTGAACTGGCACGATTGATAAAAAACCACAAGATAAGCCCGATAAAAAGAACCACCACCGATACAACCAAAGACGCAATGTTCATCACGCCTGAATTTACAACTTCGTTCATTTCACCACCTCTGAGTAGAGGCGCTATTCTACCACTGCTGGAGAGGAAGAAAATCTAGTGCTGAAAAAATGATATCACCACGGGATAAACTGGTTAATGGCACAAATTCCGCTGAAAAATTGTACATCCTGATCGCACATCATGTTGAATACCTGCGCCCAAAGCAGCAAGCAAGCCAACACCACGACAACCAGAACGACCCATCGAAACTTTTTCACTCCAATCTCCGTTTCACCTACCTTATGTCATTAAACTAGCATGCGTTAGTTAAACAGCGCCTAACTATGTCGATATTCGTGCTTTTTCAGAATGAGTCGCTTGCTTCAGCGCATATTGCCGCTACGATTAAGCGAACATAAAAAGAGAAGAGGTTGTAATGCGATTCATCATTCGCACAGTTATGCTGATAGCACTGGTATGGATAGGATTATTACTCAGCGGATATGGCGTTTTGATTGGAAGCAAAGAGAATGCCGCGGGATTAGGTTTGCAATGTACCTATCTGACCGCCAGAGGCACCAGCACGGTACAATACCTGCACACTAAAAGTGGTTTTCTGGGGATAACAGATTGCCCGTTGTTACGTAAAAGCAATATTGTGGTCGATAATGGTTAAGGGTAATAAATAACCAGATTCTCACTCATGAGTAAAATATTCTTATCGCAAGTGCGTTTAATATAACGCCACCTTCAACTTTATTTTTCTCATGCTAAATAAAGAACCTGTCTGTTTGATATTCAGACAGGTTCTTACTCTCATCAGAACGGATAGTCGTGATAACCCATTTGGGCAGAAATTTTGCGCGCCGCGGTATGCAACATTGCGACATATTCCTGTAAACGCTCTTCAGAGAAACGTAACGTCGGGAAGGAGATGCTCAAACCGGCAATGACCACGCCAAAGCGATCAAATACCGGAACCGCAATGCATCGCAGCCCTTCTTCCTGCTCTTCATTATCTTCGCCATACCCCTGCTCGCGCACCTGGTCCAGAACGGGTAATAACGCTTCTGTACTGGTGATGGTCCGCTCGGTACTGCGTTTATACTCCACGCCCTCAAGAATTTGCTTCACTTCATCGCGATCGCGCCATGCCAGCAGTACCTTACCAATCGCGGTGCTGTACAGCGGATTACGACGCCCAATCCGTGAATACATGCGCAAATTGTACATAGAGTCAATTTTGTGGATGTAAACAATACTGTCTTCGTCCAGTGCGCCGAGGTGGATAGTTTCTTTCGTCAGGCGGGAAATCTCACGCATCTGGATATCTGCGCTACGAATTAAATCGACGTTTTGCAACGCGCGAGCGCCCAGTTCAAACAATTTCAGGGTCAGCGAATATTTCTCCGACTCCCCTTCCTGCGCCACATAACCCAGGGTTTTCATGGTCTGTAAAAAGCGATAAACGGTGCTTTTTGACATCATGACGCGCTGCGACAGCTCGGTTATCCCTATTTCGCGCTCTTCACCCAGCGCCTGCAAAATGCCAAAAACTTTCAGCACAGAAGATACAGAATCAGGCTGTTTATCCAGATCTGCGTTAGCCATTTATCACCTCATTGCGAGTGTTTTATAAAAATCAGAACTGTTTTTTATTATAATTTCGCACCTGGGTGGTCGCAATCCATCTTTTGCCGGTTAGTTACAATTCTGCGACATCCACCGTGAATATCAGTGCTAGAATCATACCCCTGTTGATTATTCACCAAAGATATAAAATTCCTATGCCAAAAGTTCAGGCCGACGGCCTGCCATTGCCCCAGCGATACGGTGCGATATTAACCATTGTGATTGGTATTTCGATGGCTGTCCTTGACGGCGCAATCGCCAACGTCGCCCTGCCAACAATCGCCACGGACCTTCATGCCACGCCAGCCAGTTCCATCTGGGTAGTGAACGCCTATCAAATCGCCATTGTCATCTCCCTGCTCTCATTTTCGTTTCTGGGCGATATGTTTGGCTATCGACGTATTTATAAATGCGGTCTGGTCGTTTTTCTGTTGTCTTCACTGTTCTGCGCCCTTTCTGATTCGCTGCAAATGCTCACCCTTGCGCGTGTCATACAAGGTTTCGGCGGTGCAGCGTTGATGAGCGTTAATACCGCACTTATCCGCCTGATCTATCCACAACGTTTTCTGGGTAGAGGGATGGGCATAAACTCGTTTATTGTTGCCGTCTCTTCTGCTGCCGGGCCGACAATTGCTGCAGCAATCCTCTCCATCGCATCCTGGAAATGGTTATTTTTAATCAACGTACCGTTGGGTATTATCGCCCTGCTTCTGGCGATGCGTTTTCTGCCACCCAATGGTTCTCGCGCCAGTAAACCCCGTTTCGACCTGCCCAGCGCCGTGATGAACGCGTTAACCTTCGGCCTGCTTATTACTGCATTGAGTGGTTTCGCTCAGAGGCAATCGCTGACATTGATTGGTGCGGAACTGGTGGTAATGGTTGTCGTTGGTATTTTCTTTATTCGCCGCCAGCTTTCTCTTCCCGTACCGCTGCTACCGGTGGATTTACTGCGTATCCCGCTGTTTTCACTTTCTATTTGCACATCTGTTTGCTCTTTCTGCGCACAAATGCTGGCAATGGTTTCCCTTCCCTTTTACCTGCAAACCGTGCTCGGGCGTAGTGAAGTCGAAACAGGTTTACTTCTGACACCGTGGCCGTTAGCAACAATGGTGATGGCTCCACTGGCAGGCTATTTGATTGAACGCGTACATGCAGGATTGCTGGGTGCTTTAGGGTTATTCATCATGGCTGCGGGGCTTTTTTCCCTGGTTCTGCTGCCAGCGTCACCTGCGGATATCAATATTATCTGGCCGATGATCTTATGTGGTGCTGGATTTGGCTTGTTCCAGTCACCCAATAACCACACCATTATTACCTCCGCTCCTCGCGAACGTAGCGGTGGAGCCAGTGGCATGTTAGGGACGGCTCGTCTTCTGGGTCAGAGTAGCGGCGCGGCTCTGGTAGCGCTGATGCTAAATCAGTTTGGTGATAATGGTACGCACGTCTCGCTGATGGCTGCGGCTATTCTGGCGGTGATTGCAGCCTGTGTCAGTGGTTTACGTATCACTCAGCCACGATCCATGGCATAAAAAAAGCGCGTCGATCAGGACGCGCTTTTTAGTATTTACTTCATATTACTTCAGGTATTCACCCGTACGCAGAGCTTCAATACGTTTATCCAGTGGCGGGTGAGTCATGAACAACTCACTGAGCGATTTCGACTTCCCGTTAATGCAGAAAGCCATCATGCTGGTTGCTTCTTGCGGTTCATAGCTGGTTTTCAGGCGTTGCAATGCAGCAATCATTTTCTCGCGACCAACCAGTTTTGCTGAACCCGCATCGGCGTGGAATTCACGATGACGCGAGAACCACATGGTGATAATGCTCGCCAGAATACCAAACACCAGTTCCAGAACCGTTGCAACCGCAAAGTAGATCAGCGGGTTGCCGTTGCTCTCTTCACCTTCATCACGATTTCCGCCCATAAAACCCGCGGCAAGTTGCGCCAGAATACGGGAAATAAAGATAACGAAGGTGTTCACCACGCCCTGAATCAGCGTCATGGTGACCATATCACCATTGGCGATGTGGCTGATTTCGTGAGCAATTACCGCCTCGGCTTCATCCGGGCTCATGTTCTGCAGCAAACCAGTGCTGACAGCAACCAGAGAAGCATCACGGCGCGCACCGGTTGCAAAAGCATTGATGTCCGGCGCATGGTAGATAGCCACTTGCGGCATAGCGATCCCCGCCTGACGAGCCTGGGTTGCTACAGTATTAACCAGCCAACGTTCCCTTTCGTTACGCGGTTGCTCGATCACTTCCCCGCCAACAGATCGTAATGCCATCCATTTGGACATCAGAAGCGAAACGAAGGAACCACCAAAACCGAACAGCAAGGCCATGATCATCAGCCCCTGAACGCTGCTCGACTGTATCCCTGTCAGGCTCAGTACCAGCCCGAAAACGACCATTACGGCCAGGTTCGTTAGCAGGAAGAGCGCGATTCGCATCATAATTTTCTTTTTACCTCAGTTTAACAAAACGCAATATGCGATACCCACATCGTATGGGTTACGCGACTATTTTCAAGTCTGGATAGTGCGTAAGTCACCAGAAAGACACAACTTTACATTTTGTAGCATCTGATTTACGGCATCTTGCCGCTGTTAAAAAATCAGGCACAATTTCTTGTGCCTGATTGATGTTACTTGACGGGAGCGGGTTGTTCCGCGGGTCTGGCTTTTTCAAGCTTCGCCAGATCGAGTGCGATATTCACCGTCTCATCCAGATAAGGATCTGGCTCCTGGTAATCTTTCGGTAGATCATCCAGTTTCTTCAACTCCGGTTTACCTTCGCGTTTAAAGCGTTCGTTCAAACGCGCCAGACGCGTCGCATCATCTTCATTATTCTCTTTCTCACGCACAGCGTAATTCAGAGAAACGATATTGCGCTTGTCCTTCATAGCGTTGAAGCGTGCGATATCCTTCATGATGTTCTGGAACTCAGGATCTTTCGCGATACGCGCATTATGTTCCTTCAGCAGCTCCGGTTCAAAGGCCGTTAAATCTCCTGATTTCACATAAGTCGCGGCATCAATGCTATCCCACGGCAGCGCGTTATCTTCGAATTTCTCACCCGTTTCCGTTTCTTCATTACCCGTCGGCATGATGATGTCTGGCGTTACGCCTTTACGTTGCGTACTGCCGCCGTTAACGCGATAGAATTTCTGGATCGTGTACTGCACAGATCCCAGCGCTGGCCATTCAGGACGTAACATCTGATCGTAGATACGGTTCAATGAACGGTATTGCTGAACGGTGCCTTTACCAAACGTCGGTTCACCCACAACCAGCGCACGACCGTAATCCTGCATTGCCGCGGCAAAGATTTCTGAAGCCGAAGCACTGAAACGGTCAACCAGTACCACCAGCGGGCCTTTATAGAAGACCTGTCCGTCGGTATCGCTGTCTTCACGAACTTTACCGTTGTTATCACGGACCTGAACAATCGGGCCGGATGGAATAAACAGACCGGAGAGCGATACCGCTTCGGTCAGCGCCCCACCACCATTGCTACGCAGGTCGATGATGACGCTGCTGACATTCTGTTTTTCCAGTTTCTGCAGCTGTACTTTGACATCATCTGTCAAACCCACATAGAAGCCCGGAATATCCAGCACGCCGACTTTCTCTTTACCGACGGTCTTCACCGACATTTTAACCGCGCGGTCTTCGAGACGAATACGTTCACGGGTCAACGTTACAGTACGGGTCTTGGTCCCTTTACCAGCAGGTAAAATTTCCAGACGAACTTTACTGCCCTTCGGCCCTTTAATTAAGGCAACCACATCATCAAGACGCCAACCAATCACGTCAACCATCGGCTTGCCTGTTTGACCAACACCGACAATTTTGTCACCAACGCTGATAGCTTTACTCTTCGCTGCCGGGCCACCTGCCACCATCGAATTGATAACGGTGTAGTCATCATCCATTTGCAGCACTGCGCCAATACCTTCCAGCGACAAACTCATTTCAGTGTTGAACTGTTCGGTATTTCGCGGGGAAAGATAGTTGGTATGCGGGTCGATTTCACGCGCAAACGCCGTCATTGCCAGCGAGAAAACATCTTCGCTGTTGGTTTGCGCCAGACGACGAATGGCAAATTTGTAGCGGCGAGTCAGGGTTTCACGAATTTCTTTATCCGTTTTTCCTGCCAGCTTCAGGCTTAACTCGTCGAATTTGACTTTACTGTCCCACAGCGCGTTCAACTCAGCCTCGTTTTTCGGCCAGGGCGCTTTGCTGCGGTCAAGGTTATAAGTGTCGTTGCCGGTGAAATCCATCGGCTTTTCCAGTACCGACAAAGCGTACTGGTAACGTTCAAAACGACGCTTTTGCGCCAGATTGTAGAGATCGTAGAAAACGTCGAGTTTGCCTGAACGCAGTTCATCGCCTAACTCGGTTTTCTTTTTCGCGAACTGTTCAACATCGCTTGCCAACAGCACGTTGTGGCTGTAATCGAGCAGATTCAGGTAGCGGTCAAAGATTTTGGCCGAAAATGCCTGATCGAGGTCGAACTGGCGATAATGAGAACGGGTGAAGCGCGACGTTACGCGCTCACTTACCGTCGCATGCTGCGTCTCTTCCTTTAATACCGGAATTTGATCAGCACGCGTGATATCTTCTACAGCGAAGGTCTGGCCTGCTATTGCAAGCAGGCCAGCTAACGCGGTAAGCCTAAAAAACATGTTCATGCCTGGCCCGGCCTCCGTTTCAGAACACCAGGTGTTCTGCGCGCACAATCAAAGACATACCCGAATTCAGCTGGACGCGGACGCCGTCTTTGGTGATTTCTAATACGGTGGCATCCATCGCGTTTTGACCCGCTTTCACCTTCAGGGCTTGTCCGACAGTCAGAGCTGAAATGTCAGAAACCGGGGTGTGCTGTTCTTCGCGAGGTGCTTTTACTGTTTTTGGCGCTTTCTCTACCGGCTTTTGCGCACGAGGTTTACGTTCAGCGCCTTCTTTGCGGCGTGGCGTGGTCGGACGTGGCTTGCGTTCGCGGCGCGGTGCGTCTTCTTTCTCACCAGCAGCTGCGGCAGCTTCGCGTTTTTTCGCTTGCTGTTCAGCACGCTGTGCCTGAACACGCGCTTTCGCTTCTTCAAGCTGCTTGCGAGCATGCTCGACATGTTGCTCGTCCAGCTCACCGCATGGGTTGCCGTCAAGATCGACACGCGTTGCGCCGGGTTTAACACCGTAAAGGTAACGCCAGCTCGAAGTGTAGAGACGTAAAGCGGATCGCAATTGCGTTTTGCTCAGGTTCATTTCCCCGGCAACACGATCGACCAAATCCTGAAAAATACCGATTTTCAGCGGACGCGCTTCACCTTCCGCACTGAAACAGTGGGGAAAACGTTCGGCCAGAAACGCGATTACTTCTTTACTGCTATTCAACTTAGGTTGATTTTCCATGAAATTTCCTGATTACAACGGACGTAGCCAACAAGCGCAGGCATGAACAGGCGTCATTATAATGACGCTATCAGTAAATGCTACGTTATCCGTTGATTATCCTGCGACGCTCGCAAAGAATTTTTTGTAATCCGTCGTTGCAAGCACCTTTTCAAGCTGTGCCACAAGCTGACGTAAGCCTTGCTCGTCCTCGTCTGTAAAGCGACCGAAGACGGTACTGTCGATGTCGAGAACACCAATAATCTGATTTTTCACCACCAGTGGCAGAACAATTTCAGAATTACTCGCCGCATCACAGGCAATATGCCCGTCAAACGCGTGAACATCCTCGATACGCTGCACTTGATTGCGGGCAACCGCAGTGCCGCATACGCCGCGCCCAACGGGTATCCGGACACAGGCAATTTTGCCCTGAAATGGTCCGAGCACCAGTGTATCGTCGTCAAGCAAATAAAAACCTGCCCAGTTTACGTCAGTGAGACGCTCATATAACAACGCACTGGTGTTCGCAAGCGTTGCCAGAAAACTGGTTTCTCCCGCCATCAGCGCGTTAAAGTCGCGATTAAAATCCGCGTAAAATTCTGCTTTGTTCATTATATAATCACTTGGTTGTCTTACCTGGAACTGCCAGCCTATTAAAATAAGCATTAAATGCGTTAATGCTCAAGATCATTCCCATCATGGGTTAAGATTAATGTTAATTCTTATTACATTTGGCACGTCATGGCTCTTAACACACCACAAATTACGCCGACAAAGAAGATAACAGTGAGGGCTATCGGCGAGGAACTGCCGCGTGGTGATTACCAACGTTGCCCGCAATGTGACATGCTGTTTAGCCTGCCCGAGATAAATTCTCATCAAAGTGCCTATTGTCCGCGCTGTCAGGCAAAAATTCGTGACGGGCGCGACTGGTCGCTAACGCGCCTGGCGGCAATGGCGTTCGCTATGCTGTTGTTGATGCCGTTTGCCTGGGGCGAACCGCTGTTGCATATCTGGCTGTTAGGCATCCGTATTGACGCCAACGTTATGCAAGGCATCTGGCAAATGACCAAACAGGGCGATGCGATAACGGGGTCGATGGTCTTTTTTTGCGTTATTGGTGCCCCCCTTATTCTGGTGACCTCCATAGCTTATTTATGGTTTGGTAACCGACTGGGAATGAATTTACGTCCGGTACTGCTGATGCTTGAGCGACTGAAAGAGTGGGTAATGCTCGATATCTACCTGGTCGGCATTGGCGTTGCTTCTATAAAGGTACAGGATTATGCCCATATCCAGGCGGGTGTCGGCTTGTTCTCTTTTGTGGCGTTGGTGATTTTAACGACGGTGACGTTGTCACATCTTAATGTCGAAGAACTGTGGGAGCGATTTTATCCGCAGTGCCCCGCTACGCGAAGGGACGAGAAACTCCGTGTCTGTCTTGGGTGTCATTTTACCGGCTATCCTGATCAGCGTGGTCGCTGCCCGCGTTGCCATATCCCGCTACGCCTGCGTCGCCGTCATAGTCTGCAAAAATGCTGGGCGGCGCTGTTAGCGTCAATCGTTTTGTTGTTACCTGCCAACCTGTTGCCTATCTCTATCATTTATCTGAATGGTGGTCGGCAGGAAGATACGATTCTTTCCGGAATTATGTCGCTGGCAAGTAGCAACATTGCGGTTGCGGGAATCGTGTTTATCGCCAGTATTCTGGTACCGTTTACTAAAGTGATCGTCATGTTCACTTTACTGTTGAGTATTCATTTTAAATGCCAGCAAGGTTTACGCACACGCATTCTGTTACTGCGGATGGTGACCTGGATTGGTCGCTGGTCGATGCTCGACCTGTTTGTCATATCTTTAACCATGTCGCTGATTAATCGCGATCAGATCCTCGCTTTTACTATGGGACCGGCTGCGTTTTATTTCGGCGCAGCGGTAATTTTGACTATTCTTGCTGTGGAATGGCTGGACAGCCGCTTACTTTGGGATGCACATGAGTCAGGAAACGCCCGCTTCGACGACTGAAGCGCAGATTAAAAATAAACGCCGTATCTCACCTTT
The DNA here is from genome assembly GCF_046486085.1 of Escherichia sp. WS568. Taxonomy (NCBI): domain Bacteria; kingdom Pseudomonadati; phylum Pseudomonadota; class Gammaproteobacteria; order Enterobacterales; family Enterobacteriaceae; genus Escherichia; species Escherichia sp. WS568. Next base: position 317,995 of record NZ_JBJQMC010000001.1, read on the forward strand.
CTGGCTGCTGCCGTTCATCGCGCTAATGATTGCTGGTTGGCTGATTTGGGACAGTTATCAGGACCGGGGTAATACTGTCACCATCGACTTTATGTCGGCGGATGGTATTGTTCCAGGCCGTACGCCTGTTCGTTATCAGGGCGTTGAAGTCGGAACTGTGCAGGATATCAGCCTCAGCGACGATCTTCGTAAGATTGAAGTCAAGGTCAGCATCAAGTCCGATATGAAAGATGCGCTGCGCGAAGAGACACAGTTCTGGTTGGTGACGCCAAAGGCCTCGTTGGCAGGTGTCTCCGGGCTGGACGCCCTCGTCGGTGGTAATTATATCGGCATGATGCCGGGCAAAGGTAAAGAGCAGGATCACTTTGTCGCACTCGACACCCAACCGAAATATCGGCTGGACAATGGCGATCTGATGATCCACCTGCAAGCCCCCGATCTCGGTTCACTGAGCAGTGGTTCATTGGTCTATTTCCGCAAGATCCCGGTGGGTAAAGTCTACGACTATGCCATCAATCCCAATAAGCAAGGCGTGGTGATTGATGTCCTGATCGAGCGGCGTTTTACCGATCTGGTGAAAAAAGGTAGCCGTTTCTGGAACGTTTCCGGCGTTGATGCCAACGTCAGTATCAGTGGCGCGAAGGTGAAACTGGAAAGTCTGGCGGCACTGGTTAACGGTGCGATTGCCTTCGATTCACCTGAAGAGTCGAAACCTGCCGAGGCGGAAGATACCTTTGGTCTGTATGAAGATCTCGCCCACAGCCAGCGTGGCGTAATAATAAAACTGGAACTGCCGAGTGGGGCCGGATTAACCGCCGACTCGACGCCGTTAATGTATCAGGGGCTGGAAGTCGGACAGCTGACTAAACTGGATTTAAATCCTGGTGGTAAAGTCACTGGGGAAATGACCGTTGATCCCAGCGTCGTCACCCTGCTTCGTGAAAATACCCGCATCGAATTACGCAACCCGAAATTATCCCTTAGCGATGCCAATCTCAGCGCCCTGCTGACCGGAAAAACCTTTGAGTTGGTGCCCGGCGATGGCGAGCCACGCAAAGAGTTCGTTGTTGTGCCAGGCGAAAAAGCACTGCTGCATGAACCTGATGTTCTGACACTGACCCTGACAGCACCGGAAAGTTACGGTATTGATGCTGGTCAGCCGCTCATTCTTCACGGCGTGCAGGTAGGCCAGGTTATTGATCGTAAACTCACCAGCAAAGGCGTCACCTTTACCGTCGCCATCGAGCCTCAGCATCGAGAACTGGTAAAAGGCGATAGCAAATTTGTCGTCAACAGCCGTGTCGACGTGAAGGTGGGGCTGGATGGCGTTGAGTTTCTCGGAGCCAGCGCCTCAGAATGGATTAACGGCGGGATACGTATTCTGCCGGGCGATAAAGGCGAGATGAAAGCCAGCTATCCACTGTATGCCAATCTGGAAAAAGCGCTGGAGAACAGCCTTAGCGATTTACCCACCACAACCCTAAGTTTGAGTGCAGAGACGCTGCCGGATGTGCAGGCAGGATCGGTAGTGCTGTACCGTAAATTTGAAGTTGGTGAAGTTATTACCGTGCGTCCGCGAGCTAACGCGTTTGATATCGATCTGCATATTAAGCCGGAGTATCGCAACCTTCTGACCAGCAATAGCGTGTTCTGGGCAGAAGGCGGGGCGAAAGTTCAGCTGAATGGTAGTGGCCTGACCGTACAGGCATCCCCGCTCTCCAGAGCATTAAAGGGAGCCATTAGCTTCGATAACCTCAGCGGTGCCAGCGCCAGTCAGCGTAAAGGCGACAAACGTATTCTGTATGCTTCCGAAACAGCGGCCCGTGCGGTTGGCGGGCAGATTACGCTTCACGCTTTCGATGCCGGAAAACTGGCGGTCGGGATGCCAATTCGCTATCTCGGTATTGATATCGGGCAAATCCAGACGCTGTATCTGATTACCGCGCGCAATGAAGTGCAGGCAAAAGCGGTGCTCTATCCGGAGTATGTCCAGACCTTCGCCCGCGGCGGTACGCGCTTCTCGGTGGTCACACCGCAAATTTCAGCCGCGGGCGTTGAGCATCTTGATACCATCCTCCAGCCGTATATCAACGTCGAACCAGGTCGGGGTAATCCTCGCCGCGACTTTGAGTTGCAAGAAGCCACCATTACTGATTCGCGTTACCTGGATGGCTTAAGCATTATTGTTGAAGCGCCGGAAGCCGGTTCGTTAGGTATTGGTACGCCTGTGCTGTTCCGTGGTCTGGAAGTCGGTACGGTTACCGGAATGACGCTGGGGACATTGTCTGATCGCGTGATGATTGCGATGCGCATCAGTAAACGCTATCAACACCTGGTGCGCAACAATTCCGTCTTCTGGTTGGCATCAGGTTACAGTCTGGACTTTGGTCTGACGGGCGGAGTAGTGAAAACCGGCACCTTTAACCAATTTATCCGTGGCGGCATCGCCTTCGCCACGCCTCCGGGTACGCCACTGGCACCGAAAGCCCAGGAAGGCAAGCACTTCCTGTTGCAGGAAAGTGAACCGAAAGAGTGGCGTGAATGGGGAACTGCGCTTCCCAAATAATGCCCACTGCTCCGGCGTGTCTGCGCCGGAGCGTTTATGCTAAACTGCGCGCCTGTTTTTTTGCCAGTGGTATATGCTCGTGGCCCAACACACCGTTTATTTCCCGGACGCCTTTCTGACACAAATGCGCGAAGCTATGCCTTCGACGCTCTCTTTTGATGATTTTCTTGCCGCCTGTCAGCGCCCGTTGCGCCGCAGCATTCGCGTTAATACGCTGAAAATCTCCGTTGCTGATTTCCTGCAATTAACCGCTCCTTATGGCTGGACGCTTACGCCAATTCCGTGGTGTGAAGAAGGTTTCTGGATTGAACGCGACGATGAAGATGCATTGCCATTGGGTAGTACCGCCGAGCATTTAAGCGGCCTGTTTTATATTCAGGAAGCCAGTTCAATGTTGCCCGTTGCCGCCTTGTTTGCTGACGGTAATGCACCACAGCGGGTGATGGATGTCGCTGCCGCGCCCGGCTCCAAAACGACGCAAATTGCCGCGCGGATGAATAACGAAGGGGCGATCCTTGCCAATGAGTTTTCCGCCAGTCGGGTAAAAGTGTTACATGCCAATATCAGCCGCTGTGGCATCAGTAATGTTGCGCTCACACATTTTGATGGCCGCGTGTTTGGTGCGGCAGTGCCAGAAATGTTCGATGCCATTTTGCTGGACGCTCCCTGCTCCGGCGAAGGCGTGGTGCGTAAAGATCCCGATGCGCTAAAAAACTGGTCACCAGAAAGCAATCAGGAAATCGCAGCGACCCAACGGGAACTGATCGACAGCGCCTTTCATGCATTACGCCCTGGCGGTACGCTGGTTTACTCGACCTGTACCTTAAACAGGGAAGAAAACGAAGCCGTTTGCCTGTGGCTGAAAGAGACTTACCCCGACGCAGTAGAGTTTTTACCGCTTGGCGATCTCTTCCCTGGTGCAAATAAGGCGCTGACCGAAGAAGGCTTTTTGCATGTTTTCCCACAAATTTACGACTGCGAAGGCTTCTTCGTTGCTCGTCTGCGTAAAACTCAGGCGATCCCCGTCTTACCCGCCCCAAAATACAAAGTGGGCAATTTCCCGTTTAGCCCGGTGAAAGATCGCGAAGCCGGTCAAATTCGTCAGGCGGCTGCAGGTGTTGGCTTAAACTGGGATGGAAACCTGCGACTCTGGCAACGCGACAAAGAACTGTGGTTGTTCCCGGTAGGCATTGAAGCCCTGATCGGTAAAGTCCGATTTTCTCGGTTGGGGATTAAACTTGCCGAAACGCATAACAAAGGTTATCGCTGGCAGCATGAAGCGGTTATTGCCCTTGCCTCCCCCGACAATGTGAACGCTTTTGAACTGACACCGCAGGAAGCGGAAGAGTGGTATCGCGGGCGCGATGTTTACCCGCAAGCCGCGCCAGTAGCGGATGATGTATTGGTTACTTTCCAGCATCAGCCGATTGGTTTAGCCAAACGAATTGGTTCGCGACTGAAAAACAGCTACCCGCGTGAACTGGTGCGAGACGGGAAACTTTTTACCGGTAACGCCTGACAGCGCACAAAAAAAGCGCACTTTTTGACTGGCACATTCGGCTGCCTCAACTAGGCTGAAAAATGGTGCGATCGGACTGGTCGTACCACAATCGGCAGCTAAATGGAGAGCACGAAGATGAAAACCAGTGTGCGCATAGGCGCTTTTGAAATCGACGACGGCGAATTACACGGCCAATCGCCGGGTGATCGAACGTTAACCATTCCTTGTAAATCAGACCCCGATTTATGTATGCAACTGGATGCCTGGGATGCTGAAACCAGTATCCCTGCCCTGCTAAATGGCGAACACTCTGTCCTTTACCGTACCCGTTACGATCAACAATCTGATGCCTGGATTATGCGTCTTGCCTGATCCAAAAAGAACCCGTCGGCATGGCGGGTTATTTGTCCTGGTTATTCCCCCGTTGTAAAATCTCACCTAAACTTAACGGTACGGCACCACACTTCGGGGATGAAATGTTCGCGCTGGTACTTTTTGTTTGCTACCTGGATGGCGGTTGTGAAGATATTGTTGTGGATGTCTACAACACGGAACAGCAGTGTCTTTATTCTATGAGCGATCAACGGATCCGCCATGGCGGTTGTTTTCCGATTGAGGATTTTATAGATGGTTTCTGGCGACCTGCACAGGAATACGGTGATTTTTAATTATTGCAATTGCACAAGAGTCAGTTCGCCCCCAAAGACAGCACCTGTATCAATATAATGCAGGTTGCCAATATCCACGCGATGGCGCAACGGTGTATGACCAAACCAGAAATGATCAGCACCTGTAATTCCCTGCCCTTTTTGGCGTTCACCTAACCGCGAGCGGCTCCACAAGACCTGATGCAAATCGACGTCCTTTTGCCATTCATAAACATCATCCGGATAATCGGCATGGGCAATAACATGTTTGCCGGTGCGACTGTGTACTTCAAGAATAAAGGGCAAATACTGACATTTTTCCAGCGCCGTTTTCGCTTGTTTCTGTTGATAATCTGCCAGCGCAATAAACCAGTTGCCGCCATTCATCAACCACAAAGACATCTGCTGGGATGCCAGCGCATCCATCGCCATCTGTTCATGATTGCCTCTTACCGCACGAACCCAATGTTGTTCCAGTAACTGCAGACAACGTAAACTTTGCTGCCCACGATCGATAACGTCTCCCACTGAGATAAGTAAATCTCGCCACGGATCAAAACGACAATGCCATAATTTGCGGCGCAACTGCTCAAGACAACCGTGTATATCGCCTGAAAGCCAGATATGTCGCCATTGATGACCCGCAATTCTCTGATAAACGGGCGCAGGCTGTTTCATCAATATTTTCCTCCCGCGCTAAAGATCACATAATCTTAACAAGAATGTTAAAAAACGCTGGACTCAGACAGTAGAGTGTGTGTTATGGTTGACTATAAAGTCAGCGAAGGGAATGCTTCTGGCTTTTAACAGATAAAAAGAGACCGAACACGATTCCTGTATTCGGTCCAGGGAAATGGCTCTTGGGAGAGAGCCGTGCGCTAAAAGTTGGCATTAATGCAGGCTTAGTTGCCTTGCTCTTTAAGAATAGATGACGACGCCAGATTTTCCAGTTTGCGTGCAAAATGGTCAATAAAAAGCGCGGTGGTCATCAGCTTAAATGTTAAAAACCGCCCGTTCTGGTGAAAGAACTGAGGCGGTTTTTTTATTGGAAATCAAAAGGCTATTTTAGGTAATTAACAGAGTTTTTCAGCTCGTTCTATAAACGGTGCCAGACTCATTTTTTCGCCGGGATTGTTAGGATCATTAATCTGAATCACCGAAATGGGTTGGGCTTTAGTCTTCCCACTGGCAACTTCCTTTTGTGCGATATCGTTTAAAGGATACTGCACGAGGGTACTTGGGTTGATGACATACAAAGCATTACCCGGTCGGCAAGTCAGCATCACCTCTTCGCGATTAAACGCCCATTTGTCTTTACCCACTTCAAAACGGCTGACGGTAATCACCTGCGGTGCAGCCAGCGCCGCTGCAGAACTGGTGAGTAACAGAAACGCCAGAATACTTTTTTTCATCATTTTCGTAATCCATCAAAAAGGTTCGAGAGTCGCAAGCAGGCTGATGATCACCAGCACTACCGCACCTATCGCCCATTCGAGTTTAGTCATCCACACAAACCAGGGTGCCGCACGATCTTCATCCTGCCTCATGCGCGGTACAAGAACATAACGATTAGCCAGCGCAATGACCACCATAATCATCACCAGGATGGCTTTGAGCAATAAGAGTTGGCCCCAGTAAGTCGTAAGCGTGGGGGGAAATCCGGTAATCAACAATGCATTAAGCACGCCGCTTGCCAGTACGCCGATCACCGCAAAATGCCCGCACCAGGAAAAACGCATCAGCGCCTGAATAGCCTGGTGTCGCCAACGGCCTTTGATGAGTTGCATACACCAGAGCACCGGCAGTAATCCCCCAAACCACGCCGCCGCACAAATCAGGTGAATCGCGTGATTAGTCTGATGGATTTTCGCCGTTACCCCTTCATTCAGCGTCGCATGCCCGACTCCCGCCAGCAGAAAAAATTGCGCGGTAGTGAGCATAAACAGCAAACGTGGCATATTCCGCGGTTGCATAAGGGCGACGATCAACGTTACGAGGGCGAGAACAATTTGCCATAACCAGACGCCACCAAACTGCGCTTGCAAAACAGCCTGCCAAATGTTTGGCGAAAATACATCTGACCATCCCGTTCCCATCAACCCGCCCTGAACGGCGAGCATTGCAGTGGCACTGATCAAACTCCAGACGGCAGCGTGCTGTTGTAAACGCAGAAAACGCTTCGTCAGCAAGCGACGAATCGTTAAGGGGGCCAGCCAGGCACCGTACATTGCGAAGCCAAAAACCAACATCAGCGAGGTGAAATGGATAAATCGCAGCGCGATCCAGGTAAACGCCAGCATGATTTATTTCACGCTAAAGGTGTAGTGTCCTTTCGTTTTATGCCCGTCCACCGAAACAACATGCCAGTTAACGGTGTAGGTTCCGGGTTTCAGCGAATCGGCCAGTGGAACAATCAGTTGCTTTGGGTCCTGCTCATTTCGCTTCGCCGGTAATGTTTTAATATTTTCGTTTTTTGGCCCCGTGATTTTTGCACCACTGAATCCTGTTTCAACGCCTTCCGAGAAGTTTAAAGTGATTGCCTGCGGGGCAGCTGTCAGTTGCGCATTTGCTGCAGGATACTGATGCATTAAATGCGCATGTGCCCAGACGGAAGGTGTCACCAACGAAGTGGTCAGGATTGCCAGCGCGTAGCGAAGGGAGCGTGCAGTTGAAGCCATATTATCTATTCCTTTTTGTAATAACTTTTTTACAGAGCATAACCTTGTCTAATGTCTGAGTCGAGGATCATCAATTCCGGCTTGCCATCCAGGCTCACTCTTAGTAACTTTTGCCCGCGAATGATGAGGAGATTAAGAATGCTGAAGAATCTGGCTAAACTGGATCAAACAGAAATGGATAAAGTGAATGTCGATTTGGCGGCGGCAGGGGTTGCATTTAAAGAACGCTACAATATGCCGGTGATCGCTGAAGCGGTTGAACGTGAACAGCCTGAACATTTGCGCAGCTGGTTTCGCGAGCGGCTTATCGCCCACCGTTTGGCTTCGGTCAATCTGTCACGTTTACCTTACGAGCCCAAACTTAAATAAAACTTATACATAGTTACACTTTCTTACATAACGCCTGCTAAATTATGAGTATTTTCTAAACCGCACCCATAATTTGCAGTCATTTTGAAAAGGAAGTCATTATGTCGTTCTGGAAAGTTGCAGCAGCGCAATATGAGCCTCGTAAAACCTCACTCACCGAACAGGTAGCTCATCATCTGGAGTTTGTGAGGGCCGCCGCCAGGCAACAATGTCAGCTGTTAGTTTTTCCATCGCTTTCTTTACTGGGGTGTGATTATTCGCGACGTGCCCTTCCTGCCCCCCCCGATCTCTCGCTATTAGACCCGCTTTGTTATGCTGCAACGACCTGGCGAATGACTATCATTGCCGGCCTTCCCGTTGAATATAACGATCGCTTTATTCGTGGAATTGCGGTGTTCGCACCGTGGCGAAAAACGCCAGGGATCTACCATCAGAGTTATGGTGCATGTCTGGGCCGTCGTTCCAGAACCATCACGGTGGTCGATGAACAACCGGAAGGTATGGATATGGACCCGACCTGTTCACTGTTTACGACAGGGCAATGTCTGGGAGAACCCGACCTGCTGGCGTCGGCCCGTCGCTTACAATTTTTTTCACATCAGTACTCGATTGCTGTGCTGATGGCAAATGCCCGTGGTAACAGTGCACTATGGGATGAACATGGTCGTCTCATCGTTCGCGCCGATCGTGGTTCATTATTGTTAGTCGGTCAGCGTTCATCACAGGGTTGGCAAGGCGATATCATTCCATTACGCTAGGCTTTTTCGGCCTGGAGCATGCCATGTTGCGCATTATCGATACAGAAACCTGCGGTTTGCAGGGAGGGATCGTTGAGATTGCCTCTGTTGATGTCATTGACGGAAAAATCGTCAACCCCATGAGCCACCTGGTGCGCCCCGATCGTCCTATTAGTCCACAAGCGATGGCGATTCATCGCATCACCGAAGCCATGGTCGCCGATAAACCGTGGATTGAAGATGTGATCCCGCACTATTACGGTAGTGAATGGTATGTCGCGCACAACGCCAGCTTTGACCGCCGCGTACTGCCTGAGATGCCCGGTGAGTGGATTTGCACTATGAAACTGGCCCGTCGTTTGTGGCCAGGGATCAAGTATAGCAATATGGCGTTATATAAAACACGGAAGCTCAATGTACAGACGCCGCCGGGCCTGCATCATCACCGCGCGTTGTATGACTGTTATATCACCGCTGCGTTGCTTATCGATATTATGAACACCTCCGGCTGGACGGCAGAACAGATGGCCGATATCACCGGACGTCCGTCGTTGATGACGACCTTCACCTTTGGCAAATACCGTGGCAAAGCGGTTTCCGACGTTGCCGAACGCGATCCGGGCTATCTGCGCTGGTTGTTTAATAACCTGGACAGCATGAGCCCGGAGCTGCGTTTAACACTGAAACATTATCTGGAAAATACTTAATCCTCAGGCGTAGCGGGTAATGTTCCCTGCGCCAGCGCGACCAGAAAAGCATATTCCATCGCTACGCCTTCGTACGATTTAAAGCGGCCAGATTTACCGCCATGGCCTGAGTCCATGTCGGTACAGAGCAATAAAAGATGGTTATCGGTTTTCAGCTCGCGCAATTTAGCCACCCATTTTGCCGGTTCCCAATATTGCACCTGAGAATCGTGTAAACCGGTCGTTACCAGTAAATGCGGATAAGCCTGTGCGGTGACGTTGTCATACGGGCTGTAGCTTTTCATGTACTCGTAATATTGCGGATCCTGCGGATTCCCCCACTCTTCAAACTCACCAGTGGTAAGAGGAATTGATTCATCAAGCATCGTTGTTACAACATCAACAAACGGTACCTGGGCGATAACGCCGTGGAATAATTCCGGGCGTTGATTAATTGCAACGCCCATCAACATGCCCCCGGCACTCCCGCCCATCGCATAACAGAGCGAAGGTGATCCATAGCCCAGTTTTAACAATGCATCGCAGGCATCAAGATAATCATTAAACGTATTTTTCTTCTTCAGGAATTTTCCGTCTTCGTACCATTGTTGACCCAGCTCACCACCGCCGCGAACATGGACAATGGCGTAGACAAAGCCACGATCTAACAAACTCAAGCGGCTAAAACTGAAATCGGCATCAATACTTGCGCCGTAAGAACCGTAGCCATACACCAGCAGCGGGTTGTGTCCTTTGCGAAAATGTTTGCGATGGTAGACCAACGAAACCGGAACTTCGACGCCATCCCGGGCGACTATCCACAGGTGTTCACTGCGGTAATTCGCCGCATCAAAACCAGGAACTTCCGTTTGTTTTAATACACGACGCTCACCGGTATCCATATCCAGTTCAAACAGAGTGTCTGGTGTGGTCATGGAAGAATAACCATAACGCAATCGCGCGGTTTCAGGTTCTGGATTGTAGGCAATCCAGGTCACATAGGCCGGATCATCAAAGGCAATGCCAATGACTTCCCGGGTCTTGCGGTTAATTTGCCGCAAACTGGTTAACCCGCGCTGACGCTCTTCAACCACCAGCCAGTCGGTAAACAGCGTAAACCCTTCCAGCATAATGTTATCACGTGGCGGAATTAACTCTTCCCACTGTTGCTCATCACGCATACGGGTACGGTATAAGCCAAAGTTTTTGCCGTGGCGGTTGGAACGCAGATAAAAACGATGCTGGTAGTGATCAAGGCTGTATTCGTGATCTTTGCGGCGCGGCAGAAAAACAAACGGCTCGGCATCGGCCAATTCCGCGTCCAGCAGGCGAACTTCACTGGTGGTGGCGCTGGCCAGATGAATGACTACATAGTGCTTCGAGGTCGTTTTATGCAGGCTGACGTAATAGGTATCGTCTTTTTCTTCGTAGATCAGTGTATCTTGCGATGCTGGCGTACCGATGGCGTGACGCCAGACCTGATAAGGCAGCAGCGTAACTGGATGCTTGCGTACATAGTAGAAAGTCCAGGAGTCATTTGCCCAGACAAAGCTGGGTTCAACGTTATCCAGCAGTTCCGGGTACCAGTTACCAGTTTCCAGATTACGAAAACGAATGCCGTACTGGCGTCGGGAAAGAAAATCTTCTGCCAGCGCCATAATGGTGTTATCGGGCGTAATCGCCATTCCGCCCATCGAATAAAACTCACTGTGCGCCGCGCGCTTATTGGCATCGAGCAATGTTTCCCACTCATCCCACTCTTCACTGAATGCCGATTGACGCTGGTAGATAGCATATTCACAGCCTGGTTCATAAATCTGCCGATAGCGGTAGCCATTTTTTATGTAGGGCGCAGAAACTTCTCTTTGCGGAATGCGGTCGATGATTTCCTTTAAGATGCGATCCTGCAAGGCTTGTTGCGAGGCCATCACCCGATGACCGTAACTATTTTCTTGCTGCAGGTAGTCCAGGACTTTCGGCTGAGAACGCGTATCGTCCCGCAGCCAGTAGTAATTATCGATGCGCGTATCGCCATGAAGCGTCATGGCGTGGGGAATGCGGGCGGCTTTTGGTAGCATGTTATTGTTCTTTCTGGTTGAAACATCTTATAAGGGTGGCAAAACTCACCGGGGATGCAAGCGAAACAGGGTAGTCATTGCTTAGATGATGACAGGTAATGGCGCGGATATCGAATGTTATGCAGACAGAGAAAATCAGCCTGCTCAAATGGCCGTGCGGTTCTGGATAGCCCGAAATCGTCAACTTCAGGCTATCCAGAGCGGAATTATTCCGCCAAAGTGCGTTTTTGTTGTTCGAGATCGCGTTCAATGCCTTCACGAACGTCCTGGGGAATTTTCAGCGCGTCACCCAGTGCATTCAGGTAACTGCGTTCCATAAAATGGTCAATATCAATAGCCGCGCAGCTCAGGAAATAGATTTCCAGCGCCTCTTCTTCATTGCGGACCCCGGTAGCCAGGCGTTGTGGATCCAGCGGTTGTTCGATTGCCTGCTCAATGAGTACACGCCCCTGCTCTTCCACGCCGGCTTCACGCAATTGCTGGTCGATTGCCGCACGTTCTCTGGCATCAATATGACCATCACTTTTAGCGGCAAAGACCAGCGCAAGGATCAAACGTTCCGTACGCTCATCCAGCGGCGTACTTTGCGCGCCAAACTGCGGTTCGTCCTGATGCGCCGCGCGAATTTTATCTTTGTATTTATTCCACAGCACCGTACCCGCGACCGCTCCGCCGCCAACCAGTAACGCGTTGGTGCCATATTTCGTAAGAAGTTTCCGTGCTGATTTATTTGCGACCAGCAGCCCAGCCAGTCCGCCTAATGCGCCTGGCACTAAAAGTTTGCCCAATCCCTGATCCGCAGACGAGGAGGTAGAAGAACGGCTTTGCCCAAGCAGGGATTGCAGTTGATTTAACCAGTTAGCCATATTTGCTCCTCAATAACCATTTTTAGTGCCTGTAGCATAGCGGATGAGGATGTCAGAAAATGTATATCGAGACAAAAGATGCGCAAATAAGCGAGTCGGTAGGCCGTTATTCAAAGAAATTCGCGCCAGGTAAGGTGTTCACTGTATATCAGGTGATAAGGGTATTTTAGGTGAAAGTAGTTTGACGTTTTGAGTAGCACTGTTTGATGCTGATTGCCCGATGCGACGCTGTTGCGTCTTCTCAGGCCTACGATTGTGGGGCGGACAAGGCATTCGCGCCGCATCCGCCAACGGTCAATCGAATTATCAGAAGCCATTAACGCCGCTGATATTCCGCCATTCCCGCTTTGCAGTCCACGCTGACCTGGTAATGAATATCGGCACTTTTACCACGCACGGTTAGCGGTACTGACCATTTATCATCTTTCCCCTGAATGTCCTGCAAACTGACCCATGCCACGGGGTCGGCCTGACCGACAATTTTTTGATCATCAGCCCAGCGCGCCACGCGATTTTGTTGGTAATCACGTTTTACGCTCGCGGCAATTCCGGCAGCATCCAGACCTTCACACTTTGGGAAAGTGACCGACTTGCTGGTTTCATTATTGGCAGCGAAAACTGATGCGCAGGCAGAAACCAACAACAGCCCTAAAAACGCCCCTCTTTTTTTCATGTTTTTCTCCATAGCACAATGATTCAGGAGAAAGCATGGTACAAATTGTCAGGAGCGCAAGTTGCTTCAGGCCGCGTGTGAGGCATCTTCCTCTTCGGATTCAGCACCGACGACCTGTGGGGACGGTAATTTGCCGGTTTTCAGAATGGTGCTCAGCACATCTTTTTGTTCTGCCAGCCATAGCGAAAGGGCTTCACGTTGCTCGTCTTCCATTTGCACTGGAGAATTTGTCAGCCAGGTGTCAAGCAGATCCGCCGTATCAAGCATTTTGTCATAAGCATCGGCTTCCTTTTTGCTGGTAAACGACATTTTCTCTTCGCCCTCACGAATGACTACGTATTTAACTTCAACCGCCATTTGCAGCCTCTCATAATAACTGTGATTTTATACAGTATATTTCTTCTCGGTTGGGAAATCAACATCAACAATAAAGACACGCGCAAACGTTTTCGTTTATACTGCGCGCGGAATTAATCAGGGGATATTCGTTATGACGTTATTAGGCACTGCGCTGCGTCCGGCAGCAACTCGCGTGATGTTATTAGGCTCCGGTGAACTGGGTAAAGAAGTGGCAATCGAGTGTCAGCGTCTCGGCGTAGAGGTGATTGCCGTCGATCGCTATGCCGACGCGCCAGCTATGCATGTCGCGCATCGCTCCCATGTCATTAATATGCTTGATGGTGATGCATTACGCCGTGTGGTTGAACTGGAAAAACCACATTATATCGTGCCGGAGATCGAAGCTATTGCCACCGATATGCTGATCCAACTTGAAGAGGAAGGACTGAATGTTGTCCCCTGCGCGCGCGCAACGAAATTAACGATGAATCGCGAGGGTATCCGTCGCCTGGCGGCAGAAGAGCTGCAGCTGCCCACTTCCACTTATCGTTTTGCCGATAGCGAAAACCTTTTCCGCGAGGCGGTTGCTGACATCGGCTATCCCTGCATTGTTAAACCGGTGATGAGTTCCTCCGGCAAGGGGCAGACGTTTATTCGTTCTGCAGAGCAACTTGCTCAGGCATGGGAGTACGCTCAGCAAGGCGGTCGCGCCGGAGCGGGCCGTGTAATTGTTGAAGGCGTCGTTAAGTTTGATTTCGAAATTACCCTGCTAACCGTCAGCGCGGTGGATGGCGTCCATTTCTGTGCACCGGTAGGTCATCGCCAGGAAGATGGCGACTATCGTGAATCCTGGCAACCACAACAAATGAGCCCGCTTGCCCTTGAACGTGCGCAGGAGATTGCCCGTAAAGTGGTGCTGGCACTGGGCGGTTATGGGCTGTTTGGTGTCGAGCTGTTTGTCTGTGGTGATGAGGTGATTTTCAGTGAAGTCTCCCCTCGCCCGCATGACACCGGGATGGTGACGCTAATTTCTCAGGATCTCTCGGAGTTTGCCCTGCATGTACGTGCCTTCCTCGGACTTCCGGTTGGCGGGATCCGCCAGTATGGTCCTGCTGCTTCTGCCGTTATCCTGCCGCAACTGACCAGTCAGAATGTCACGTTTGATAATGTGCAGAATGCCGTAGGCGCAGATTTACAGATTCGTTTATTTGGTAAGCCGGAAATTGATGGCAGCCGTCGTCTGGGGGTAGCACTGGCTACTGCAGAGAGTGTTGTTGACGCCATTGAACGCGCGAAGCACGCCGCCGGACAGGTAAAAGTACAGGGTTAAACCCGGCAAAAAACCGCTACAAAAATGCCCGATCCTTGATCGGGCATTTTGACTTTTACAGCTTAGCGCCTTCTACAGCTTCACGCGCCAGCTTAGTAATGCGGTCGTAATCGCCCGCTTCCAGCGCATCTGCCGGAACCAGCCAGGAACCACCGATGCACAGCACGCTTTTCAGCGCCAGGTAGTCACGGTAGTTAGCCGGAGAAATACCACCTGTCGGGCAGAAACGGACCTGGGAGAACGGACCCGCGATCGCCTGCAGGGCTTTCACACCGCCGTTAGCTTCAGCCGGGAAGAATTTGAACTCTTTCAAACCGTAGTCCATACCCAGCATCAGTTCGGAAACAGTGCTGATCCCCGGAATCAGAGGAATAGTCCCTTCGGTAGCAGCTTTCAGCAGCGGCTCGGTCAGACCCGGGCTAATTGCAAACTGTGCACCCGCTTCTGTGACTTCTGCCAGCTGCTGTGGATTCAGCACCGTACCGGCACCCACAATCGCTTCAGGCACTTCTTTGGCGATAGCTCGGATAGCGTCAACTGCGCACTCGGTACGCAGAGTCACTTCCAGAACGCGCACCCCACCAGCAACCAACGCTTTTGCCATCGGCACCGCGTGTTCCAGTTTTTTTACCACGATAACCGGTACAACCGGGCCGGTGGTCAGGATTGATTCTGCACTTGTTTTCCAGTTTTTCATCAGAGTTTTCTCTCGCCTGATTACAAATTTGTCGTCTTAAAAAGTGATACAGGTTGCGCCCTGTTCGGCACCGGACAGTTTTTCACGCAAGGCGCTGAATAATTCACGTCCTGTTCCCACGCGTGACGCGCTCAGGTCAGGAATGTGCGGTTCGCGAGCAGCCAGTTCCGCTTCGTCTACCAGCAGCGTCAGTTCGCCTGTCTGTCCATTCACACGAATGATGTCCCCGTCGCGCACTTTTGCCAGCAGCCCGCCATCGTAGGCCTCTGGTGTTACGTGGATAGCTGACGGCACTTTACCTGAAGCGCCGGAGAGTCGTCCATCGGTAACTAACGCAATTTTGAAACACCGGTCCAATAATACACCAAGTGGCGGCATGAGTTTATGTAATTCTGGCATTCCGTTCGCTTTTGGCCCCTGATGACGGACAACAACGACACAATCGCGGTCCAGCAAACCCGCTTCAAAGGCCGGCATAACGTCATGCTGGCTTTCAAAAACAACCGCTGGCGCTTCAATCACCTGGTTCTCTACCGGCACGGCAGAGGTTTTCATAACCGCACGGCCCAGGTTACCGCTTAACACTTTTGTCCCACCATGATGAGAGAAAGGTTGTTCGAAGGAAGCGATCACATTGCTGTCGAGTGATTTTTCCGCCCCTTCCCGCCAGTCCAGTTCACCATTATTCAGCCATGGTTCAAGGGTATAACGAGACAGACCAAAGCCTGCCACCGTATTGACATCTTCATGCAGCAGGCCTGCTTTGAGCAGTTCACGCACCAGAACCGGTACGCCACCTGCCGCCTGGAAGTGGTTAATATCAGCCGGACCGTTCGGGTAGAGACGTGCCATCAGCGGTACAACATCAGAAAGGTCAGAGAAGTCATCCCAGTTAATCTGAATACCGGCCGCGCGTGCCATCGCCACCAGGTGCATGGTGTGGTTAGTGGAACCACCGGTCGCCAGCAGTGCAACGATACCGTTCACCACCACTTTCTCATCTATCATCTTACCGATCGGCATCCATTCATTACCATTACCGGTCATGCGTGTAACCTGGCGCGCAGCGGCTGCGGTCAAAGCATCGCGCAGCGGAGAATCCGGATGAACAAATGAAGAGCCTGGCAACTGCATCCCCATAAACTCCACCACCATCTGGTTGGTGTTGGCAGTACCGTAGAAAGTACATGTTCCCGGCGCATGATAAGATGCGGCTTCTGACTCCAGTAGTGCCATGCGGTCCACTTTACCTTCGGCATAAAGCTGACGAATACGCACTTTTTCTTTATTTGGCAAACCGCTTGCCATCGGTCCAGACGGCACAAACACCGCGGGCAAATGCCCAAACGACAGGGCTGCCATAGTCAGACCCGGAACAATCTTGTCGCACACACCGAGGAACAGCGCACCATCAAACATGTTATGGGACAGCCCCACCGCCGCAGACATCGCAATCACTTCGCGGCTTAACAGCGACAATTCCATTCCATCCTGCCCCTGGGTGACACCATCACACATCGCCGGAACACCGCCCGCAACCTGACCAACCGCATTTGCTTCATGCAGGGCTTTACGAATGATTTCTGGATAGTGTTCATAAGGCTGGTGCGCGGAGAGCATGTCGTTATAGGAGGTGATGATGGCGATATTGTTACGCAACATGCTTTTCAAAGAGGCTTTGTCTTCTGGCTGGCAGGCAGCGAAACCGTGTGCCAGGTTACCGCATGCCAACTGCGAACGATGAACGGTCGAAGTTTTCGCTTGTTCTATCCGGGCGAGATAAGCAGAGCGAGTCTCGCGCGAACGTTCAATGATTCGATTTGTTACGCGTAACAATTGTGGGTTCATAAAGGCTCCTGAAATTGAGTTGTCAGAGCAGGATGATTCACAACGCGTTTCATTCAGAGGATTTATGACTGAAACGCCTGTAACCGGAGCTCATAGGGCAAAAACGTTTCAGTCAGTGTAATAAAAAAAGCCTCGTGGGTGAATCCGCACGAGGCCTGAAAGTGTAAAAATTGTTCTACAATCTGTGCAAGATCATGTTACCGGTAAAATAACCATAAAGGATGAGCGCAGATATTACTCAAACTCATTCCAGGAACGACCATCCCGGGTAATCATCGCCACTGAGGCAACGGGTCCCCAGGTTCCGGCCTGATACGGTTTCGGCGCATCATTGTCCATCGCCCACGCCTCAGTAATGGAGTCTACCCATTTCCAGGCTTCTTCCACTTCATCACGACGTACAAACAGTGCCTGAATACCACGCATGGTTTCCAGCAGCAGACGTTCATAGGCATCTGCCAGATGCGTTTGATTAAAGGTTTCTGAATAGCTCAGATCCAGCTTGGTGATTTGCAGGTTATGTTTATGGTCAAGGCCAGGAACTTTATTTAGTACCTGGATATCCACGCCTTCATCAGGTTGCAGACGGATAGTCAGTTTATTCTGCGGCAGATCCTGCCACGACTCTTTAAACAGATTCAGTTCAGGTGTTTTGAAATAGACCACGACTTCAGAACATTTGGTCGGCAGACGTTTACCAGTACGCAGGTAGAATGGCACACCGGCCCAGCGCCAGTTATCAATGTCGACGCGGATCGCCACGAAGGTTTCTGTATTGCTGCTCTTGTTCGCGCCCTCTTCTTCCAGATATCCCGGCACTTTTTTGCCCTGGGCGAAGCCCGCAGTATATTGCCCGCGTACGGTTTTTTCGCGCACGTTGGAGCGGTCAATGCGGCGCAGAGACTTCAGTACTTTGACTTTTTCATCGCGGATGCTGTCTGCACTCAGGTCAGACGGCGGAGACATCGCAATCATGCAAAGAATTTGCAGCAGGTGGTTTTGGATCATATCGCGCATCTGACCGGCTTTATCAAAATAGCCCCAGCGCCCTTCGATCCCCACTTCTTCTGCCACGGTAATCTCAACATGATCAATGGTGCGATTGTCCCAGTTATTCACAAACAGGGAGTTAGCAAAACGCAGCGCCAACAGGTTCAGCACTGTTTCTTTACCAAGATAGTGGTCGATACGGTAAACCTGGCACTCCTCGAAGTATTCGCCAACCTGATCGTTGATTTCCTGCGAGGTCGCCAGCGACGTCCCCAGCGGTTTCTCCATGACTACGCGTGCCGGTTTAGCATTCAGTTTTGCCTCACCAAGCCCTTTGCAAATTGCGCCAAAAGTGCTGGGCGGCATGGCAAAGTAGTTAATGGTGATACGATTTTTTTGATCCAGCATCGCGCCGAGACGGCTGAATGCAGCAGTGTCATTGACATCAAGATTACAAAAATCCAGACGTGCACTCAGGGTGTCCCATAAACCTTCATCAATCGTTTCTTTCATGAAAGTTTCGAGCGCCTCGCGGACAACTTTGGTATAAGCCGCTTTATCCCAGTCAGCACGCCCTACGCCGATAATCCGGGTGTCCGGGTTGAGCTGACCGGCTTTTTCCAGTTGATACAGGGAAGGCAGCAATTTACGACGCGCAAGGTCGCCTTTCGCGCCGAAAATGACCAGGTCACAGGCCTGGGCTGTTTGCGTTACCGCCATGTCATTCTCCTTAAGTTAACTAACCCGGTACTTAAGCCAGGGTATACTTGTAATTTTCTTACGGTGCACTGTACTGCTTTTACGAGCTTGCGAAAACTGTAAACGCTTATCCACCCGTGCGATTACGGTAAAAGCGCGCAAAGTGCGGCAAAACTGATAAAAAAATCATCGTTTTCCATTGGGTAAAAATCTGACACTGATCATGTTATGAAAAAAAATAACAACTTTTTTATCTGCTTTTGTCATTAACACAGCACACAGGCGTAATATCTGGCAAAACTGCATTTCGATTTCTTTCAGTGCGGAAATCGTCATTACCCGTGAGTCTCTTTACATCATGAATATGCTGGAAAAAATCCAGTCTCAGCTGGAACATTTGAGCAAATCAGAGCGCAAAGTTGCCGAGGTCATTCTGGCTTCGCCCGATAACGCGATCCATTCGAGTATTGCTGCTCTGGCGCTGGAAGCCAATGTTAGCGAACCGACGGTGAATCGTTTCTGTCGCAGCATGGACACGCGCGGTTTTCCTGATTTTAAACTTCATCTGGCACAAAGTCTGGCGAATGGCACTCCCTATGTTAATCGCAACGTCAATGAAGATGACAGCGTTGAATCATACACGGGGAAAATATTTGAGTCCGCAATGGCAACGCTCGATCATGTCCGTCATTCACTGGATAAATCTGCCATCAACCGCGCCGTCGACTTGCTCACTCAGGCAAAAAAAATCGCCTTTTTCGGATTAGGCTCTTCAGCCGCCGTTGCCCACGATGCGATGAATAAGTTCTTTCGTTTTAATGTTCCGGTGGTGTACTCCGATGATATTGTGCTGCAACGCATGAGTTGTATGAATTGTAGCGACGGAGACGTGGTGGTGCTGATTTCTCACACGGGAAGAACAAAAAATCTGGTCGAGCTGGCGCAGCTGGCACGCGAAAACGACGCCATGGTGATTGCCCTCACCTCTGCGGGTACCCCGCTCGCCCGGGAAGCAACGCTGGCTATTACCCTCGACGTACCGGAAGATACTGACATTTATATGCCCATGGTTTCTCGACTTGCACAGCTGACCGTGATAGATGTGCTGGCGACAGGATTTACTTTGCGGCGCGGTGCAAAATTCAGAGATAACTTGAAGCGGGTCAAGGAAGCGCTGAAGGAATCGCGTTTTGATAAGCAGTTACTTAATTTAAGTGACGATCGCTAAAAACGACTGTCACTGTCCTAATCTTATACGACATCCGAATGAGATTAATTTATCGCCATCGCGGCGTTATTTCATTCGGATTTCATGTTCAAGCAACACCTGGTTGTTTCAGTCAACGGAGTATTACATGTCCAGAAGGCTTCGCAGAACTAAAATCGTTACCACGTTAGGCCCGGCAACAGATCGCGATAATAACCTTGAAAAAGTTATCGCGGCGGGTGCCAACGTTGTACGTATGAATTTTTCTCACGGCTCGCCTGAAGATCACAAAATGCGCGCGGATAAAGTTCGTGAGATTGCCGCAAAACTGGGGCGTCATGTGGCTATTCTGGGTGACCTCCAGGGGCCCAAAATCCGTGTATCCACCTTTAAAGAAGGCAAAGTTTTCCTCAATATTGGGGATAAATTCCTGCTCGACGCCAACCTGGGTAAAGGTGAAGGCGACAAAGAAAAAGTCGGTATCGACTACAAAGGCCTGCCTGCTGACGTTGTGCCTGGTGACATCCTGCTGCTGGACGATGGTCGCGTCCAGTTAAAAGTACTGGAAGTCCAGGGCATGAAAGTGTTCACCGAAGTGACCGTCGGTGGTCCCCTCTCCAACAATAAAGGTATCAACAAACTTGGCGGCGGTTTGTCGGCTGAAGCGCTGACCGAAAAAGACAAAGCAGACATTAAGACTGCGGCGTTAATTGGCGTAGATTACCTGGCTGTCTCCTTCCCACGCTGCGGCGAAGATCTGAACTATGCCCGTCGCCTGGCACGCGATGCAGGATGTGATGCGAAAATTGTTGCCAAGGTTGAACGTGCGGAAGCCGTATGCAGCCAGGATGCAATGGATGACATCATCCTCGCCTCTGACGTGGTAATGGTTGCTCGCGGCGACCTCGGTGTGGAAATTGGCGATCCGGAACTGGTCGGCATTCAGAAGGCGTTGATCCGTCGTGCACGTCAGCTTAACCGCGCAGTAATCACTGCGACCCAGATGATGGAGTCAATGATTACTAACCCGATGCCGACGCGTGCAGAAGTCATGGACGTAGCAAACGCCGTTCTGGATGGTACTGACGCTGTGATGCTTTCTGCAGAAACTGCTGCTGGTCAGTATCCTTCAGAAACTGTTGCAGCCATGGCGCGCGTTTGCCTGGGTGCGGAAAAAATCCCGAGCATCAACGTTTCTAAACACCGTCTGGACGTTCAGTTCGACAATGTGGAAGAAGCTATCGCCATGTCAGCAATGTACGCGGCTAACCACCTGAAAGGCGTTACGGCGATCATCACCATGACCGAATCGGGTCGTACGGCGCTGATGACCTCCCGTATCAGCTCTGGTCTGCCAATTTTCGCCATGTCACGCCATGAACGTACGCTGAACCTGACTGCTCTCTATCGCGGCGTTACGCCGGTGCACTTTGATAGCGCTAATGACGGCGTAGCAGCTGCCAGCGAAGCGGTTAATCTGCTGCGCGATAAAGGTTACTTGATGTCTGGTGACCTGGTGATTGTCACCCAGGGCGACGTGATGAGTACCGTGGGTTCTACTAATACCACGCGTATTTTAACGGTAGAGTAAGTACGTTGCCGGATGCGGCGAAAACGCCTCATCCGGCCTACAGTTCAATGATAGTTCAACAGATTTCGAATCTTCTGAAGCAAACTTGAACTTATCACACGGCGGAAGCCTATCCTCGCGAGAGGCTTTTTTTATTTGATGGGATAAAGATCTTTGCGCTTATACGGTTGGATTTCGCCCGGTTTGCGAGTTTTCAGCAATTTTAATATCCAGGTGTATTGTTCTGGTCGCGGACCAACAAAAATCTCGACTTCTTCATTCATCCGCCGCGCAATCGTATGGTCATCCGCCTCTAACAGATCATCCATCGGTGGGCGCACCTGAATCGTCAGGCGATGCGTCTTGCCATCATAAATCGGAAACAGCGGTACAACGCGCGCACGGCACACTTTCATCAAACGACCAATCGCGGGCAACGTCGCTTTATAGGTGGCAAAGAAATCAACAAATTCGCTGTGCTCTGGGCCATGATCCTGATCGGGTAAATAATATCCCCAGTACCCCTGACGTACCGACTGGATGAATGGTTTAATACCATCATTTCTCGCATGCAGACGACCACCAAAGCGACGACGCACCGTGTTCCAGACATAATCAAAAACCGGGTTGCCCTGATTATGGAACATCGCTGCCATTTTCTGCCCTTGCGAGGCCATCAGCATGGCAGGAATATCGACGGCCCAACCGTGCGGCACCAGAAAAATCACTTTCTCGTTATTACGCCGCATCTCTTCGATGATCTCCAGCCCTTGCCATTCAACGCGCGGCTGAATTTTCTCCGGCCCGCGTATTGCCAACTCAGCCATCATTGCCATCGCTTGCGGCGCAGTGGCAAACATCTCATCAACAATCGCTTCGCGTTCAGCTTCACTACGTTCTGGAAAGCAGAGCGACAGATTGATTAACGCACGACGGCGTGAGCTTTTTCCCAGTCGTCCGGCAAAACGTCCCAGCCGTGCCAGAATGGGATCACGGAGCTTTGGCGGCGTTAAAGCAATACCCGCCATCGCTGCTACGCCCAGCCATGCTCCCCAGTAGCGCGGGTGGCGAAAGGATTTATCAAACTCAGGAATGTATTCGCTATTATTTTTTTTCGTTTCCATGCTTTTCCAGTTTCGGATAAGGCAAAAATCAATCTGGTGATAGTGTAGCGGCGCAACTTGCCCCGCACCAAATAAAAAAGCCGGTACTGACTGCGTACCGGCTGCGAATGGATGTTAATTAATCAAACCGTAGCTGCGGCACAATCTCTTTGGCCTGTGCCAGGAATTCGCGACGATCGGAGCCGGTCAGCCCTTCGGTACGCGGCAGTTTTGCCGTCAGCGGGTTTACGGCCTGCTGGTTTATCCATACTTCATAGTGCAGATGCGGCCCGGTTGAACGTCCGGTATTACCGGAAAGCGCGATACGGTCGCCACGTTTCACCTTCTGTCCCGGTTTCACCAGGATCTTGCGCAAGTGCATATAACGCGTGGTGTAGCTGCGACCATGACGAATAGCCACATAATAACCTGCTGCGCCACTGCGTTTGGCAACCACCACTTCACCGTCACCCACTGAAAGCACTGGCGTACCTTGTGGCATGGCAAAATCAACACCTCTGTGTGGCGCAACGCGACCGGTCACCGGATTAGTACGACGCGGGTTAAAGTTAGATGAGATACGGAACTGTTTCGCCGTCGGGAATCGCAAGAATCCTTTCGCCAGACCAGTACCGTTACGATCGTAGAATTTGCCATCTTCAGCGCGGATTGCGTAATAATCTTTACCTTCTGAACGCAAACGTACGCCCAGCAGCTGGCTTTGCTCACGTTTACCATCAAGCATTTCTCGTGACATTAACACCGCAAATTCATCGCCTTTTTTCAGTTTGCGGAAATCCATTTGCCACTGCATGGCTTTAATCACTGCGCTCACTTCGGCGCTGGTTAAACCGGCGTTTCTGGCGCTGGCAACAAAGCTTCCCCCGACGGTACCTTTCAGCAGATTGTTGACCCACTCTCCTTGCTGCATTTCGCTGGTCATTTTAAAACCGTTAGCGGCAGTACGGTCATAGGTTCGGGTTTCACGACGAGACACTTCCCAGGTGAGGCGTTGCAGTTCGCCGTCCGCGGTTAATGTCCAGGAGAGTTGTTGACCGATTTTCAGGTTACGCAATTCTTTGTCGGCAGCAGCCAGTTGGGTGATATCACCCATATCAATACCATACTGATTGAGAATGCTGCTTAGCGTATCGCCAGTGGAAACAACATATTCATGCACGCCCGCTTCACCGGCGATTTTGTCATCCAGTTCATCCTGGGGAATGGCTTCATCTTCTTGTGCAGCTTGATCAATCGGCTCACTGGCTTCAGGTAAGAGCGAACGAATTTCGTTCTGTTCCAGCTCAATGGTTTTGACAATTGGCGTGGCGTCGCGGTGATAAACATAGGGCCGCCAGACAGCGACGGCCAGAGTAAGAACGGTGAGCGACCCCAACATAACGCGGTGTGGTCGCGGTAAATTATTAAACGCCAGGGCGACAGAGCGGGCTATCTGTTGCACGTAATCACTTCCTCATTAATCTCCTTTCAGGCAGCTCGCATACTGGTTGGCTAATTGATTCAGGAATTCTGAATAGCTTGTTTTACCCAGTTTGATATTCGTCCCCAGGGGATCCAACGTTCCCATACGAACGGATGTCCCTCGAGCGACGCTCTCAACGACCGCTGGCCTGAACTGTGGCTCAGCAAAAACGCAGGTTGCTTTTTGCTCAACCAACTGTGTTCTTATTTCATGTAAACGCTGCGCGCCAGGTTGAATCTCAGGGTTAACGGTAAAATGACCAAGCGGTGTTAGTCCGAACTGTTTTTCGAAGTAGCCGTAAGCATCGTGAAAAACGAAATAACCTTTCCCCTTGAGCGGCGCGAGCTCGTGACCAACCTGCGTTTCGGTTGAGGCTAATTGTGCCTCAAAATCCTTCAGGTTGGCGTCAAGTTTGGCTCGACTTTGCGGCATAAGTTCCACTAATTTTTCATGGATTGCAACCGCTGTAGCCCGCGCTATCTCTGGGGAAAGCCAAAGATGCATGTTGAAATCGCCGTGATGGTGATCTTCGTCACTTTTTTCCGCGTGGTCGTGATCATCATCATCGCCGTGAATACTTTTCATCAGCAGCGGTTTCACATTCTCTAGCTGCGCAATCGTTACCTGTTTGGCTTCAGGTAATTTACTTACCGGTTTTTGCATGAACGCTTCCATCTCCGGGCCAACCCAAACGACTAAGTCCGCGTTCTGTAAGCGTTTTACATCTGATGGACGCAGTGAATAATCATGCTCTGAAGCGCCGTCAGGTAGTAAAACCTCCGTTTCTGTTACCCCATCAGCAATGGCAGAAGCGATGAACCCAACGGGTTTAAGCGAAGCGACAACGGCGGCATCTGCGGCCTGTGTTGCACCTCCCCAGAGAGCGGCGGATAATGCTGCGAAAAGAAGCGTTTTTTTATGTAACATAATGCGACCAATCATCGTAATGAATATGAGAAGTGTGATATTATAACATTTCATGACTACTGCAAGACTAAAATTAACATGACAAGTCTGGTTTCCCTGGAAAATGTCTCGGTTTCTTTTGGCCAACGCCGCGTCCTCTCTGATGTGTCGCTGGAACTTAAACCTGGAAAAATTTTGACTTTACTTGGGCCAAATGGCGCAGGTAAGTCGACACTGGTACGGGTAGTGCTCGGGCTGGTAACACCCGATGAAGGGGTTATCAAGCGCAACGGAAAACTACGCATCGGCTATGTACCGCAGAAGCTGTATCTCGACACCACGTTGCCACTGACCGTAAACCGTTTTTTACGCTTACGACCTGGCACACATAAAGAAGATATTTTGCCTGCACTGAAACGTGTCCAGGCCGGACACCTGATTAACGCACCGATGCAAAAGCTCTCGGGTGGCGAAACGCAGCGTGTACTGTTAGCGCGAGCATTGTTAAATCGACCGCAATTATTAGTGCTGGATGAACCCACTCAGGGCGTGGATGTGAATGGTCAGGTGGCGTTATATGACCTTATTGACCAACTGCGTCGCGAACTGGATTGTGGCGTTTTAATGGTATCTCACGATCTGCATCTGGTAATGGCAAAAACCGATGAAGTGCTTTGCCTGAATCACCACATTTGTTGTTCCGGCACACCGGAAGTTGTTTCCCTGCATCCGGAGTTTATTTCTATGTTTGGTCCTCGTGGTGCTGAACAACTGGGTATCTATCGCCATCATCATAATCATCGTCACGATTTACAGGGACGAATTGTCTTGCGTCGGGGAAATGATCGCTCATGATTGAATTATTATTTCCTGGTTGGTTAGCCGGGATCATGCTCGCCTGTGCCGCGGGTCCGCTGGGTTCGTTTGTAGTCTGGCGTCGTATGTCTTATTTCGGTGATACGCTGGCTCATGCCTCATTACTTGGCGTCGCGTTTGGTTTGTTGCTGGACGTGAATCCATTCTATGCGGTGATTGCCGTTACGCTGCTGCTGGCGGGCGGTCTGGTATGGCTGGAGAAGCGTCCACAGCTGGCGATCGACACGTTATTAGGGATTATGGCGCACAGTGCCCTGTCGCTGGGCCTGGTGGTCGTTAGTCTGATGTCTAACATTCGTGTTGATTTGATGGCTTACCTGTTCGGTGATTTGCTGGCAGTGACGCCAGAAGATCTCATCTCTATTGCGATTGGCGTGGTCATCGTGGTGGCGATTCTGTTCTGGCAATGGCGCAATTTGCTGTCAATGACGATTAGCCCGGATCTGGCGTTTGTTGATGGTGTGAAATTACAGCGCGTGAAATTGTTGTTGATGCTGGTGACGGCATTGACGATTGGTGTAGCGATGAAATTTGTCGGCGCGTTGATTATTACTTCGTTGCTGATTATTCCTGCTGCTACAGCGCGTCGCTTTGCCCGCACGCCGGAACAGATGGCCGGTGTCGCTGTTTTGGTGGGAATGGTGGCAGTAACTGGCGGTTTAACCTTTTCCGCATTTTACGATACGCCGGCGGGTCCGTCGGTAGTGCTATGTGCGGCACTGTTATTTATTATCAGTATGATGAAAAAGCAGGCCAGCTAATCTGTCGCTGAACACATTTGTCGGATGCGGCGCGAGCGCCTTATCCCACCTACGGTTCGCTATCTCTGGTAGGCCTGATAAGACGCGAACAGCGTCGCATCAGGCACACTGCCAGTGTCGGATGCTGCTCGAGCGGCCAATCCGACTTACGGCATTTCTGGTGGCGTGATGCCGAAGTGGTTCCACGCCCGCACTGTCGCCATACGCCCGCGCGGTGTACGCTGCAAAAAGCCTTGCTGAATCAAATAAGGTTCCAGCACATCCTCAATGGTTTCACGTTCTTCACCAATGGCAGCCGCCAGGTTATCCAGACCTACCGGCCCACCAAAGAACTTATCGATTACCGCCAGCAACAATTTGCGGTCCATATAATCGAAACCTTCGGCATCGACATTCAGCATATCCAGCGCCTGAGCAGCGATATCAGCCGAGATGGTGCCATCGTGCTTCACTTCGGCGAAATCACGCACTCGACGCAGCAGACGGTTAGCAATGCGCGGCGTACCGCGAGCGCGACGAGCAACTTCCAGCGCGCCGTCATCACTCATCTCAAGCCCCATAAAGCGTGCGCTGCGACTGACGATATATTGCAGATCCGGCACCTGATAAAACTCCAGACGCTGCACAATACCAAAACGATCGCGCAACGGTGATGTCAGCGAACCTGCGCGCGTGGTTGCACCAATCAGGGTAAACGGCGGCAAATCAATTTTAATGGAGCGTGCCGCCGGACCTTCACCAATCATAATATCCAGTTGGTAGTCTTCCATTGCCGGGTACAGCACTTCTTCAACAACTGGCGATAGACGGTGGATCTCATCAATAAACAGCACGTCATGCGGTTCAAGGTTAGTGAGCATCGCTGCCAGATCCCCCGCCTTTTCCAGCACCGGACCAGAAGTCGTGCGTAAATTAACGCCCATTTCATTGGCGACAATGTTAGCAAGCGTAGTTTTACCCAACCCCGGAGGACCAAAAATCAACAGATGATCGAGGGCATCGCCACGCAGTTTCGCTGCTTTGATGAAAATCTCCATCTGTGAACGAACCTGCGGTTGACCAACATACTCTTCCAGTAATTTAGGGCGAATGGCGCGATCTGCCACATCTTCCGGCAAAGTGGTACCGGCAGAAATCAGACGGTCTGCTTCAATCATCCTTTACCTCATAACGCGGCGCGTAGGGCTTCGCGAATTAATGTTTCACTGCTGGCGTCAGGGCGAGCGATTTTGCTCACCATGCGGCTTGCTTCTTGTGGTTTATAGCCCAGCGCCACCAGCGCGGCAACAGCTTCCTGTTCAGCATCGTCGGTCGCCGGGCTGGCAGGTGACGTGAGTACCAGGTCGGCAGCTGGCGTAAAGAGATCGCCATGCAAACCTTTAAATCGGTCTTTCATTTCAACAATCAAGCGTTCGGCGGTTTTTTTGCCAATACCCGGCAGTTTCACCAGCGCCCCCACTTCTTCACGCTCAACGGCATTAACGAACTGCTGCGCTGACATTCCAGAGAGGATCGCCAGCGCCAACTTCGGGCCGACGCCGTTGGTTTTGATCAACTCTTTGAACAACGTGCGCTCTTGTTTATTGTTAAAACCGTACAGCAGTTGCGCGTCTTCACGCACCACAAAGTGGGTGAAAACGATCGCTTCCTGACCCGCTTCAGGGAGTTCATAAAAACAGGTCATCGGCATATGCACTTCATAGCCTACGCCGCCCACTTCAATTAACACCAGCGGGGGTTGTTTTTCAATGATGATGCCTCTGAGTCTGCCTATCACATGACGCTCCTGCGTAATGAATCAAAGATAATGCTGTATGATAAAAAAATGCTGGATAGATATCCAGCGAAGGATGAAGAAAACTTGCGAGGCGTCCCGATGTTCTGAAAAATGACGCAGTATAATTTTTTCTACAGGTTATATTGGAAGCAAATATTTAAATATTACATATTCAGTGAAGAAATGCGTAATAAAAATATACATTGCGCCTCCTGAAAAAATAAATTTTTTATGCTATTACGTATATTCATATCTATTTCAATGGAATGACAACATGAATATTAATTACCCTGCTGAATATGAAATTGGTGATATCGTCTTTACATGTATAGGTACTGCCTTATTTGGCCAAATATCAGCTGCATCAAATTGCTGGAGTAATCACGTCGGTATCATTATCGGTCATAACGGTGAAGACTTCCTGGTTGCAGAAAGCCGGGTTCCCCTTTCAACTATCACCACGCTATCTCGTTTTATTAAACGTTCTTCTAATCAACGCTATGCTATAAAGCGATTAGACGCCGGGCTGACAGAACAACAAAAACAACGAATTGTTGAACAGGTTCCCTCCCGGCTACGCAAACTTTACCACACCGGTTTTAAATACGAATCTTCGCGCCAGTTCTGTTCAAAATTTGTTTTTGATATTTATAAAGAGGCGCTATGTATTCCGGTGGGTGAAATAGAGACGTTTGGAGAACTGTTAAACAGCAATCCGAATGCAAAACTCACTTTCTGGAAATTCTGGTTCCTGGGTTCTATTCCGTGGGAGCGTAAAACCGTCACGCCAGCCAGTTTGTGGCATCATCCGGGTTTAGTGTTGATTCATGCGGAGGGAGTGGAAACGCCTCAGCCTGAACTGACCGAGGCGGTATAACTTAACGCAGTCGCCCTCTCGCCAGGTTCAGCCGCGATTCGCTCATTTGCATCGCATTCTGACTAACGTGGCAGTGGGTGATGGCAATCGCCAGCGCATCGGCGGCATCCGCCTGTGGATTAGCAGGCAGTTTCAGCAAGGTGCGGACCATATGCTGCACCTGGCTTTTTTCGGCACTACCAATACCTACCACCGTTTGCTTTACCTGACGTGCCGCATATTCAAATACCGGCAATTCCTGATTCACCGCCGCCACAATCGCCACGCCGCGCGCCTGCCCCAGTTTCAGGGCTGAGTCAGCGTTCTTCGCCATAAAGACCTGTTCAATGGCGAAATAATCAGGCTGGAACTGGGTGATGATTTCCGTCACGCCCGCATAGATGAGCTTCAGACGAGACGGTAAATCATCCACTTTGGTGCGTATGCATCCGCTACCCAGGTAGGACAGTTGCCTGCCTACCTGGCGGATGACGCCATAGCCGGTCACGCGCGAACCCGGGTCAATGCCGAGAATAATAGCCATCACGCGTCTCCGTTTTGCTGTTTAGCAGGCCTCATCAGAGAGTCGCTGCAACCTCATCAGAGATTTCACCGTTATGGTAAACTTCCTGCACGTCGTCGCAATCTTCCAGCATATCGATCAGACGCATCAGTTTCGGTGCGGTTTCTGCATCCATATCAGCTTTGGTGGACGGGATCATGGAAACTTCCGCGCTGTCTGCTTTCAGACCTGCCGCTTCCAGAGCGTCGCGTACTTTGCCCATTTCTTCCCATGCAGTGTAGACATCAATCGCGCCGTCATCATAGGTCACAACGTCTTCAGCACCGGCTTCCAGGGCTGCTTCCATGATGGTGTCTTCATCGCCTTTCTCGAAGGAGATCACGCCTTTTTTGCTGAACAGATAAGCTACGGAACCATCAGTACCGAGGTTACCGCCACATTTGCTGAATGCATGACGCACTTCAGCAACGGTACGGTTGCGGTTGTCAGACAGACATTCAATCATGATTGCCGTGCCGCCAGGACCGTAACCTTCGTAGATGATGGTTTCCATGTTTGCATCATCATCACCACCCACACCTCGTGCAATTGCGCGGTTCAGAGTGTCACGGGTCATGTTGTTAGACAGTGCTTTATCAATTGCTGCACGCAAACGCGGGTTAGCGTCCGGATCACCACCGCCCAGCTTAGCCGCGGTTACCAGCTCACGAATGATTTTAGTGAAGATTTTACCGCGCTTAGCATCCTGCGCAGCTTTACGATGTCTGGTGTTGGCCCATTTACTATGACCTGCCATAAAAATATCTCCAGATAGCCCTGCCTGTTCAGGCAGCGTTAATTACAAACTGTTCAATCGCCTGCCGGTTGCTCCAGGACTTAGTGAGCGCCGCCGCAGCATGCGCATCAAGCCACTTGTAGGCCAGATGTTCAGTGAAGACGACCTGGCGTTCGTGCGGAAGCGCAAGACAGAACCATGATTCCGTATTACGCGTCACGCCCGGCGCATAGCGATGACGTAAATGTGAAAAAATTTCAAATTCTACCGTGCGCTGACAGTCAATTAAGGTCAGTTGTTCAGCGACAACATCGATGGTGACCTCTTCCTTTACTTCGCGCATGGCAGCTTGCGGCGCGGTTTCACCCTCTTCCACGCTGCCGGTTACCGACTGCCAGAAATCGGGATCGTCACGCCGCTGCAACATCAGCACCCGTTTCGTATCTTGTGCATAGATGACCACTAAGATCGAAACGGGACGCTTATAAGCCATATCAGTTATTCTCAGCCTTCTTCACAACCTGAATGCTCAGCTCAGCCAGTGCAGTCGGGTTAGCAAAGCTCGGTGCTTCAGTCATCAGACACGCTGCCGCCGTGGTTTTCGGGAAGGCGATAACGTCACGGATATTGTCGGTGCCGGTCAGCAGCATGGTCAAACGGTCAAGACCAAATGCCAGACCTGCGTGCGGCGGAGTACCGTATTTCAGGGCGTCGAGCAGGAAGCCGAATTTCTCGCGCTGTTCCTCTTCGTTGATACCCAGAATACCAAACACCGTCTGCTGCATATCACCATTATGGATACGCACAGAACCACCGCCCACTTCGTAACCATTGATGACCATATCGTAAGCGTTCGCCACCGCATTTTCCGGTGCAGCTTTCAGCTCTGCCGCAGTCATGTCTTTCGGTGAGGTGAACGGATGGTGCATTGCCGTCAGGCCGCCTTCACCGTCGTCTTCAAACATCGGGAAGTCGATAACCCACAGCGGTGCCCATTTGCTTTCGTCGGTCAGACCAAGGTCTTTACCCACTTTCAGGCGCAGTGCACCCATCGCGTCGGCAACAATTTTCTTGTTGTCGGCACCGAAGAAAATCATATCGCCATCTTGCGCGGCAGTACGATCCAGGATGGCTTCGATGATTTCTGCATTAAGGAACTTCGCTACCGGGCTGTTGATACCTTCCAGACCTTTCGCGCGTTCGTTAACTTTGATGTACGCCAGACCTTTCGCGCCGTAGATTTTAACGAAGTTACCGTATTCGTCGATCTGTTTACGGGTCAGCGATGCGCCGCCCGGAACGCGCAGAGCCGCTACGCGACCTTTCGGATCGTTCGCCGGACCTGCAAATACTGCAAATTCAACGGATTTCAGCAGATCGGCAACGTCGGTCAGTTCCATCGGGTTACGCAGATCCGGTTTATCAGAACCATAACGCCGTTCTGCTTCTGCAAAGGTCATTACCGGGAAATCGCCCAGATCCACGCCCTTCACTTCCAGCCACAGATGACGCACCAGCGCTTCCATCACTTCACGCACTTGCGGCGCGGTCATGAAAGAGGTTTCCACATCGATCTGGGTAAATTCAGGCTGACGATCAGCGCGCAGGTCTTCGTCACGGAAGCATTTAACGATCTGATAGTAACGGTCAAAACCGGACATCATCAGCAACTGTTTGAACAGCTGCGGGGATTGCGGCAGCGCGTAGAATTTACCTTTGTGCACACGAGAAGGCACCAGGTAGTCACGCGCGCCTTCCGGCGTGGCTTTGGTCAGCATCGGAGTTTCGATGTCAAGGAACCCGTGGTCGTCCATAAAACGACGCACCAGACTGGTGATTTTAGCGCGGGTTTTCAGGCGCTGAGCCATTTCCGGGCGACGCAGGTCGAGGTAGCGGTATTTCAGACGCGCTTCTTCGGTGTTGACGTGGTTAGAGTCAAGCGGCAGAACATCTGCGCGGTTGATAATAGTCAGCGAGGACGCCAGCACTTCGATTTCGCCGGTCGCCATATCGCGGTTAATATTTTTTTCGTCACGCGCACGTACGGTGCCCGTGACCTGAATGCAGAACTCATTACGCAGTTCAGAGGCCAGCTTTAACGCGTCCGCACGATCCGGATCGAAAAATACCTGCACGATACCTTCGCGGTCGCGCATATCGATGAAGATCAGGCTACCAAGATCACGACGACGGTTGACCCAACCACACAGAGTCACCTGCTGCCCCACGTGGGACAAACGGAGCTGTCCACAATATTCTGTACGCATGAGATATCCCTTAACTTAGCTGCCGGCGGATGCCCCCTGCTGCGCAGGTGACCAAGTCGCAGCGTTAGCTGTATGTCACAACTGAATGAAAAAAGGCGGCTATTATACTGGAAATTCTGCCGCACCGTAAGAGCCTGGCCCGCGCTGGAACGCCTCGTTACCACTTTATATCGGGCCTGAAATCAGACTCTACGCCAGTTTGCTATAAAGGTGTTGCCCGAACTCATAAAAATTAACAAAATTTGTCGTTCCGCCATCGGCTAATCGCATTAAGGTGAGAGGCACGATTTTGTTTTGTCAGGAGTCATCATGCTTGAACTTAATGCTAAAACCACCGCGCTGGTGGTGATTGATTTACAAGAAGGCATCTTACCTTTTGCCGGTGGTCCACATACTGCCGATGAGGTGGTTAATCGCGCCGGGAAGCTGGCGGCGAAATTTCGCGCCAGCGGTCAGCCCGTGTTTCTGGTGCGTGTTGGCTGGTCTGCCGATTACGCCGAAGCATTAAAACAGCCGGTTGATGCCCCTTCCCCCGCTAAAGTGTTGCCCGAAAATTGGTGGCAACATCCTGTAGCATTAGGTGCAACCGACAGCGATATCGAAATCATCAAACGTCAATGGGGTGCGTTTTACGGTACGGATCTGGAGTTGCAATTACGCCGCCGGGGTATCGATACCATTGTTTTATGTGGGATCTCGACCAATA
Organism: Escherichia sp. WS568; assembly: GCF_046486085.1. Lineage (NCBI taxonomy): Bacteria > Pseudomonadati > Pseudomonadota > Gammaproteobacteria > Enterobacterales > Enterobacteriaceae > Escherichia > Escherichia sp. WS568. The sequence goes on from NZ_JBJQMC010000001.1 coordinate 351,509, forward strand.
TCGGTGTTGAATCCACCGCCCGCAATGCCTGGGAACTTGGCTTTAATCTGGTGATTGCCGAAGATGCCTGTAGTGCCGCTAGCGCCGAGCAGCACAATAACAGTATCAACCATATCTACCCGCGCATTGCCCGTGTGCGCTGCGTTGAAGAGATCCTCAACGCATTATGATTTACATCGGTCTGCCGCAATGGTCACATCCTAAATGGGTGCGGTTGGGGATCACCAGCCTTGAAGAGTATGCCCGCCACTTTAACTGTGTGGAGGGTAACACCACGCTTTATGCCCTGCCGAAACCCGAGGTTGTCCTGCGCTGGCGTGAGCAGACCACAGATGACTTCCGCTTCTGTTTTAAGTTTCCGGCGACCATTTCGCATCAGGCAACATTACGGCATTGCGATGATTTAGTGACTGAATTTTTGACCCGCATGTCACCGTTGGCTCCGCGCATTGGACAATACTGGCTGCAACTGCCTGCCACATTCGGCCCACGGGAGCTGCCTGCGCTTTGGCATTTTCTCGACTCTCTTCCCGGCGAATTTAATTATGGTGTGGAAGTCCGCCATCCACAGTTTTTCGCCAAAGGGGAAGAGGAACAAACGCTTAATCGCGGTTTACATCAGCGCGGCGTTAATCGGGTGATTTTAGACAGCCGCCCGGTTCATGCCGCACGTCCACACAGTGAAGCTATTCGCGACGCTCAACGAAAAAAACCTAAAGTTCCGGTACATGCTGTACTGACGGCGACAAATCCGCTGATCCGTTTTATCGGTAGTGATGATATGACGCAAAACCGGGAATTATTTCAGGTCTGGTTACAAAAATTAGCGCAGTGGCATCAGACCACTACGCCTTATCTTTTTTTACATACGCCAGATATTGCCCAGGCCCCGGAACTGGTACATACCCTGTGGGAAGACTTACGTAAAACGCTTCCAGAGATCGGAGCAGTTCCGGCTATTCCACAGCAATCTTCTCTTTTCTGAATTTGCCACCTATCATAGACAGGTGCCATCGGCCATTTTAAAGGGAGTTTGTATGGTAAGCGCGCTGTATGCCGTTTTAAGTGCGTTGTTATTAATGAAGTTCTCTTTTGATGTCGTTCGCCTGCGAATGCAGTACCGCGTTGCCTATGGCGACGGCGGTTTTAGCGAACTGCAAAGCGCTATTCGCATTCATGGTAACGCGGTGGAATATATTCCCATCGCGATTGTGTTGATGCTGTTTATGGAAATGAATGGCGCAGAAACCTGGATGGTGCATATTTGCGGCATCGTTTTGCTTGCTGGTCGTCTGATGCATTATTACGGTTTTCATCACCGTCTGTTCCGCTGGCGACGTTCTGGCATGAGCGCCACCTGGTGTGCGCTGTTGCTGATGGTGCTGGCGAATCTTTGGTATATGCCCTGGGAGTTGGTTTTCTCCCTGCGTTAGCGCACAATACGCCACTTTCTTTTTCCCGGATTTTTACGTTATGTCTCACCGCGACACGCTATTTTCTGCCCCTATCGCCAGACTGGGCGACTGGACCTTTGATGAACGGGTAGCTGAAGTCTTCCCGGATATGATCCAGCGTTCCGTTCCCGGCTATTCCAATATTATTTCCATGATTGGTATGTTAGCCGAGCGCTTCGTTCAACCTGGTACGCAGGTTTACGATCTGGGTTGTTCTCTGGGCGCGGCGACGCTCTCGGTGCGTCGCAACATTCATCATGATAATTGCAAAATTATTGCCATCGATAACTCCCCGGCGATGATTGAACGCTGCCGTCGTCATATTGACGCCTATAAAGCTCCTACGCCAGTAGACGTTATTGAAGGTGATATTCGCGATATCGCCATTGAAAATGCATCGATGGTGGTGCTGAATTTTACCCTGCAATTCCTGGAACCTTCCGAGCGCCAGGCGTTACTGGATAAAATTTATCAAGGACTGAACCCGGGCGGCGCTCTGGTGCTTTCGGAAAAATTCAGTTTCGAAGATGCCAAAGTTGGTGAACTGCTGTTCAACATGCACCACGACTTTAAACGTGCCAACGGTTACAGCGAACTGGAGATCAGCCAGAAACGCAGCATGCTGGAAAACGTGATGCTGACCGATTCCGTGGAAACCCATAAAGCACGCCTGCATAAAGCCGGTTTTGAGCATAGCGAGCTGTGGTTCCAGTGCTTTAACTTTGGTTCACTGGTGGCATTAAAAGCAGAGGACGCTGCATGATCGACTTTGGTAACTTTTATTCTCTGATTGCCAAAAATCATCTTTCACACTGGCTGGAAACGCTGCCCGCGCAGATTGCTAACTGGCAGCGCGAACAGCAGCACGGTCTGTTTAAACAGTGGTCCAACGCGGTGGAATTTCTGCCTGAAATTAAACCGTATCGTCTGGATTTATTGCATAGCGTAACCGCCGAAAGCGAAGAGCCACTGAGCGCCGGGCAAATTAAACGCATTGAAACGCTGATGCGCAACCTGATGCCGTGGCGCAAAGGGCCGTTCTCACTGTATGGCGTCAACATCGATACCGAATGGCGTTCCGACTGGAAATGGGATCGCGTTCTGCCCCATCTTTCTGATTTAACCGGGCGCACCATTCTTGATGTCGGCTGCGGCAGCGGTTATCACATGTGGCGCATGATTGGCGCAGGCGCGCACCTCGCGGTGGGAATCGACCCTACGCAACTGTTTCTGTGCCAGTTTGAAGCGGTGCGTAAACTACTGGGTAACGATCAGCGCGCACATTTGTTACCGTTAGGTATTGAACAGCTTCCGGCACTGAAAGCCTTTGATACCGTCTTTTCGATGGGCGTGCTTTATCATCGTCGTTCACCGCTGGAGCATCTCTGGCAGTTGAAAGATCAACTGGTGAATGAAGGTGAACTGGTGCTTGAAACGCTGGTTATTGATGGTGATGAGAACACGGTGCTGGTGCCGGGCGATCGTTACGCGCAAATGCGTAATGTCTATTTCATCCCTTCTGCGCTGGCGCTGAAAAACTGGCTGAAGAAGTGTGGTTTTGTTGATATTCGCATTGCGGATGTGAGCGTTACCACCACAGAAGAACAGCGACGCACCGAATGGATGGTTACTGAATCGCTGGCCGATTTCCTCGACCCGCATGATCCGAGTAAGACAGTTGAAGGTTATCCGGCACCTAAACGCGCGGTGCTGATTGCGCGCAAGCCGTAAAGATTAGCGCCCGTTTCCGGGCGCTTTTCACGTCTTATGCCTGAACAGCTGGCTGATCAAACGCCGTTAACTTCGGTGCATTGCCCGTATATTTTTCGATATACACCAGCGCAGAGTTACCGGCACAGGCATTTGCCAGCTGAGAGCTGGGGATATCCGCCGTTAACACGTTCGCACTGCCGTTTTTACACAAGCCACTTTCCAGATCTGGCCATGCACCTTCATGCACGCATACCACGCCTTTTTTGATCCCGTCAGTCACCACCGCGCCTGTCAGAATCTGACCACGTTTGTTCCAGACACGCACCAGATCGCCATTCGCAATACCAAAGCGAGCAGCATCTTCGGTGTGAATAGTGATCGGTTCACGATCGGCAACCGCATATTTTTTACGCAGTTCCGCATAGTTAAGCTGACTGTGTAAACGGTGTGCCGGATGCGCGGTCAAAAGCTGCAACTGCTTCTCATCGGCGGTACCTTTCCACTCATCAGGCGCAAGCCAGGTTGGGTGTGCCGGGCAATCTTTATAGCCAAATTTTTCCAGCGTTTTGGAGTAAATCTCAATTTTGCCGCTTGGCGTACCCAGCGCATTTTTCACCGGATCGGCGCGGAAATCACCATAACGAACGTACTGTTCGTTCTTCTCGCTGCGGCGCATTTCGATCAGTTTATTTTGCTGCCAGAAAGCATTAAACATCGGCATAGTCACGCGTTGCGCACGCGCACCTTTCTGAGCGGCATCATAGAAAAATTTCAGCCACGCCATTTCATCTTTACCTTCGGTATAGATCTCTTTTCCGCCAGGTTTGAGTAATTCAGCAAGATCGGCAAACACATCAAAATCGTTACGCGCTTCAAATTGCGGAGCCACAGCCTGCTTCATCGGCACAATATGCTGGTTGCTGTAATCACCGGTCATCGTTAAGTCATTTCGCTCAAACGATGTGGTGATCGGTAATACGATATCTGCATGTTTAGCAGCTGCGGTCCAGTAGCATTCAGAAACGACGATCATCTCCGGTTTCTGCCATGCTTTAATCAGACGATTAGTATCCTGGTGATGGGTAAAGTTACCGCCACCCGCCCACCAGATCATTTTGATATTCGGATACGTTTGTTCTTTACCGTTATGCTGATATTTGCCGCCAGGATTTTCCAGCGCATCGACGATACGGGCAACAGGAATCGCCGTCATTCCGCCATCATCAGCGGCCTCGCTGGCCTGTCCGGCAATCGCCGCAGACATTTCCGGCAGCACGCCGCCAACACGCGTCGGGTTGCCACCATTGGAGTAATGATAAGAGAAACCAAAACCGCCGCCCGGTGTACCAATCTGCCCTAACATCGCCGCCAGCGTCACCAGCATCCAGTGTTTCTGTTCACCATATTGCTGGCGCTGAATTCCCCAGCCTGCCATCAGCATTGTGCGATTCGCCGCCATCAGTTCAGCGAGTTTGACTATCTGCGCTTCCGGTACGCCAGTAATTTCCGCCGCCCAGGCCGCGCTCTTCGGCGTATTATCGCTCTTACCTATCAGATACTCTTCAAACTGCGGGTAGCCGGTGGTGTATTTTTCCAGGAAGGCCTTATCGTGCTTACCTTGTACCATCAAGGTGTGCGCAATCCCTAACATCAACGCCACGTCGGTACCCATATTTGGGGCGATCCAGGTGGCGTTATCGCCAAAGAACTCGATTGTTTCGGAACGGATAGGGTCGATGGCAATCACAGGTTTGCCCGATTTTTTCAGCTGATGGAAGTATTCCAGCCCTTGTTCATCGGTACTGCTCCAGGCAATTTTTAAGGTATTCAGCGGGTTCATCCCCCACAGCACCACAACCTGGCTGTTTTCCAGAATCAGCGGCCAGGAGGTCTGCTGTTCATACACCTCTACAGAACCGACCACATGCGGCATGATCACCTGTGCTGCCCCGGTTGAATAATCGCCGCTATGCCCGGAATAACCGCCCGCCAGGTTCATATAACGTTGCAGTAAGGTTTGCGCTTTATGCAACACGCCAGAAGAGCGCCAGCCGTAAGATCCGGCAAAAATGGCCGATGGTCCGTTAGCTTTACGAATACGATCGTGTTGCTCATGAATCAGTTTTAATGCTTGCTCCCAGCTCACCTGTACATAGATATCTTCGCCACGACCTTTCGCCGGTTGCAGTGGATTATCGAGATAGCTTTTTCTCACCATCGGATGCTGAATACGCGCCGTGGTGTGTACCTGATCCGCCGCCGTAGACTGTAAGGAGTTCGGTATGGTTTTCGCCAGCGCGCCTGTCGAAGAAACAATCTTGCCGTCCTTCACTTCTACGTTCATCGCTCCCCAACGGCCCGCGGTGAGAATTTTGCCGCCCTTCTCTTCTGCCCATGCAGGTAACGGTGCAGCCGATGTCACCACCAGCGCCCCTGCCGCAATACCGCTATGTTTAATAAATTCACGTCTTGTTAATGTCATAACTTCCTCCCTGATCAACGAGGATCACTGTTTCTCGGTAATATCTTTGGCGTTGTACTGGAAGTACCGCGTCAAAATGTCCAGTTCGTTTTCGCTCATGCTGGTTCGCGCACCCATTCCTTTGGCAATGGACGGCCATGTATTGACGGTGTAATGGTCGGCGGCAATAGGGGCATGGCAGCCAGCGCAATAGGTATCGTCAAGTTTTTCAGCGTATTGCCATAGCGGTTTACGGTCCGCTAATGCGGGATCGGTAAGCGCACCCTGTAAAGACGCCTGACGCCATTGATTGCCGTATTCGTCAGCCTGCCATTCCCCGTTTACCGCTAGCGCCTTGATACCTTCTTCACTTAATGTGGCTAGCGCCAGCCGTTGACCTGCCGCCCGGTAGAGCGTGTTTTCACTGCCCTGCATTTGATAACCCTGCAACCGAACAATTGGCTGTTTGCCACTGGCATCAACGACGGTGAGATCGGTACCAGGAGTCACGGTAGCCAGTTCGCCTATGCGAGAAGTTTTGAAAGGATAAATATGTGCGCCATTAGTCACTGAAGTAGCGGCCTGACTTTCCAGCTCATGCGCCGCGTTGTCATCCATTTTTATTTCTGGCGGGAAATGGGCAATGCCTTTATGGCAATCGATACAAGTTTCGCCGTCCTTTTGCGCTTTATTATGCATTTTCTGCGCAGATTCACTTTGCGAAGCAATATCCATGGCATCAAAAGAATGGCAACTACGGCAGGTTGCAGAGTCAGTTGCTTTTAATTCTTTCCATACTGTTTCGGCCATTTCCTGGCGATGAGCTTCGAACTTATCGTCACTGTCTATTTTGCCGCTAACAAATTCATGATAAATATCTTTAGATGCTTTTAATTTAGCAAATAAATAATCCATCCCTGACTTTGGAATATGGCAATCGGCACATTCCGCACGTATACCTTTCTGGTTCGAAAAGTGGGCAGTTCCCTGATATTCCTCAAAAGGTTTACTCATCGAGTGGCAGGAAAGACAAAATGCGGTATCCGACGTTTTATGTAAGGCTTTTTGCGCCAGCAATAACCCGCCGCCACCAACCACAACCGCTATCAGCAAAAACAATAACCCAATGCGTTTTTTCCCTCGCATAGATTCCTCTAATTAAATTCCAGGACACCGACACCATTGTATAAATAAATATACAACGAATTGACTACTTGCTTAATTCGGCACAACACTGCCTGAAATAATCGATAAAGAATATGATTTATTACAATGTAATCATTAATTGCTAAGGAATAACCCAGTTGTTATTTAGAATATATATTTGTCAGTTTTGGCAATTTAAATCACATAATGAATGTGAATATATAAAATATTTTTAGCACAACGCTATGCGCACTGTCACCCGCTCAACAGATCACGGCAATCGTTCGTTTTTTATACTGCTCAGGGATAAAAAAAGGCCCCTGTTGAAATTGCAGGGGCCTGGTACGAGCAAGCATCATATTGGGCGACATGATGCAACGGTAAAAATCATTTGGCCTGATGGCGTTCAATGATTCCTTTCATTTCAGCAACCGCCGCCCCGTCTACGACATAACGCGAATACTCGTCCGCGTGTGCATCTGATGACATGGACAATCCTTGATTACGATAACGCATCGGTGAGGCTTGCCACGCTCCCGCGGAGCTATGGACTTCCAGCACTCCGGCATCGAGGAAGTGGTGCAGGTTTTCCGCACGGATTCCTGCTCCGGCCATAATGATTGGAGCATCACCATGGGCAATAAGTTCCATAATTTTTGATAAACCTTGCAGTGCGTCTGATTTTTGCCCTGATGTCAGTACCCGGGTAATGCCCAATTCCGCAAGATTATTGAGTGTATTTAAAGGGTTAGCGCACATATCGAAGGCGCGATGAAAAGTCACTGCCAGCGGACCGGCAGCAGCCATTATTTTTTCCATTCGTGGCATATCGACATTCCCGTCAACATCGAGAACGCCCGTCACCAGTCCAGGAAAACCTAATTCGCGGACTGTGCGCACATCCTCAAGAATGGCGGCAAATTCACCGTCGCTGTAGCAAAAATCACCACCCCGTGGGCGGATAATCGGATGCACAGGGATCGTCACCCGCTGGCGCACGGATTTCAGTACCCCCAACGACGGCGTTAAGCCCCCCTCTTTTGGAGCTGCGCATAATTCAACTCTGTCAGCGCCGTTTTGCTGCGCCGTTAGCGCGCATTCCATGCTGTAACAGCAAATTTCCAGTAATGCCATTTTTGCTCCTTAGTTACGCCGACTGCTCGCTGGCAACGATCTCTTCAATGGACCACGGATGAAACTTAATGGTTGTTTTACCATCGGTGACCGCCAGCGTCGGATTCGGTAATCGTTCATGCTCACCTTTTGGCGAACTGGTTTTAACTGAGATCCCCGGCAGGCTGAGTCCTTCATCAGAAAGCAATGCCAGCGCACGGGCATTCAGCGTTTCTGGATCACCCGGCAGAACGATTTCAATATGTTCCCAACCTTCGTGCGGGTAACGTTTTTCCCCAGGCCACGGTAGCTCCACAATGGAAAACTGCCAGTGAGCAACCTGTACCGGTTCATGCAATTTAAACAGACAAATCGGTCTGCCATTGATCATATTTTCTGACAAAAGCTCGCCGCACTGTTCAAACCCGCGACGCCAGCGCTCAGCGGTGGCGTTTTGATGGCAACGCAAGGAAATGTGATCGGCAGTCAGCGGAGTGATATCCAACCCCAGACGGCGGGAAAGTTCATCTAATGCGTGGGTAAATCGCGGTAAATCCGATGCAATATCCTGCAGCTCGTCGATAGATTGCCAGTTCGCCATAATCACTCTTCGTCTTCCAGTAAAAGCGTTAATTTACCCTGTTGCCCTGCGCCAACCAACCGCTGATTTCACGCCGCTTCTGATGCAATAGTGAAAACGACAATACGCCACGCACACGTTGCTGACGAAAACAGCCATTTGCAGTATACTCCCGCCCTAATTTCTTTAACTGGTGCGGGCAAATTTTGCTCGCTTCATCAATGTAAGGTATTCCGGTGAATATTCAGGCTCTTCTCTCAGAAAAAGTCCGTCAGGCCATGATTGCGGCAGGCGCGCCTGCGGATTGCGAACCGCAGGTTCGTCAGTCAGCAAAAGTTCAGTTCGGCGACTATCAGGCTAACGGCATGATGGCAGTTGCTAAAAAACTGGGTATGGCACCGCGACAATTAGCAGAGCAGGTGCTGACTCATCTGGATCTTAACGGTATCGCCAGCAAAGTTGAGATCGCGGGTCCTGGCTTTATCAACATTTTCCTTGATCCGGCATTCCTGGCTGATCATGTTCAGCAGGCGCTGGCGTCCGATCGTCTCGGTGTTGCTACGCCAGAAAAACAGACCATTGTGGTTGACTACTCTGCGCCAAACGTGGCGAAAGAGATGCATGTCGGTCACCTGCGCTCTACCATTATTGGTGACGCAGCAGTTCGTACTCTGGAGTTCCTCGGTCACAAAGTGATTCGCGCAAACCACGTCGGCGACTGGGGCACTCAGTTCGGTATGCTGATTGCGTGGCTGGAAAAGCAGCAGCAGGAAAACGCCGGTGAAATGGAGCTGGCTGACCTTGAAGGTTTCTACCGCGATGCGAAAAAGCATTACGACGAAGATGAAGAGTTTGCCGAGCGTGCACGTAACTACGTGGTAAAACTGCAAAGCGGTGACGAATATTTCCGCGAGATGTGGCGCAAACTGGTCGACATCACCATGACGCAGAACCAGATCACCTACGATCGTCTCAACGTGACGCTGACCCGTGATGACGTGATGGGTGAAAGCCTCTACAACCCAATGCTGCCGGGTATCGTAGCGGACCTGAAAGCCAAAGGTCTGGCAGTAGAAAGTGAAGGCGCGACCGTCGTATTCCTTGATGAGTTCAAAAACAAGGAAGGCGAACCGATGGGCGTGATCATTCAGAAGAAAGATGGTGGCTATCTCTACACCACCACTGATATCGCCTGTGCGAAATATCGTTATGAAACACTGCATGCCGATCGCGTGCTGTATTACATCGACTCCCGTCAGCATCAACACCTGATGCAGGCGTGGGCTATCGTCCGCAAAGCAGGCTATGTACCGGAATCCGTACCGCTGGAACACCACATGTTCGGCATGATGCTGGGTAAAGACGGCAAACCGTTCAAAACCCGCGCGGGTGGTACAGTGAAACTGGCAGACCTGCTGGATGAAGCCCTGGAACGCGCACGCCGTCTGGTGGCAGAGAAGAACCCGGATATGCCAGCCGATGAGCTGGAAAAACTGGCTAATGCGGTTGGTATTGGTGCGGTTAAATACGCAGATCTCTCCAAAAACCGTACCACTGACTACATCTTCGACTGGGACAACATGCTGGCGTTTGAGGGTAATACCGCGCCATACATGCAGTATGCTTACACGCGTGTATTGTCCGTGTTCCGTAAAGCAGAAATTGACGAAGAGCAACTGGCTGCAGCTCCGGTAATCATCCGTGAAGATCGTGAAGCACAACTGGCAGCTCGCCTGCTGCAGTTTGAAGAAACCCTCACTGTGGTTGCCCGTGAAGGCACGCCGCATGTGATGTGTGCTTACCTGTACGATCTGGCCGGTCTGTTCTCTGGCTTCTACGAGCACTGCCCGATCCTCAGCGCAGAAAACGAAGAAGTGCGTAACAGCCGTCTGAAACTGGCACAACTGACGGCGAAGACGCTGAAACTGGGTCTGGATACGCTGGGTATTGAGACAGTAGAGCGTATGTAATCGCGTTATACGGCAAAAGCCGATGTCATGGCAGACATCGGCTTTTTTATCATTAACGATAATTCACAATCACTTCATTCCGTTGTACCTTTAGCGGCGGAATTAACCGCCCACCGCCAGGCACTTCCCAGATAAAGCGCAACGGTTCTGCCGCCGGTATACCGGAAAAGGCCACGGTGGTTCCGCTCTGCCCCTCTAATTCGACACAACGAGATTGTGAACACAAGCGAACCCGCAGCCCTACGGGAGTTGGGCCGATAAGCTGATAACGCCACGCCACCAGCGTCATCAATCCTGAAGCAGGTTGTCGAGTAGAAAGAGGCGCTGACGACATCGACTCACCACGGTGATTCAGCGTAACGCCCACACTACTCGCCTGCCACATCCCCTCTCCGGCGGCTTGCACCAGCAGCGGAAACAATAATATTGCTAATAAGGTTCTCATCATTTACCGCCAATTGTCGCCGTCATGCGGATATGTCGGTTATCAGACAGTTCCAGATTCGACAGCACCACTAACTGCGGCAGACTGCGGCGCAGGAAGCGAGACAATAAAGGTCGCAGCGCGTGGTTCACCAATAAAACTGGCGGCGCACCCAACATCTCCTGACGGGATAGCGCTTCCTGAGTTTGCGCCAGTAAACGATCCGCCAGCCCTGGCTCCAGTCCGCCCCCGCCCTGCAGCGCCTGTAGTAACAAACGTTCCAGCGGTGTATCGAGGCCAATAACATGGACTTCATCTTTGCCAGGAAACCACTGCTGGGTAATCGCCCGTCCCAACGCCACGCGCACGACGGCGGTTAATTCATGTGGATCGCTTTGGATGGGCGCATGTTCCGCCAGCGTTTCGAGAATAGTGCGCATATCGCGAATCGGTACTTTTTCATCGAGCAGATTTTGCAGCACTTTATGCAGTGTGGTGAGCGTGACGACGCCAGGAACGAGATCTTCCGTCAGCTTTGGCATCTCCTGGGCGACGCGATCCAGCAGCTGTTGCGCCTCCTGACGACCAAACAGCTCTGCGGCATGCTGGCTAATGAGGTGGTTAAGATGCGTTGCCACCACCGTGCTGGCCTCAACCACGGTGTATCCCTGAATCTGCGCCTGTTCTTTAAGCGCACTTTCAATCCAGATAGCATTCAGGCCAAATGCCGGATCGACGGTCGCCTCACCAGGTAACGTCCCGGCAGCGGTACCAGGGTTAATCGCCAACCAACGCCCCGGATAAGCATCACCACTGCCTATCTCCACGCCTTTCATCAAAATGCGATAGCGGGCAGGTTGCAGATCCATATTGTCGCGAATGTGCACCACCGGCGGCAGAAACCCCATCTCCTGGGCAAATTTCTTGCGAATACTGCGTATACGGCCCAGCAACTCACCATCCTGCTGGAAATCGACCATCGGGATCAGGCGATAACCCACTTCCATTCCCAGAGAATCTTCCAGTTGTACATCGTTCCACGTCGCTTCGACAACGGTATTATTCTCTGCCATTTTTACCGGTTTTGGTTCGGCAGGCGCTTTTTGTTCACGTCCACGGATCCACCAGGCCAGCCCCAGCAATCCGGCAGTGAACAGCAAAAATACCAGGTTTGGCATTCCAGGCACCAGGCCGAGTAAACCGAGCACGGCGGCGCTTAACAACATAACGCTTGGGTTACTGAAAAGCTGATTCACCATCTGCTCGCCAACATCCTGATCGGTGCTGACACGCGTAACGATGACCCCCGCGGCGGTAGAAATCACCAACGCCGGAATTTGTGCCACCAGACCGTCGCCAATGGTCAATAGCGTATAACTTTCCGCCGCGTGTCCCATGCTCATGCCATGTTGCAGCACGCCGACCAGCAACCCGCCGACAACGTTAATGACCATGATGAGGATCCCGGCGATGGCATCGCCGCGAACAAACTTACTTGCCCCATCCATTGAGCCGTAAAAATCGGCTTCCTGAGTCACTTCGGAGCGGCGTTTTTTCGCCTCATCTTCACCAATCAATCCAGCGTTAAGGTCGGCGTCAATCGCCATCTGCTTACCCGGCATGCCATCGAGAACAAAGCGCGCACCCACTTCTGCGATACGCCCGGCACCTTTGGTAATGACCATAAAGTTGATGATCACGAGAATGACAAACACCACGATACCGATAGCGAAATTGCCACCAACGAGGAAGTGACCGAACGCTTCGACCACCTTTCCAGCCGCCGCCGCGCCGGTATGCCCTTCCATCAAAATGATACGGGTTGAAGCCACGTTAAGTGCCAGACGCAACAGCGTGGTAAACAACAGGATGGTCGGAAACGCAGCAAACTCAAGCGTGCGCTGGGTAAACATCGCCACCAGCAACACCATGATCGACAAGGCAATATTGAAGGTAAACAGCAGGTCGAGTATGAATGCGGGCAGTGGCAGTACCATCATCGACAAGATCAACAGGATCAAAATCGGTCCGGCAAGGATCTGCCATTGTGTCGATTTCAGGTTTGCGGGCAGGCGCAGCATCGCGGCCAGATTACTCATGGGACGGTTTCTCGTTAATAAAATCCAGGGCTTCCGGCACCGGAAGATGAGTAGGTTGTACAGGGCGCTGTCCTCCAGCCAGACGCCAGCGTTTCAGTTGCCAGACCCAGGCCAGCACTTCCGCTACCGCGGCGTACAGTTGACCCGGGATTTGTTGACCGATCTCCGCATGTCGATACAGCGCTCGCGCCAGCGGCGGCGCTTCAAGCGTAGGGACGTTATTTTCAGCACCAATTTCACGAATGCGCAGCGCGACCAGTCCTGCACCTTTAGCGACCACTTTCGGTGCGCTCATTTTGTTTTCGTCATACTGCAACGCTACCGAATAGTGGGTTGGGTTATTGACAATGACATCCGCTTTCGGCACATCGGCCATCATCCGACGCCGCGCGGCAGCTCGCTGCATCTGACGTATCCGCCCTTTAACATGGGGGTCGCCTTCGCTTTGTTTGAACTCATCACGAATATCCTGCCGCGACATTCGCAGCTTTTTCAGGTGGCTGAAGATTTGGAAAAAGACGTCAAATCCCACCATCGGAATAACACCAAGCACCACCAGCAGTGCGCATAGCCCTACCAGATCCATCGCATTACCCATGGCGGTAATCGGAGACTCGGCCATTAAGCGCATCATCTGCGGCCAGTGATGCCAGAGAAAAAACCCCGTCACGCTGCCAACCAGGATGGTTTTCAAAATTGCCTTAAGCAACTCCGCGCCAGTCTGTGCCGAGAACATCCGTTTAATGCCCGGTAGCGGGTTGAGTTTGGAAAACTTCGGCTGCAAGGATTTGCCGCTAAATACCAGCCCCCCCAGCATAACCGGAGAAATAATCGCCACCAGCACCACGCCGCTAATCAGCGGTAGCAGCGCCAGCATGGCTTCTCTGATCAGCAGAATAATCTGCCCGAGGATCAAATTCGGGTCATTGATAATACTGTGATCAAAATGCAGCCCAGCGGAGAGCATGCCCGACAATCGACGGGCCAGCGACACACCGCCAAACCAGATAACACACACGCCCACTAACAAAATCAGCAGCGAGGTCAGTTCACGGGAACGCGGGATTTGCCCCTCTTCCCGCGCTTTTTCTAGTCGGTGAGGTGTGGGGGCTTCTGTTTTGTCGTCGCTCTCGTCAGACACGTCGCCAATCCTGGAAAGAGTATTAAGCGTAAATGATGCCAGATCGCAAAGCGTTCAATGGTTTGAGTAAGGGGCAAAACAGGCGGGATTTAGGGCGTTTATGCAAAAAACAGGTTCAGTTGCAGAACGTTTTGCGAACCATTTTCCAGTTCTGATATTTAGCCATTTAGCCTATAGAATCGCCCACCGCCTCTCTGTTAGTTTGCTAATAATTAAATTATTACAAAGGCGATCAAATGGAATGGCAACAATTGCTTAACTGCAACCGTCGGAAAGATAATCTAAAAAAAACCAGCATAGAATTTTTACATCCCCTTGCTAGCGGAAGACAAGAGATCGAGCGGGATTACGACCGATTACTTTTTGCTGCGCCAACTCGTCGGCTTGCGGATAAAACACAAGTTTTCCCGTTAGATCAAAATGACAGTATACGGACGAGGCTGACTCATTCTCACGAAGTAGCAAACTTTGCTCGCGGAATAGGAATGAGACTCGCTTTCGAGATGAAGGAACACATCTTTGGCGAAATACCCACGGGGATTGTCGTTGAACGCGACGTTCCTGCTCTGTTAGCAGCGATCGGACTGGCACACGATCTCGGTAATCCACCATTTGGGCATCAAGGTGAAGCAGCGATGCGCGCATGGTTTAATAAAAATCTTCCAGGCCTTCTTGATAAAGAAGTAAACAGCGAAATATATAACGACTTTCTGCAATTTGATGGAAACTCACAAACCCTACGCCTGGTTACCAAATTACAAATTATTAACGATAACTTTGGTCTGAATCTGACCTATGCCACGCTGGCTGCACTGATCAAATATCCCCGAGCTTCATATTCATCGGACAAACATTGGAAAAAGCACGGTTTTTTCTATTCTGAGCATGAGGTTGTCATGGATGTCTGGCAGCAAACGGGCCTTGGCGTACCAGGTAATGATGCCGGTTGCCGCCACCCATTTACCTGGATAATGGAAGCTTGCGACGATATTGCCTACTCTGTGCTTGACGCAGAAGATACCATCAAGAAAGGATTTGCCTCATACCAGGATTTGCGTGATTTTTTGATGTCACAATCCGAGCCGAACGATGTAATTCAACATGTTATTGAAGCTGTAGAGGCCAAAAATGACGCCTGGAAAGAGCAAAGAAATGCACTTTCACCGGCGGAAATTAATGAACTCAGTATGCAAATGTTCAGAGTTTATGCCACCAGTGCATTGATTAATGCCGTAGTAGAAGCCTTTCGCGAACAATTACCCACGCTGATGCAGCGTGACTGCCCGTTCAAAGATTTAATCTCGCAAAGCAAAGGTCACGCTCTCTGCACTGCCCTGAAAATGTTCGACCGAACACGAGGCTACCTTCATCGTTCAGTCTTGCAACTGGAACTTAGGGGATCTAATTACATTACTAACTTGATGGATATGCTCTGGATTGGCATCCATGGACACAAAACAAAGAAACAACGAGACGGAGA
Source organism: Escherichia sp. WS568 (assembly GCF_046486085.1). NCBI lineage: Bacteria > Pseudomonadati > Pseudomonadota > Gammaproteobacteria > Enterobacterales > Enterobacteriaceae > Escherichia > Escherichia sp. WS568. The sequence continues at coordinate 367,090 of NZ_JBJQMC010000001.1, forward strand.
ACGCGAGTCCGCGTCTGCAGATAACCTTTTTGTTTCTCGTGAAGAATACCTGTCGGATACTCCCTTTGGTCGCTATGCTTACGGGACAATCTCTGAAAATTATCGCCGTGTGTTTGAAGATCCCGCCAATACACTCCCTGCTCTTTATAAAGAAGCGCAGTTGCTTACCGACGCAATCTCAGGCATGACGGATAGTTATTTAATGCGCCTTCACGATGAGCTAAAATCACTGTATGAATGTGGTCTCAAACACCCAACAGCTTGAACAGCGTATCGCCGATTTTTTTACGCTTAGTGATGAGCATAAGAAAGCCAGAGTATTACTTGATACTCTGGCCTGTTCCTGTCCGGCCTGGATTTTTGGCGGGATGGTGCGTGACTTAGGCTTGTTTGGCGTCGAGGGATTCTCTTCAGACCTTGATATCGTCATCGGTCGCTCCCGTGAGGAACTCTTCCGGACATTGGCTGAACTGCCCGTCAAACAACTGCGTTTTAATAAGTTCGGTGGGATCCGTTTTCGTTATCACGACTTCGAATTTGATATCTGGAACCTCAATGAGACATGGGCATTTCGGGAAAAACTTATATTTTGTGAGGATGAATCAAGTCTGTTAAACACTACGCTGATGAGTTGGGATGCCGTGCTCTATGATCTACGTAGTGAAAAAATTATCAGTAAAGATAATTATTTGACCGACTTAAATCGCAGACATCTTGAACTTGTTCTTCATACTAACCCCAATCCAAGCGGTTCGGTAACGAAAATTTTACGCACTATTTTTACTAAGCAGGTAAAGAGTTTAGGTCCGGAACTCTGTCATTTCTTGCACCATGAACTGACGAAAAAACGTTATGAAGTTTGGCATCATTACGATGTACTGCACTACCAGTCATCGTCATTTTCTCGTTCACAATTTAATGCGTTGATAAATTTACTGGCGCAACAATCACGCTTCGCTGATCTAAAATTATCAAATTACAAATAACCATCCTCCACATACTTCCTGAACGATACCCGCCCCCCTGCTATCGGCCTGGCATCATCGCGCAGGCCGAAGTTAAGGCAATACAAATCAAAATCCAAGACTATCCAACAAATCGTCCACCTGATCCTGACTGGCTACCACACCGGCTTTGCTGGTATCGACCTGAGGTCCATTAAGCAAACTCTGGTTTTCACGTTTTGGACGCGACTCCTGTTCCGGGATGTTTTCCAACAGCACCATCAGCAACTGACGTTCGATCTCCTGAATGACATCCATCATCCGCTTAATGACCTGCCCGGTGAGATCCTGAAAATCCTGCGCCATCATGATTTCCAGCAGTTGCGCGTTAGTAAAGCTGGTATGCGCGGGGACATCTGCCAGAAATTGCCGCGTATCTGTTACCAGTTCACGGGCGTCGGCAAGGTCAATCGGATCGGCAAACCAGTCATCCCAACGTTGGGTTAACGCTTTTGCTGATTTCTCCATTTGATCCTGATGCGGTTGTGACGCCTCAACACTGTTCAGCGCCCGCTCCGCAGCCTGGGCGGTCATCTGCACAACATAGTACAAACGATCGCGCGCATCGGGGATGGCTTCCGCCGCTTCGGCAATGGCCTGATCCAGCCCCAGCTCCCGCAAACTGTCGCGCAGCATACGCGTCAGGCTGCCGATGCGCGCAATGATATCGCCAGCTGAATGCTCGTCAGCAGGTTTGATTGATGGTTGCATCATAGTCGCATCCTCACATGCCCAGTTTCTCAAAGATTTTGTTGAGTTTTTCCTCCAGCGTCGCGGCGGTAAATGGCTTCACCACATAGCCACTGGCCCCCGCTTGCGCCGCAGCAATGATGTTCTCTTTCTTCGCTTCTGCAGTCACCATTAACACTGGCAATGCCGACATCGCGCCATCCGCACGAATCGTTTTCAGCAATTCCAGGCCATCCATATTGGGCATGTTCCAGTCGGAGATAACAAATCCATAACCGCCTGCCTGCAACTTATTGAGCGCGTCGAGGCCATCTTCCGCTTCCTCAACATTATTGAATCCCAGCTCTTTCAGCAGGTTACGCACTATGCGTCGCATGGTGGAAAAGTCATCCACAACCAAAAATTTAAGTTCTTTATCCGCCATTTCACACTCCTGATTTAAATACGTATCGCCTGTCCGGCACTAATTTTTGCCAACATTTGCTGGCTTACCTGGCTAAGATCGATCACTTCGCAGACACCACCCATATTGATGGCCTCGCGCGGCATGCCGAACACCACGCAACTTGCTTCGTTTTGCGCAAGGGTCCATGCCCCCGCCTGACGCATCGCCAACATTCCCGCCGCACCGTCGTTGCCCATACCGGTCAGGATCACCCCAACCGCATTACGCCCCGCCTGTTTGGCGACAGAATGGAACAACACATCTACCGAAGGCCGATGACGGTTAACCGCCGGGCCATCGTGAATTTTGATTTGGTAATTTGCGCCACTACGCGCCAGCTCCATATGCCGATCGCCCGGCGCAATATAGGCATGCCCCGGTAAGACACGTTCTCCGTCTTCGGCTTCTTTAACCCCGATCTGGCAAAGCTTATTAAGTCTGTCGGCAAAAGAGCGGGTGAAACCGGGCGGCATATGCTGGGTAATTAACAGTGCCGGGCTGGAAAGCGGCAACGGTTGCAGCACGTGACGAATTGCCTCAGTTCCCCCCGTTGAAGCACCAATCGCAATCAGTTTTTCAGAACTCAACAACGGCCCTGCCTTCAGCGTTGTCGGTGCCGACAATGGCTTATGTGCTGCAAGGCTCGCCTTTGCTGCTGTACGCACCTTTTCAGCAATCATTTCGCTATACGCCAGCATTCCTTCGCGAATACCCAGTTGCGGTTTGGTGACAAAATCTATCGCCCCCAGCTCCAGCGCGCGCAGCGTGACTTCTGACCCTTTGCCGGTCAGGGAAGAAACCATCACAACGGGCATTGGACGCAAACGCATTAATTTTTCGAGAAAATCCAGTCCGTCCATCCGCGGCATTTCAACATCCAGCGTCAATACATCGGGATTGAATTTTTTAATCAAATCACGCGCAACCAGCGGATCAGGGGCGGTCGCCACCATTTCCATGTCGCTATGGCTGTTGATGATTTCTGTCATGATCTGGCGCATCAGTGCCGAATCATCGACAGATAACACCCTGATTTTGCTCATCGTTAATCCTTACTTAGCGCATACACCGTCTGACCACGCAGCGTGAAGCGGCGCTCAAGGTGGCTAAAGTTTTCAGAGTGACCCGCAAACAGCAATCCGTCGGGTTTAAGGAGCGGAACAAAGCGGCGCAAAATCTCCTGCTGGGTAGTTTGATCGAAGTAGATCATGACGTTACGACAGAAGATCGCATCAAACGGCCCCGGCACGGTGTACTGTTTCGCCAGTAAATTCAGCGGGGCAAAATCAACATAGTTCGCCAGCTCCTGACGCACGCGTACCAGCCCTTCATGCGGTCCCGTCCCTCGCATGAAATACCGTTGCAGTTGCTGCGGCGTCAGGTTTTTCAACTCTTCATGGCGATAAATACCGCTTCTGGCTTTTTCCAGCACTTCGGTGTCGATATCGCTGGCAAACACTTTCCAGCGTCCGGGCACGGTGCCCAATGTTTCAGCCAGCGTCATCGCAATGCTGTACGGCTCTTCGCCGGTCGAAGCCGCCGCGCTCCATACGCGATACTCGCCAAAACGGCGACGTGCGTGATCCGCGAGCAGAGGGAAATGGTGTGCCTCACGGAAAAATGCCGTCAGATTCGTGGTCAGCGAATTGATAAACGCCTGCCACTCACCGCTGTGCTGATTAGATTCCAGCAAGTTCAGGTAATGGCCGAAATCCGTCAGTCCCAGCGAACGCAAACGACGAACCAGTCGGTTGTAAACCATGTCGCGTTTATGGTCGGCCAGGACGATCCCGGCTCGTTGATAGATCAATTGACTTATCCGCCGAAAATGCGCGTCGGAAAGCGCCAGGCGCTCGGTCATCTGTAACAATAAAGACGTTTGCCCACAGGGCAGAGATGAAGTCATAGCGCCTTCTCAATCACTTCAGGATACCACTGGCGCAATTTGTAACTGCGCCGACTCATGTCGTGCTACTTCATGCTCTTCAAGGGTAAATACCGCCACGCGCGACGAAAGATGGTCGGCCTGATTCGCCAGTTGTTCCGTTGCCACCGCCGCTTCTTCTACCAGGGAGGCGTTCTGCTGTGTCACCTGATCCATCTGGCTGACAGCCTGTGCAACCTGCTCAATCCCCCGCCGTTGTTCTTCCGAGGCCGAAGCAATTTCTCCCATAATGTCGTTCACGCGGGTCACCGAACTGACAATATCGGTCATGGTCCCGGCGGCGTTATTCACCAGTTTCGAACCCTGCTGGACACGATTGACTGACTCTTCGATCAGCCCTTTGATCTCTTTTGCTGCCTGGGCGCTACGGCTGGCAAGATTGCGCACTTCACCTGCCACGACCGCAAAACCACGCCCCTGCTCTCCGGCGCGAGCCGCTTCCACTGCCGCATTCAGGGCCAGAATATTGGTCTGGAAAGCAATGCCGTCGATAACGCTGATAATGTCGCCAATTTTTTGCGAACTGGTGGCGATCTCCTGCATGGTGTGAGTCATGGTACTGACCTGAACACCGCCCGCCTGCGCCGTTGTCGCGGCATTTTTTGCCAGTTCCGACGCCTGTCGTGCGTTATCGGCGTTTTGCCCTACCGTGGCGGTTAATTGCTCCATACTGGCGGCCGTTTGTGCCAGCGATGCCGCCTGCTGTTCGGTGCGACTTGAGAGATCGTTATTGCCTGCGACAATCTCCGCGATACCAATGTGCATCTCCTGGCTTCCCTTACGCACATCACTTACCGTCCCACGCAAAGCCTGCTGCATGGTCTTCAGACTGGCAAAAATGGCGGTGATCTCATTGCGACCATATACCGCAATCGGACGCGCCAGATTACCCGCAGCAATGCTGTCAAAATGGCTACCGATGATGGCCAGTGGTTGAACAATCATCTTGCGCGTCCACCACAGCGCACTGCTGATGTAGAGCGCTGCAACAATAATCATGCTGATAAACACCAGCGCCGAAATGTGATAGTTACGCTGGCTTTGCGCACTGGCACCTTCCAGCACATGGTTGATCTCCTGCTGCCAGACCTCAAAGTTAACGTCAAACGCATTTTGTGATTCCTGCACCGGCGCTGAGAGGAAATCCGAAAGTTGATTACTTTCAAGCCAGGTCGCCTGATGTTCGAGATCGTTGTGCCAGCGGGCAAAACTTTTCTCCGTCTCTTTTTGCAACGCCCTGACGTGCTCGTTGCCCGCAGTCATCGCCATAAAACTTTTAAACAGCGTGGTGGATTGCGTCAGACTGGCGCGCGCCGTCGTCATCAACGTTTTAATGTCATCCGCCGGATAGCTAAGCGCCGTCAGAGTGCCCGCTTTGTTCAGCGCGGTACTGGCCTGTAACATTACCGCCCGAGTTTGCGCTAAAGCCGCACGTTGCTGATTGCTCTGCTCGACCTGATTCAGTCGTTGCACATCGTCGCGAAATGCCCAAAAAGACATGCCGTTACTGCCAATCTGCAAGATCCCGCAGAGAATCAAAATTAAAAACAGCGTGGTCGAAATTCGAATACGATTAAACATCAACGCTCCCCATCAGGCGGCAATGACCGCGTTAGTAAATACTCGTCAAAATGTTTCCCAGTTTGGATCTTGTTCAGTAATTCGCAGTCGTGGCTGTGCCGGTGGTTGCTCACTGGCAGGACGGGATGGTGTTTGCGGTTTATTGGTGAGTGGGCTGGCTGCCAGACGGAACGCGGAAACCGCTTGCGTTAAACGACTCGCCTGTTCTTCCAGCGCAGCTGCGGCGGCAGCTGATTCCTGCACCAGCGATGCGTTCTGTTGCGTGACGCGATCCATTTCCGAAACCGCCAATGCGACTTGATCGATGCCACGGCTCTGTTCATCCGATGCCGATGCAATCTCGCCCATAATGTCAGTCACGCGAGTGACAGCATTGACGATATTGTTCATTGTTTCCCCGGCGCTTTCGACCAGCACCGAACCGGTATCAACGCGCGAGACGGAGTCTTCAATGAGGGCTTTGATCTCTTTTGCCGCCTGGGCGCTGCGACTGGCAAGATTACGCACTTCGCCCGCCACCACGGCAAAACCACGGCCCTGTTCACCCGCTCGCGCGGCTTCAACAGCGGCATTCAGCGCGAGTATATTAGTCTGGAAGGCAATACCGTCGATAACGCTGATAATGTCGGCAATTTTCTTCGAACTATCGGCGATCTCATGCATCGTTTTCACTACGCCATCCACCACTTTGCCGCCGTGCTGGGCGGTGTCGGAGGCACTTTGCGCCAGTTGCGAGGCCTGGCGGGCGTTATCGGCGTTTTGCTTCACTGTCGCGGTGAGCTGCTCCATGCTGGCGGCAGTTTCTTCCAGCGCGGATGCCTGCTGTTCCGTACGGGAGGAAAGATCGGTGTTGCCCGCCGCAATTTCACGGGTACCGGCATAGATGGCATCTGAACCTTCACGCACATGAGTGACGGTGTCAGTCAAAGAGCGTTGCATATGTGAAACGCTCTGCGCCAGGTCGCCCATTTCACTGCGCCCGTCAATGGTCAGGGTATTCGCCAGGTTACCACCGGCGATTTCGCGAATGTGAGCAATAATTTTTGCCAGCGGTGTAAGCAACATACGGCGAATGCCGTACCACGCCACCAGCAGAATCAATATCACCACCAGCGCGATAACCGCCAGTTGCCACTGGGCAAATCGGTAATCATCTGCGTTGTCAGTGACGATATCGCGATACAGTTTTTCACTGCTGAGGGCGTACTGAGCAAACGCTTCGCCCATTGCATTTTGCATTCCCTGGGTTGGCTGAGCGAAATAAGCTCCAGTATTGCCATAATCAAGATAATCAATCAGTTCAGTTAACGCTGTGTGATAGTTTTTATATTTTTCATCAATATTACGACTGGTAGCGACCATTTCAGGTAACGGTGCCATGCTTTTGAATTTTTTATAATGCGTCGCGGCCTGGGCCAATGTTTTCCTGGCGCTATCGAGCAATTCAACTTTGGCATTACTTTGCTGATTGGATGAATCCATCATCATCCGCACCGCTGAACGACTCAGGTTAATGCGCGTTTGCAGCATTAAATCCCAGGTTGACGTCAGCTCGCCCTGCTGTTCCCGTAATTGATTGGAAACCACAAAGCTCTTCTGGCTATGGTGAAGGGAAGAAAAAAACAGACTGCCGGAAATAAGCTGTAACAGTGCAAATACCCCCAGCACCATTACCAACAGCGTGACTACGCGGATACGGTTAATCATAAGGCACCTTCCTGAAAACAAGTTGATCTCGTTATCGGCAAGGAAGGGGGAAACTTTATTGCTGATGCCACCCGCCGCGAAATTGAAATAAAAAACCCGATGCGCAGATCATCGGGTTCATTTCAATTGAGGAAATCGGGAGAATTACGCCACTTCTGACGCCGCGCTATCTAACAGCGCCATCTCTTCGCTGTTCAGCAGTTTTTCGATGTTCACCAGAATCAACATCCGGTCGCCCAGTGCGCCCAGTCCTGTGAGATATTCGGTTGAAAGCGTCACGGCAAATTCCGGTGCCGGACGAATTTGCTCCGCCGTCAATGAAAGCACGTCTGAGACGCCGTCAACCACGATGCCGACCACCCGCTGTCCGAGATTCAGGACGATAACTACCGTGTTGTCGTTATAGTCCACATCCACCTGGCTGAACTTAATTCGTAAGTCAACAATCGGCACAATAACGCCGCGCAGATTCGTGACGCCTTTGATAAACGCTGGCGTGTTCGCAATCCGTGTCACCTGATCGTAGCCACGGATCTCCTGCACTTTCAGAATATCAATACCGTACTCTTCATCACCAAGGGTAAATACCAGAAATTCCTGGCCTGACGGCTCGCTGGCCAGCTTTGTTACATTCGTCATACCGGTCATATTGTTACCTTTTTACTCATTCAGGCGGCGGTGTTCGCCATACGTTGTTCGCGGTTTATCGCCTGCAAGGCGGAGACATCAACAATCAGTGCCACGCTGCCGTCGCCAAGAATGGTCGCAGCAGAAATGCCGGGGACTTTGCGATAGTTACTTTCCAGGTTTTTAACCACAACCTGGTGTTGACCAATTAATTGATCCACCAGCAAGGCGTAGCGGCGACCGCCACTTTGTAAGATCACCACAATTCCCTGGGTAGCTTCGGTTTTCGCGCCCGCGACGTTGAACACTTTCCACAGTTCGACGATGGGCAGATATTCACCCCGCACTTCCAGCACCCGCTCGCCGCCTGCCAGTGGATGCAGATCGGCTTCACGGGGTTGCAGTGATTCCATGACAGCATTCAGCGGCAGAATGAAAACTTCATCCGCAACGCGTACGGACATGCCGTCGAGGATGGCCAGCGTCAGCGGCAGTAAAATGCGGATCGTCGTGCCAGTACCCTGCTTCGACTGGATTTCGACATGACCGCCCATCTCCTGGATATTACGTTTAACGACGTCCATGCCGACGCCGCGCCCGGAGACGTCGGTGACCTGCTCTGCCGTGGAGAAGCCAGGTGCAAATATCAGCATCGCGACTTCGTCGTCGCTCATGTTTTCGCTTACAGTCAAACCTTGCGAGGCCGCTTTTGCCAGAATTCGCTCACGGTTTAGCCCTGCACCATCGTCGGTCACTTCAATGCAAATGTTGCCGCCCTGATGTTCGGCAGAAAGAATTAAATTTCCGACGCTGTTTTTACCTGCGGCGAGCCGTTTTTCTGGCAGTTCAATACCGTGATCGAGGCTATTGCGTACCAGGTGGGTCAGCGGGTCGATAATGCGTTCTATCAGGCTCTTGTCGAGTTCAGTAGAACTGCCCACCAGCGTCAGTTCTACCTGCTTGCCGAGTTTTCCCGCCAGATCACGCACCAGCCGGGGATAGCGACTAAAGACATATTCCATCGGCATCATACGAATCGACATCACTGATTCTTGCAAATCACGAGCGTTACGTTGTAACTGCCCCATGCTGGTAATCAAATCACCATGATTAACCGGGTCCAGTTCACTGGAGCGCTGGGCAAGCATGGACTGGGTGATGACCAGCTCGCCGACGAGGTTAATTAATTGATCAACCTTTTCTACCGCTACACGGATGCTGGTGGATTCATTGCTGCGCGTCGTTTTTTCCCGCTCCACGCGGCCGGTTGGCGCTTGTTCGGCTGCCAGTTTAAGCACTGGTGGGGTGGATATTTTTGGCGAGACTTCTACTGTTTCAAAAGTAATCTGATCGGCTTCAATCACAAAACAGAGTACCGCTGTGATGTCATCTTCGGCAATGTCGCCCGGTAATATTGCCGAGAGCGAATCCGCCCCTTTCACCACGTCAGTTAACGTTGTCAGATGTCCCAGTTCTTCTTCCAGCAGGTCGACTTCCCCGGCCTTCAGGCGCGAAAGGATAATTCGTCGCGGCGACTGACTGCGACTCTGCTCATCTTGCGGTTCACTTTTGGCAACCACACTTAATCGGGTCACTGCGGATGGCGTTTCGCCTTTCGCTTCTAATGCCAGTTGACGCAAGGCCTGGCAGATATAATCGAAGCTGGCGGCATCCGGCTCTTGCGACTGTTTATAAGCGTCGAGCTGTTCTTGCATGATGTCCTTCGTTTCCAAAAACAGATTGATAATGTCGGTGTTGAGTTGCATCTCACCTCGTCTGGCTTCATCGAGCAGGTTTTCCATCAGATGCGTGGTTTCCTGCAAAACGCTGAAGCCAAAAGTTCCTGCCCCTCCTTTGATCGAGTGGGCAGCCCGAAAGATGGCATTCAATTGTTCGGCATCTGGCGCTTCCGGCTGCAAAACCAGCAGATGCTGCTCCATGTCAGCCAACAGTTCGTCCGCTTCATCAAAAAATGTCTGATAAAAATCGCTTATATCCATGCTCACGCTGTCACCTCGGTTCGGCTGATGGCATTGTGGGAACACTGACCTGTGGTGCAACCTCAGGTTTTTCCAGGGCGCTTACTGGCTCATTCTGGCTTTCGGCGTTTTCATGCAAAATGGCCTGTTCGGCTTGTTTGTTCAGTACCAGCAGGCTGATGCGACGGTTGACGGCATCATCAGGTCCGCGATCGCTTAAGCGCATCGTTGCCGCCATGCCGACAACACGTAACACTTTGCCGCTATCCAACCCGCCGACCATCAGTTCGCGGCGGGATGCATTGGCCCGATCGGCAGAAAGCTCCCAGTTGCTGTAACCTTTCTCACCGCTGGCGTAGGGAAAATCATCGGTATGACCTGAAAGGCTAATACGGTTGGGAATACCGTTCAGTACAGGCGCGATGGCGCGCAGAATGTCGCGCATATAGGGTTCGACATCGGCACTGCCGGTTCTAAACATCGGGCGATTCTGGCTATCGATGATCTGAATACGTAGACCTTCCTGGACCAGATCGATTTTGAGATGTGGACGCAACGCCCGCAGTTTCGGATCGGACTCTATCAACTGGTCGAGATCACCCCGCAATTTCCGCAATCGACTTTGCTCCATGCGTTTTTTCAGCTCTTCGATGTTCGGCTGCTTATTCACTTCCCCCTGGCTTTGGGTGTAATCATCACCACCGCCGGGAATTGGGCTTTCACTATTAGAAATGCGATCGCCGCCCGTAACCGCAGTCGCCAGTGGAGTCCGGAAGTACTCCGCAATCTGAATCAGCTCTTTTGGGCTGGAGATGGAGATCAGCCACATCACCAGAAAAAAGGCCATCATCGCAGTCATAAAGTCGGCATAAGCAATCTTCCACGATCCATGTGCTGCCCCGTGGCTTTTGGCTTTGCGTCGTTTGACGACAATAATCGGATGCGCTTGATTCTTCATGCTTCCTCGGTTGTCGTCTGTTGTTGCGGATTTTTCACCGCACGCACATGCTCTTCCAGTTCAATAAACGACGGACGTTCGCTGGAATAGAGCGTTTTGCGACCAAACTCAACGGCGATAGGCGGTGCGTAACCGTTCAGATTAGAAAGCAGAGTGACTTTGACGCACTGCATCATTTTGCTGGTTTCGGCGCTTTTCTGACGTAAAACACTCGCTAATGGGGAAATAAATCCGTAAGCCAATAAAATGCCGAGGAAAGTCCCCACCATCGCATGTGCGATAAGCGCACCCAGCTCGGCGGCAGGACGATCGGCTGAACCTAACGCGTGAACGACCCCCATTACAGCCGCGACAATACCAAACGCCGGAAGTGAGTCCCCGACCAGCGCCAGACTGTTCGCCGGGACTTCTGCCTCGCTTTCGTGCGTCTCAATCTCTTCATCCATCAGGGCTTCGATTTCGAAGGTGTTCATATGACCGCTGATAATCAGACGCAGATAATCGACGATAAAATCAAGCATGACGCTATCCGCGAGGATGCGTGGGTAGCTGGCGAAGATCTCGCTCTCACGGGGATTTTCAATATCACGTTCCAGCGAAAACATCCCCATCTGCCGCGATTTCGCCATCAACCGATAAAGCAGAGCCAGCAGATCCATATACATTGCTTTGGTGTATTTGGAGCGACGAAACAGCAACGGCAGCGCCTTCAGCGTGCCTTTAATCGCTTTGCCATTATTGCCGACGATAAACGACCCAATCCCTGCACCGGCAATAATCACCAGTTCAGCGGGTTGATAGAGTGCTCCAAGGCTTCCACCGGTCATCAAATAACCGCCGAAAACTGTACCGAGAACAACCAGGTAACCTAATAAGATAAGCACGACATCATCCTTCCACTGTTGACCATGACAGGATGTTCAGTCGTCAGGCGTTAACGCGCGATTGGGGCAAAAAAAAGCAGCGGTACGTCGTTACCGCTGCTGGAATGTTGCGCCTCACCGTATCAGTTAAACAGCCTGTACTCTCTGTTCATCCAGCAGTTGTGGGATAATATCGGCAGGATTCTGGGAAAGTTTACGTCTTTTTACTGCCCGGGATGGCGGTTGACATAAGCTGCAGGCAAAGCTGCCAACAGGCTGGTGAGCGTGGGTAATAAAATTGCCGCCGCAGCAGTTGCAGCTGGAAAGTTGCAGTAATCCACTTTCAACAAACCGCACCAATGTCCAGGCACGGGTTAATGCCAGCAGTGGTCCTTCTTCTGCTTGTGGGCACTGTTCAAGGTATAAACGGTAGGCTTTGATCACCGCATCGACGCCATTACACAAACCGGTTTTCAGTAAAAACTGCCATGCATTACAGAACATCGAAGCATGAACGTTTTGTTCCCAGGTCATAAACCAGTCGGTTGAGAATGGCAGCATGCCTTTCGGCGGTGGGCTTCCGCGCAGTTCTTTATAAAGTTTTATCAGGCGTCCGCGACTTAACTGTGTTTCGCTTTCCAGCATCTGCAAACGAGCGCCCAGGGTGATCAATTCCATTGCCAGCTGAATATCCCGCGCTTCCTGAACAATGCTTTTTTCACTCATGATCAGGCCCTTTTCTTGCGCAGCGCTTCTTCAGGCTGATTAACATCATTCAGCAAGCGTGTTGAGAGCATGATGCCGGTATGAATTTGCTGGAGATCGTCAACGCGGGAATCTTGCGTCAACTGAGTAATCGTCTGGTGGCTGTCAAAACGGAAGTGACAAACCAGTTGATTGGTTTCTGCCAGCTTAACCATTTGCGGAAGAGTCAGTGCCGCTAACGTTGTCGCCATTTCTTCATTTATGCCGAGACGAAACATAGCGGACGCTTTGTCCTGAACAATCAAACGCTGTGCAAGTAGTAAATATGACAAGTTGATGTCATAAATGTGTTTCAGCAACTCGGAGGTATGCATTATTCCCACCCAGAATAACCAACTTTATTTTTATGCGGTTTCACCGCACCCCGTGATGTCGCCGGGAAGCCCCGGTAAAAAATAATTAGCATTAGAATAGTTGCGATAAGCTGCAATAAGCAGAACCACCTTTTTGGTTTAATATGTCCTTACAAATAGAAATGGGTCTTTACACTTATCTAAGATTTTTCCTAAATCGACGCAACTGTACTCGTCACTACACGCACATACAACGGAGGGGGGCTGCGATTTTCAATAATGTGTGATGCAGATCACACAAAACACTCAATTACTTAACATAAATGTATAAGTCATACTTTTGTTTTGGGTGTATTTCAATCTGTTAAAAAGTTTTTCGCTACGCTAGCAAGCAAAAATGAAACAGGAATAATCGAAATGGGATGTTGCGCACAGTTAAAATAACTCACCGTAAATAATCATCTGCTATAAATAATCACTTTCATGCAATACCAGATAAGCTATTTTTAAACAGACACTTACCGCACAACAAACTAATTAAATACAAAGAAAGGCAACAATCAACTTAATGTTAATGAAATGTTTTACATATATTAACCACTTGTTTAATGCGGAGAATCAGTACACTATTTTCTTATAATTACATTTGAAATTATATGATCACCGGGAGTGATTGATTAATTGTCTTTACTAATAATCAGACTAATATTTACCTGTTTGACCGAGTTGGGATTGCGTCGTTTCTCCATTAGGAGTAAAGCTTTAATGTCACCTGAAGTTCACAGAATAAGGAACAGGTTATGAGCTATAGCAATATTCTTGTCGCTGTTGCGGTTACACCGGAAAGTCAGCAACTGCTGGCAAAAGCGGTATCTATCGCCAGGCCAGTAAAGGGACACATCAGTTTAATTACTCTCGCTTCCGACCCGGAAATGTACAATCAATTAGCCGCGCCGATGCTTGAAGATTTACGCAGCGTGATGCAGGAAGAAACGCAAAGCTTTCTTGATAAGTTAATTCAGGATGCGGGGTATCCCGTTGACAAGACGTTTATTGCCTACGGTGAGTTAAGCGAACATATTCTGGAAGTATGTCACAAACATCATTTCGATTTGGTGATTTGCGGTAATCACAATCACAGTTTCTTTTCGCGAGCATCCTGCTCGGCGAAAAGAGTGATTGCCTCAAGTGAGGTCGATGTGCTGTTAGTTCCACTTACGGGTGATTAACCGCTCCTACGCAAGCTTTGGAAAGGTAGCAACTTTATCGCGCTGCTGGCTTTCCGCGCTTCGCGGAACTATCTGCTTTAGGTCGCTAATGAAGCACTCCTGCCAGTGGTTAATATCGTTTTTCACGATAACGTCCAGCATTTCTGCATGACGGGAAATACGTTCCGCCAGCGACATAGTCAATGCACGATCCAGCGCAGCTGCAACTTCGTCACGATCGTAGGGGTTAACAATTAACGCCGACGTTAACTCGTTTGCCGCTCCCGCAAATTGCGAAAGAACAAGAACGCCCGGGTTGGCTGGGTCCTGAGCAGCAACATACTCTTTTGCTACCAGGTTCATCCCGTCACGCAGTGGCGTCACTAAGCCCACGTCAGAGTAGCGGAATATTTTCATCAGTAATTTACGGTCAAAATGCTGATTCAAATAATAAAGCGGCGTCCAGCCTAATTGCCCGTATTTACCATTAATTCGTCCAGCTTCATTTTCGAGCTGATGACGAATATCCTGATAGGCTTGCACATCACCACGCGACGTTGGTGCAATCTGGGTATAACGAATTTTACCATGATGCTGCGGATATTTTTCCAGCAACGCTTCATAGGCGAGAAAACGCTCTGGCAAACCTTTGGAATAATCCAGCCGTTCGACAGAAAAGATATTTTGTACGTTTTTCAGTTCCGCTTTAAGTTGCGCCAGTTTTGGCGGCAGTGGCCCGGCAGCCTGTTTGGCTATTTCTTTCGGTTCAATGCCGATCGGGTAGACTTCTGTTCGAAATGCTTTGCCCCAGGCTGTATGGCTTTTTGCGCTACGTGTCGTGACGCGGGTCAGGTTAGAAAGACAATCCAGGAACGCCAGACGATCGTTTTCTGTCTGGAAACCCAGCAAATCATAATCACAAAGCTGTTCAAGCAAGGTGTCATATGTCGGCAGCGCGTTGAAGATTTCCGGTGTCGGGAAAGGAATATGCAGAAAGAAACCAATGCGATTATTCACTCCCCGTTTGCGTAATTCATGCGCAAATGGCAACAGGTGATAATCGTGGATCCAGATAATGTCATCGTCTTGCAACAGCGGCAGTAATTTATCTGCCAGCAACGCATTTACGCGTAGATAGCCGTCCCAGGCAGGACGCTGAAATTGCACCAGATCGAGCCGATAATGAAAAGCGGGCCAGAGAACGGCATTGGAGAATTGGTTGTAGTATTCGTCAAGGTCCTGTTCGCTGAGGTTAAAAGAGGCCCACGTAATGTTACCTTTTTTCACCTTTTTTAGCGGCTGATCCTCATTCCCTGTTTCACCACTCCAGCCAAACCACAGTCCGCCTGCGGCTTTCAGTGCCCCCAGTATGCCAACGGCAAGGCCACCGGCACTGGCGGCGTGCTCGTCTGGTGGTGCAATCCGGTTAGATACTACGACTAAACGACTCATAGTCATCACTCCTGTTATTTTCTCTTTTTTGTTGTAATGCGGTGGTTATCATTTCAAGCCAGCTCCAGACATCCGGCACACCCGCCAGTCGCCATGATGCCTGAGTTGCACCTGTGCCAATTTTTACTGACATTCCGCCCAGTCGGTTAACGACTGCGAAGCCAGATTCATCGGTTAAATCATCGCCCAGAAATACGGGCGTTCGCCCGATAAAGGGAGCTTCCTGCATAAAAGCTGCAATTGCCTCACCTTTACTGGTACCTCTCGGTTTGATCTCGACAACACACTTTCCCTGCTGTAACGCCATTTGTGGCCAGATCTGAGTAATACGTTGCGCTAATGTCATTAATGCGTCTTCATGCTGCGGAGCCTGACGATAATGCAGCGCAAAAGCCATCCCTTTCGCCTCCAGCTCCGCGCCGGGATACTGAGCGATGACTGTATGCAGTTGCACGCTAATATCACGCGCAATCGCATCCGGCAGATGAACGATATGTGTTTTACCATTGATGTCACGGCGCTCCGCCCCATGCACGCCCGCTAACGGGAAGCGATAAGGTTTTGCCAGTGCGTCAAGCTCCACCATTGAGCGCCCTGATATCAATGCCAATGCACCATCACTTGCGGTTGCCAGTAGCTGTAGTCCTTGCAGAATATTGTCAGGCACGACGACCTGATCGGGATGCGGTTTGATTTCCGCCAGCGTTCCATCAAGATCAAAAAACCAGGCATATTTCGCGGATAGTTCAGGGGTTTCGGTTAACGGTTCTGTCACCCGGCTCTCCTCCTTCTCTTTTCTTATTGTTTTGCGCAGAACGCGCTTTACAGACATGTAAGTATAGACAGTGTGACGGGGGTCGCCATTTGCAATGAAGAACAGCCAACCGTTGTGGCGGCTGGCTGTGGTGGGAAAAAACGTTAAATTGTTGTGGAAAAAAGCATCAGACAGTGCGTTTCGCTTTTTGCTTGTAACGGTCGAAGATCACCGCTGCCAGCAGGATTAAGCCGCGAACCACGTACTGCGCGAAAGGAGAAATATTAAGCAGGTTCATGGCGTTTTCCACGGTGCCTAAAATTAAGATACCCGCCACCACATATGAGATTTTTCCGATGCCACCTTTCAGAGAAACGCCACCTAAAACGCAGGCGGAGATAACAATAAGCTCATAACCAATCGACGTCATTGGCTGCCCACTGGTCATACGTGAAGCCAGAATAATTCCGGCTATCGCAGATACCAGGCCAGAGAGAACAAAGATAATAATTTTGGTGCGAACAACCGGTACACCCGCCAGACGCGCAGCCTCTTCGTTCCCGCCAATCGCCAGGGTGTTACGACCAAAGGTGGTTTTATTCAGCAACAAACCAAAGATAATCAGACACGCGACGGTGAGCCAGATTGGCGCAGGCAGACCGAACCAGTTAGCGTAACCAAGGGCAAAGAAGCTTTCATCTTCGATACCGACCGCTTTACCGTCTGAAATGATGTACGCCAGACCTCGAACAATCTGCATCGTTGCCAGTGTTGTGATCAGAGCATTTATTTTCAGTTTGGCGATAACAAAGCCATTGACCAGGCCACAGAGAATGCCAAGCAGCAACCCCGCTGCCACGCCAATCCACAGGCTTTCAGTCAGGTTGATAACCACCGCCGTGGTGACACCCGCACAGGCAATTACGGAGGCGACAGAAAGGTCAAAGTCACCGGAAGCAAGGCAGAACAACATGCCACACGCCACCATCCCCGACATGGAAATTGCCAGGCCCAACCCTTTCATATTAATGAAGGTGGCAAAATTTGGGACAAAAATGGCACAGGCGATAAAGAGCACCGCAAACACCACCAGCATGCCGTACTGATCCCAGATACGCCCGAAGCTGAATGACGACTTAGGTGCGCCAGACCCCGATGTAGAAACAGAAGACATCATACTCTCCTTACTCAGGCAACTGCCTGGCTGACTTTAGGCATCGCAAGGCTCAGTGCCTGACGCTCATCTGCCTGCTCGTGTAACAATTCACCGGCGATTTCACCTTCCCGCATCACCACAATCCGGTCGGCAACGCCGAGGACTTCAGGTAAGTCGCTGGAGGCAAACAGCACCGCCACACCCTGCGCCGCCAGCGCATAAATCACGTTGTAAATTTCATGCTTAGCACCAACATCAATGCCGCGCGTAGGTTCATCCAGCAAAATGACCTTCATCTCTTCCGATAACCAGCGGCCCAGAATGGCTTTTTGCTGATTTCCGCCTGAGAGATTCATGATCAGTTGCTCAGCGCCCGGCGTTTTGATGTTGAGCGAACGAATGTGGTGATCGGCATTGTTTTCTTCCCAACCGTTGTTGATTACACAACCGCCGAGCACATGTTTACGTCTGGCACTGATGTTGATATTGTCGCGAACGGAGTGCACGGGAATAATGCCTTCCGCTTTGCGATCTTCCGGGCAGAGCATCATGCCTGCGGCAATGGCGTGGCTCGGTTTACGAATATCGATCGGCTGTTGGTCGATATAAACCTGACCGGCGGTGATTTGCGTCCCGCCAAACAAGCCTTTCATTAATTCGCTACGCCCCGCTCCTACCAGACCAAACAGACCGACAATTTCACCACTGCGAACCGCCAGACTTATTGGCGTACGCACGCCTGGTGCTTTCACAGCATCAAGACGCAGGCGCTCCTCGCCATAACTACGAGGTTGCCAGCCGTAGATATCGCCAATGTCGCGCCCGACCATCGCCTGCACCAGCGCGTCGTGGTCAACCTGCTGCATATCGGTAAAGGTTTTGACATAACGTCCATCTTTAAAGACGGTGATGGCATCGCTGAGGGCAAATATTTCTTCCATACGGTGAGAAACGTATAAGATCACCCGCCCCTCTTTTCGCAGTTCACGAATAACGCGGAAAAGATTGTCGATTTCGCGGGCAGAAAGGGAGCTGGTTGGCTCATCAAAGGCGATAATTTTGGCGTTACGCGCCAGCGCCTTGGCGATTTCAACCATCTGCCACTGACCAATGGAGAGATATTTCAGCGGCGTGTCCGGGTCAATATCCATACCAAGATGTTTAAGTTGTAAACCCGCCTCATAATTCAGCAATGAGCGATTCACAATGCCGCCTTTATGCGGCAGCTGGCCGAGATAGATGTTTTCCGCGACGGTCATTTCCGGCACGAGATGCAGTTCCTGGTAAATAATCGCCACACCCGCATTAAGTGCTGCGGTCGTGTCGGAAAAGGACATTTCCTGCCCATTAATCACTACAGAACCCGTGGTTGGCGCATAGTTGCCGCTGAGGATTTTTAAGAGAGTTGATTTTCCTGCGCCATTTTCACCCATCAACGCATGAACCTGACCGGCATAGCAATCAAAACTAATATCCGTCAGCGCCTTAACGCCGGGAAATGTTTTACCGATGCCGCGAAATGAGAGATACGGGGTAGACTGTTGCATAACGTCTCCGTGAATCACTGGTCGTTCACACCCCCTCTGCATCATGCAGAGGGGAATTTTTCCGGCAAATTACTTACCGCCTAAACCTTTTTTCTCCAGTTCTTCTTTAAAGTTGTCACGCGTGATCAGTACCACGTCGGTAACTTCGGTAAATTTTGGCGGTTCAACGTCTTTTGCTACCCAGTTGTAAAGCATTTCGCTGGATTTATAGCCATGTACGTCCGGGCTTGGCAGCAGGGAACCGTAGAAGCCGGTTGCCTGTGCTTTAGACAGTTCGCTCACCGCATCCACACCGTTAATGCCAATGCCGATGATATCGGCCGCTTTAAAGCCCTGACCTTCCGTCGCGCGTACGCCGCCCAGCACGGTGCTGTCGTTCATACCGACGATCAGCCAATGTTTAACTTCCGGATGTTGAACCAGCATTGAGTTGGCAGCGTCAAATGCCCCCGGGATGTCGTTAGATTTGGTAGGTACCTGATAAATTTGTTTTTCCGGGAATCCGGCCGCTTTCAGCGCATCCATAGATCCCGTAGTACGGCGGCGGGCGGTATCCAGTTCGTTGGCGGTAATCGCCATCACCGCGCTTTCTTTGACATCCCAGCCACGTTTCTGCATCTCTTTATACAGTTCCTGGCCCTGACGTTCGCCAATTTTAGTCGCCGCCATCATCACCAGCGGAACGGTATCCATTGGCTTACCTTTGGCGTTAACAAACTGGTCATCCACGGCAATGACTTTCATATCGTAGCCACGCGCTTTCGCGACGATGGCAGAGCCGAGTTTGGGGTCCGGAGTACAAATAACGAAACCTTTTGCGCCACTGGCAGCCAGGCTGTCGATCGCGTTCAATGTTTTTTCGCCATCCGGCACGGCAATCTTAATAACCTCAAACCCTAAATCCTTCCCGGCTTTATCGGCAAACTTCCATTCGGTCTGGAACCACGGCTCTTCCGGTTGCTTCACCAGAAAACCGAGCTTCAGGTTCTCCGCCATAGCGGATTGTGACATAACGGCTGCCAGACCAATGGCTGCCAGGGCTTTAGTAAATTTGTGCATGGTTCTCTCCAGCTTTAGTGTCGTTTTGTGTAGGGCAAAAACGAATGACATTCGTTAAATTAATCGGAAAACAAAGCATTACCTTTTAACTAAAAGATAAGTGACCGTGTTGACATAGTTTTAGCGAGAAATTAATTCTCCATAGGAGAGCAATATCACATCGCAGAATTACAGTGAGAACGTGCATAAATTTAGCGGGAAAAGACATAAGGAAAAGCCAATTTGTCTGACAAATTGTCTAGTGCACAGCAGATTAATCCATAAGATTAGCCTGGAAATCCTTGTTGTCTTTGGTACCCAGCGGGATGTCTTTTTTTTAACCAGTCAATAGGCCACATTACCTGGCGTTGAGTTTTTGCAATGGTGTAATAACCGCAACTCAAAGATGTGGAAAAAGCGCGTCATTCATTTCGCCATTAATTATCACCGTGTTCATTAATTAACAGAACACGTATACTGAGAGCCATATCGCAAAAATGAAAAAACGTTTTAAAAAATCATTGCTTCATCATGAATTCAAATTCACCGATTAATATCAACAAGATACAAAAAGCACTATCATTAAAATTCATTGCAGTTACATTGATTTCATCAATGAAATGTAAAAATATATAAACTTGATGATTTAAGCATTTTCTTATACCCATTCAGACGTTATTCTTATTTCAGATCATCGTCAGAATTGACTCCACGATCACATTTCGGACCGGCAGAAAGGAATTATTCTGCAAACAGTAATTATGGTGTTTTGATTTATCTTGCACCTCTCCACTTCTGGATATAAGGATATTAGGTATGGCAACCGCTGGAATGCTTCTCAAACTCAACTCTCAAATGAACCGCGAGTTTTACGCATCCAATCTCTACCTTCACCTGAGTAACTGGTGTTCTGAACAGAGTCTGAACGGCACCGCCACTTTCCTTCGCGCCCAGGCACAGAGTAACGTGACCCAAATGATGCGCATGTTTAACTTTATGAAGAGTGTCGGCGCTACTCCCATCGTTAAAGCCATTGATGTTCCCGGTGAAAAACTGAACTCACTGGAAGAACTTTTCCAAAAAACGATGGAAGAATACGAGCAACGTTCAAGCACGCTGGCACAGTTAGCCGATGAAGCTAAAGAACTGAATGATGATTCAACCGTCAATTTCCTGCGCGATCTGGAAAAAGAACAGCAGCATGATGGCCTGTTGCTGCAAACCATTCTTGATGAAGTGCGCAGTGCGAAACTTGCTGGTATGTGCCCTGTGCAGACTGACCAACATGTTCTGAATGTCGTGTCGCATCAGCTGCATTGATCGTCATCGGCGCTAATGCAATTGCGCCGATGAAGTTTTTGAGAAACCGCTGCCTCATCTTTTTGAAGCAGCGGTTTTTTAATGGGATTCGCCCTGTGGGGTAAACTTGAGTTCAATCAGCGCGATGGCTTTTTGGATTGCCCGCATGGTGACCGGGTCTGCGGCGGCGGGATGGTGAGTAAAGTCGATATTCTTCAGCTGGCTGGACATTTTTTCGCGAACTTCAACGGGCGCGATTACATCGAGAACATCCTGAATTTGTTTGATAACCAACTGGCAAGCAACCACATCAGAAACCAGTTCCTGATCGGCATTCAGCGGCTGGGACATCGTAAACTCCTGATAGCATTTTGAAAGCCGTTATAGTAGCGGCTTCACATCTTCAGCGATAGTCACATCCACCGTCACCAGGACACAAAAAAACCTGCCGGAGCAGGTTTTTTGTTATCGGAACATATTGCCTGGTGGTACGTCTTTGAACGTCTTGCAATAGTTATTGAACATACTTTTCAGGATCTTGCGCAGTTTCATCGCGGCACTCCGACTATTTGTTATGCAGGTGTTATTGTCTTTGCACTTATAATATGACAACCATCACAAAAATCAATCTTTATGTGATACAAATCACATAAATACCCTTTTAATGTTATAAAAATGATAATCAAAAAGCAGCACCCCCATTTCTGACACCTACAGATGGCAAGAAATAGCGCCTGCCAGGCGTCTTTTCCGGCCATTGTCGCAGCGCTGTAACGCGTAAAATAGTGCTTTCTTTTACTCTTCTGGCTGGACCATGAGACTTCTGATTCTGACTCTTTCATTAATAACGCTGGCGGGGTGCACAGTTACTCGCCAGGCTCATGTGGGCGAAGTTGACACGGCAACAGGTATTGTTCGGTTGGTTTATGATCAGGCTTTTTTGCAGCATGCCCATACCGATCGTTATGTCAGTCGCGGGATCGCCGATCGCGCATGCCAGCAGGAAGGCTATACCCACGCGATCCCCTTTGGTCAGCCAGTAGGCAACTGTAGCCTCTTTGCGGGTTCCTTATGTTTGAATACGGAATTCACTTTGTCATATCAGTGCCATCATTCCGCCTTCCCTGTCTTTCTCTAAACGTTTTAATCAGCGAGGGGGATCTTCGCTGATTAAATAAATAGCGGTAATGCGTTTTATTCCCATTCGTATTTTTAATAAATGATGTTTATATTTTACCTTTTGCAAATAATAAAATAACAAATTATAGTGACGCCACAGCAACAAATATAACCTTTGTGGAGCACTATCATGCTGAAACCAGAAATGATTGAAAAACTTAATGAGCAGATGAACCTGGAACTGTACTCTTCACTGCTTTATCAGCAAATGAGCGCCTGGTGCAGCTATCATACCTTCGAAGGTGCTGCCACGTTCCTGCGCCGCCACGCCCAGGAAGAGATGACGCATATGCAGCGTCTGTTTGATTATCTGACTGATACCGGCAACTTACCGCGTATTAATACCGTTGAATCTCCGTTTGCTGAATATTCCTCACTTGATGAATTATTCCAGGAAACCTATAAACACGAACAATTAATCACGCAGAAAATTAACGAACTGGCTCATGCTGCAATGACCAATCAGGACTACCCAACATTTAATTTCCTGCAATGGTATGTTTCTGAGCAGCATGAAGAAGAGAAACTGTTCAAATCGATTATTGATAAATTAAGCCTGGCAGGCAAAAGCGGCGAAGGTCTGTATTTTATCGACAAAGAACTCTCTACCCTCGACACACAAAACTAATGCTCTCCGGCGGCAGGTTTACTGCCGCCGTTTCAAATCAGTGACGGCAAATCTTACTCTGATCGGTCGAAAAACCGTCTTCCGAAGGTATAAATTTGCCTTTTGCTGCCAGAAACGCTACCAGCTCTCCCGCAGTCATCCCTTCTGCCGAGCAGGTGTGAAAACGTGCCTGTTCACCAAAACGCGCTTTAATCGCAGCTTCCAGACTGGCATGCGTATATTGCTCGCCTGATTCAATCATCATATTTAACACTTCATGACCGTGAATAGAGTCCATCGTTCCTCCTCAAAAAAAAGCCTAGCGTAGCGATTACCGCTTATGAAGACTTTGCGCCAGCGCAGGACTGAATGCTTTTATTGTACATTTATATTTACACCATATGTAACGTCGGTTTGACGAAGCAGCCGTTATGCCTTAACCTGCGCCGCAGATATCACTCATAAAGATCGTCAGGACAGAAGAAAGCGTGAAAAACAGAACCCTGGGAAGTGTTTTTATCGTGGCGGGAACCACAATTGGCGCAGGCATGCTGGCAATGCCGCTGGCTGCGGCAGGTGTTGGTTTTAGCGTCACGTTAATCTTGTTGATTGGGCTTTGGGCGTTGATGTGCTACACGGCGCTATTACTGCTGGAGGTGTACCAGCATGTTCCGGCAGATACCGGTCTTGGCACGCTGGCAAAACGCTATCTGGGACGCTACGGTCAATGGCTGACGGGCTTCAGTATGATGTTCTTAATGTATGCTCTGACTGCGGCATACATCAGCGGTGCCGGTGAATTGTTGGCCTCCAGCATCAGCGACTGGACAGGTATTTCTATGTCGGCAACCGCTGGCGTGCTGTTGTTCACTTTTGTTGCCGGTGGCGTGGTTTGTGTCGGAACTTCACTGGTCGATTTATTTAACCGTTTTCTGTTCAGCGCCAAGATTATTTTTCTGGTGGTAATGCTGGTACTACTGCTGCCGCATATTCACAAAGTGAATCTTTTAACCCTGCCGTTGCAACAGGGGCTGGCTCTGTCTGCAATCCCGGTGATTTTTACGTCGTTTGGTTTTCACGGTAGCGTGCCGAGTATTGTCAGCTATATGGATGGCAACATTCGTAAGCTACGCTGGGTGTTTATAATCGGTAGTGCGATCCCCCTGGTGGCATATATTTTCTGGCAGGTGGCGACGCTTGGCAGCATTGATTCAACAACCTTTATGGGATTGCTGGCTAATCATGCTGGATTAAACGGGCTGTTACAGGCGTTACGCGAAATGGTGGCCTCTCCGCATGTTGAGCTGGCAGTGCATTTATTTGCTGATTTAGCCCTCGCCACGTCATTTCTCGGCGTTGCGTTAGGCTTATTTGATTATCTGGCTGATTTATTTCAGCGTTCAAATACCGTTGGTGGACGGTTGCAAACTGGTGCAATTACGTTTCTGCCGCCGTTGGCGTTTGC
Source organism: Escherichia sp. WS568 (assembly GCF_046486085.1). NCBI lineage: Bacteria > Pseudomonadati > Pseudomonadota > Gammaproteobacteria > Enterobacterales > Enterobacteriaceae > Escherichia > Escherichia sp. WS568. The sequence goes on from NZ_JBJQMC010000001.1 coordinate 391,652, forward strand.
ACTGTTTTATCCACGAGGATTTGTGATGGCGCTGGGTTACGCCGGTGTGGCGCTGGCGGTACTGGCATTGATTATCCCTTCGCTGTTGACCTGGCAAAGCAGAAAGCACAATCCTCAGGCGGGTTACCGGGTCAAAGGTGGTCGTCCGGCGCTGGTGGTGGTGTTTCTCTGTGGTATTGCTGTGATTGGCGTGCAATTTTTGATTGCGGCAGGGTTGTTACCAGAAGTGGGGTGATCAGATAGCCTCAAATTCCTTATTGGGTGCCAGAATTAACGCTGACACCCAATTTGGCCTCTTAATGCAGGCAGCACTGCTTAAATTTCTTACCACTACCGCACGGGCAAGGATCGTTACGCCCCGGTTTCTCTTCTGCTTTGATCGGTTGCTGAACAGCTTTTTCCTGCGGATGCGCCATCCAGTACGCATGTAGATCAAGCGCCGCCAGTCGAATGGCATCTACGCTCTCTTCAAACGCTTCTGGCGACATCTTTTCTACCCGCTCGAAGTTTTCCTCAGTACCGTGCAGCGCAATCGCCTCCAGCGCTGGTTTTAACGAATCGGGCAACGTTGACCAGTCAGAAAGTGCCACGCCCCGCATATAACCAAAGCACCACTCCTCAACAATCGTCAGCTCGCTGCCATCAACTTCTCGCAAGCCGAATAACGGCTCAAACTGCTCCGGGAATTCGTTCAGACGCTCTGCGGTATCGGCCATATGTTGAAAAGCCAGATTCATAAAGCGCGTCATCTCTTTCTCTGACGCCCAGCGCGGCACATAGTCAGCCCCACCCCACACGGCAACCAGCCACTGTTCCGGTTCAATCTCTTGCGGAGAACTCAACACCGCCGTCAATAAACCGTCCAGCTCCGCCACATCAAGGATGGCGTGGTCAGTGTTGTATTTGGTCAGAATATCGTCCAGCCATTCCAACTCACTTTCGTTTAACGGTCCCGTTTTCATACGCTTTTCCTTGTGGATCTCAACTCGCCAGCACCTATCTTACATGCCGGTCCGTATCAGAGATACTTTTTGAGTGGCTTTGCTGGTGATTAAAAATTAAGGAGGGTGTAACGACAAGTTGCAGGCACAAAAAAACCACCCGAAGGTGGTTTCACGACACTGCTTATTGCTTTGATTTTATTCTTATCTTTCCCATGGTACCCGGAGCGGGACTTGAACCCGCACAGCGCGAACGCCGAGGGATTTTAAATCCCTTGTGTCTACCGATTCCACCATCCGGGCTCGGGAAGAAAGTGGAGGCGCGTTCCGGAGTCGAACCGGACTAGACGGATTTGCAATCCGCTACATAACCGCTTTGTTAACGCGCCAAATTCTTCAGGCCTTTCAGCCAGACATCCGCTTGACGCCGATGTCTTTTAAACTGGAGCGGGAAACGAGACTCGAACTCGCGACCCCGACCTTGGCAAGGTCGTGCTCTACCAACTGAGCTATTCCCGCATTCATCAAGCAATCACTTAATCACTTGATTTTATTATCGTCTGGCAATCAGTGCCGCCGTTCGATGCGTTGCATTCTACTTACCTGGCGCGATGAGTCAACGATATTTTTCACCACTTTTGATCGTTTGCTGAAAATTACGCCGAAACGATCACTGATCAAGCAAATCTGCACGCGCAGCGCTCAAATATTGCAACATTGACCACAGAGTCAGTACCGCAGCCACAAAGAAAAGTGCAATACCGGCGTACTCAACCCAAATGTTCGGACGCCACAGCAGCCATGCCAACGCCACCATCTGGGCCGTAGTTTTCACTTTCCCAATCCAGGAGACGGCCACGCTACTGCGTTTACCCAACTCCGCCATCCATTCGCGTAGCGCAGAAATAATAATTTCACGGGCGATCATCGTTGCCGCCGGTAATGTCACCCACCAGCTGTGATAATGCTCGGTTACCAGCACCATGGCGATAGCCACGAGAACTTTATCTGCCACAGGGTCAAGGAAAGCACCAAACCGGGTACTCTGGTTCCAGCGGCGTGCCAGAAAACCATCGAACCAGTCAGTCACCGCCGCGACGCAGAAAATGAGCGCGGCGGCAAACGGCGACCAGGTGACAGGCAGATAAAAGACCAATACAAAGAATGGGATAAGGATGACACGGAACAGTGTAAGCAACGTAGGGATATTAAATTGCATAATGACGGGTAACTATCTGTTGTCAGTAAGATTACCCCTATGTTGCTACAGAGACATCAATGTTTCAACGACCAGAAGATCTTTTCTGCCAGACCTTGCGAAATACCCGGCACTTTTGCAATTTCCTCGACGCTGGCGTTACGTAAACCTTGCAAACCGCCCATATATTTCAACAACATTTGCCGACGTTTTGGCCCGACGCCTTCAATGGTTTCCAGGGAACTGGTATTTTTGACCTTCGCCCGTTTTTTACGGTGCCCGCCAATCGCGTGATCATGTGATTCATCGCGAATATGCTGGATAACATGCAGCGCGGGAGAATCTGGCGGCAAACTAAATCCCTCACCTTCCGGCTCAAAGAACAGCGTTTCCAGCCCAGCCTTACGATCTGCTCCTTTGGCAACGCCAAGTAGCAGCGGATGATTTTTATCCCATGAGACATCCAGTTCGGCGAAGACATTTTTCGCCTGCGCAAGCTGGCCTTTGCCGCCGTCGATAAGGATCACATCAGGGATCTTACTGTCGTCAATGGCTTTACCATAACGCCGACGCAGCACCTGATTCATCGCCGCATAATCATCGCCCGGCCTGATGCCTGTAATGTTATAGCGCCGATACTCCGCACGCAGCGGGCCGTTAGCATCAAACACCACACAGGAAGCGACGGTTTGTTCACCCATGGTATGGCTGATGTCAAAGCACTCCATCCGCTTCACTTCCGGCAATTTCAACACGCTGGCAAGCGCGGTCAGTCGCTGGTGAACGGTAGATTGCTGCGAAAGTTTGCTGGTTAAGGCCGTCGCCGCATTGGTGCGCGCGAGTTTCAGATAACGCGCCCTATCGCCGCGAGGTTTGGTTTGAACATTAATCTTGCGTCCCGCCAGTTCTGAAAGGGAATCGGCGAGCAGCGTTTTATCGCTAAGATTAAAATCGAGCAGGATCTCACCCGGTAAGGTGCGCATCTGGCTGCCTTGTAAATAGAACTGTCCTACGAAGGTTTCCACCACCTCGCTCAGTTCCGTACCGCCAGGCACTTTCGGGAAATAGCTGCGGCTGCCAAGCACTTTGCCCTGACGAATGAACAATACGTGGACACAAGCCATGCCCGCATCGAACGCCACACCAATAACGTCGAGGTCGTCGCCGGTATTGGACACAAACTGTTTTTCGGTGACGCGTCGCACCGCCTGAATTTGGTCGCGAATACGTGCCGCTTCTTCAAACTCCAGATTCTGGCTGGCAGTTTCCATACGGCTAATCAGTTGCGTAAGCACCTGATCATCTTTGCCAGACAAAAACAGGCGCACATACTCGACCTGCTGAGCGTATTCTTCTTCACTCACCAGTCCTTCAACGCACGGCCCCAGACAACGTCCTATCTGATATTGCAGACACGGACGCGAGCGATTGCGATAAACACTGTTTTCGCACTGGCGAATGGGGAAAATCTTTTGCAGTAGCGCCAGTGTTTCACGTACGGCATAGCCATTCGGGAACGGGCCGAAATATTCACCTTTGGCATGCTTTGCACCACGATGCATCGCCAGACGCGGGTGGGTATCGCCACTCAGGAAGATAAAAGGATATGATTTATCATCGCGTAGCAAAACGTTGTAACGCGGCTGATAGAGTTTGATGTAGTTGTGTTCCAGCAACAGCGCTTCGGTTTCTGTATGAGTAACCGTTACATCAATTTGCTGGATCTGGGCGACCAGCGCTTCGGTTTTGCGCGAAGCGAGGTTGCTACGGAAATAGCTGGAAAGCCGTTTTTTCAGGTCTTTCGCTTTGCCGACATAGATAACCGTACCACCAGCATCGTACATGCGATAAACGCCTGGCTGGCTGGTTACGGTTTTTAAAAACGCTTTTGCGTCAAACTGATCACTCACTGACTTGATAATGTCTCCGCATTACACAGACCATGGCGAATTGCCAGGTGAGTCAGCTCAACATCGCCATGAATGTTTAGTTTACTGAACATACGATAGCGGTAGCTGTTCACCGTTTTCGGACTGAGATTGAGCTGTTCTGAGATCTCATTGACCTTCTGGCCCTTGGTGATCATCAGCATAATCTGCAATTCACGTTCAGACAAACTGGCAAATGGGCTTTCTGTTTTTTCTGGTTCGATCTGGCTTAACGCCATTTGTTGAGCGATGTCAGAAGCAATGTAACGCTGCCCTGAATAGACAGAACGAATCGCACTCACGACTTCCTGCGGAGCCGCGCCTTTGCTGAGGTAGCCCGCAGCACCGGCCTGCATGACTTTCGCTGGTAAAGGGTTTTCTGTATGGACGGTAAGCATGATGATTTTGACATCAGCTGTGGAACGCGCGATTTTACGCGTCGCCTCAAGACCGCCAATGCCCGGCATACTCATGTCCATTAGCACCACGTCAACGGCATTTGTCCGGCACCACTTAACGGCGTCTTCACCGCACGATGCCTCACCGACGACTTTTATACCCTTTATATCTTCCAGAATGCGTCGTATCCCTGCGCGCACCAGTTCGTGGTCATCAACAAGTAGAACGTTGATCAAAGGAATATCTCCAGAAATAGGGATAACGCTACTGATAGTTAGTCATTCGTATATTAGCGGTTTTTATTGCAACTTTGAAACGTTAAAAATGGTGGGTATTCGATTTTTCTCTCGTTTTTGTCAATTCGATTGTCCACAGTTATGGTCACGCCCGTCACCAACGGCTTACCGGATCGTTTCACAGTAAGCCCTACGATGAAATGTGACAAAAATTGACTTTATTCAGCAAAAATGAAAATCAGCCCGCTGAATATGTAACATTAATTAACCCGAACAATACGGGCAAAAAACATTCATGATAAAAATATTTATTGGTCATTATATTAACGTATTTTATAGCACTGCCGATATCACGCTCAAAAAACAACCACTGCTATTTTTAGCAAAGCTTATGGTATACTCCGCCGCCTTAACATTTTTCACCGCAAATTTTCATTGCAACATGACGAGGAAAATAAATGAGTACGCCTGATTTTTCTACTGCCGAGAATAATCAAGAACTGGCAAATGAAGTCTCCTGCCTGAAAGCGATGCTGACGCTGATGCTGCAGGCGATGGGACAAGCTGACGCGGGCCGCGTGATGTTAAAGATGGAAAAACAGCTTGCGCTGATCGAAGACGAAACCCAGGCTGCAGTATTTTCCAAAACGGTTAAGCAAATTAAACAAGCCTACCGTCAGTAATATAAAACCGGCTGAGAGCGTGCCTTTCAGCCGGTTTTTGCATCTGGCACGCAGAAAGAAAAGCGATCAAATTAAGCCAGTAGCGGCCGCGTAACAGGCCACCTGGGTCTTATTTGGTGCATTGATTTTTTTCTGCATGTTTTTCTGATGGAAATTGACCGTATTCTCAGAGATTGACAAAATCATCGCTATCTCTGCTGATGTCTTCCCTTCCGCCGTCCATTTCAGAATTTCTTTTTCGCGCTTGCTGAAATTCATCTCTGGCGTCATCACTATTTCATCATTTAAACGCATCAGAGCCATCAGACTTTCGCGCACCAGTAACTGCATTTTTAATTGCAGTTCATCACTAAGAATGGGTATTTCGCGAGCGCTGCAACGGGAAAAGGACAAAAAGCCCAACGCCCGATTTGGCAGCATTAAATACTGAGTGACACCGCGGCGTAAACCATGTGCGCGCGCGGCTTCCCATAACGGCTGTGCTTCGCTGAATAAGTCATCATTCCACATTAAATGGCCCTGACTAAAGTTTTCAGGGTTCAGCACCGGATCAATTGCGAGAAAATTTTTTGCCTGATAATAACTAACCCACGACTCAGGGTAATTGGTGTAGAAAGCCACTTTAGGTCGCGTGAATGGTACCGGGTGGCGAACACATAACGAATAGTAATCGTACTCCAGCTGCTGAGCCTGAAGCTCTATTTCATGGTAGACCTCTTCTGCGGCCTCCATCCTCTGAAAACGCAACAGCATCGTGCGACGCCAGCTGAAAAAATCCGTATCCTGCATAGTAAACCGCAACGCCCCTGAGAGTGAGTATCATTTATAATGATAATTCAAACTATCACATAAATAAGATTTATATATAATTTATATTATTCAGGCAATGAATTACTTTTGCAAGCCATCGCATTCTCTTATGTTATTAATGAGTTATGCTGATTTGTTAAGCAGTTTTATCAGGCTTGAAATGGCGTCCCGCCCCGACAGGTGAATCGTCGGGGCTGATTTTTTCTTATTATTGCAGCAGAAACTTCTCGAGGAACTGGCGGGTGCGAGGCTGCTTGGGATCGGCAAATAACGCTTTTGCGGCCCCCTGCTCGACTATCCGCCCCTGGTCCATAAAAATCGCCCGGTCCGCAACATCCCGGGCAAAGCTCATTTCGTGCGTCACAATCACCATCGTGCGCTTTTCCTGTGCCAGCTGACGGATGGTGTTCAGGACTTCGCCCACCAGCTCTGGATCCAGCGCCGACGTTGGCTCGTCAAACAAAATCACCTCAGGACGCATTGCCAGTGCACGCGCAATCGCAACACGCTGCTGTTGACCGCCAGACAAACGACGTGGATAGCTGGTTTCTTTACCGGCCAGCCCAACTTTCGCCAGTAGCTCGCGAGCGCGCTCCGTGGCCTCTTCTTTCGGTTCGCCTTTGACGATCACCGGCCCTTCAATAATGTTTTCCAGTACCGTACGATGCGGAAACAAATTAAAGTTCTGGAAGACAAACCCGACGTGCTGACGCAACTGGCGAATCAGCGATTTTTGCTGACTTAATGAACGTGCAGTATCAATAGTGATATCGCCAACGGTGATAGTTCCCGCTTCCGGTTGTTCCAGCAGATTTATGCTGCGTAGCAACGTGGTTTTGCCGGAACCACTCGGACCGATAATTGCCACAACTTCGCCAGGCTTTACCTCAAGGTCGATACCGTGCAGCACCGTCTGACCGTGAAATTTTTTCACCAGGTTCTTAACTTCAATGGCACTCATTTTGGTTCTCTCTCCTGGCGATTAAGTTGATTCTCAAAATGGTTCTGCAACGTCGATAATACTGTCGCCATGATCCAGTAGATGAGCGAAGCCGCCAGGTACATGGTGAACACCTCCAGCGTGCGCGAGGTAATCAACTGCGCCTGACGGAACAGCTCCGGCACCTGGATTGTCGCGGCCAGCGACGTATCTTTTACCAGACTGATAAAGCTGTTCGACAGCGGCGGCAACGCCACCCGCGCCGCCTGTGGCAAAATCGCGCGACGCATAGTCTGCCATGGCGTCATACCAATACTGGCAGCTGCTTCCCACTGACCTTTATCAATAGAAGAAATGGCGGCGCGAAGCGTTTCGGCGGCATAGGCGGCAGTGTTCAGCGACAGACCAATCATTGCTGACGGAATGGGATCTAATTCGATACCAAACTGCGGCAGGCCGTAATAGATCATAAACAGTTGTGCGATGAGCGGCGTACCACGAAAAATAGAGATATAAAAACGCGCCAGCCAGCGCACGGGCCAGATCGGCGACAGGCGCATCAGCGCGAGAATAAACCCGAGCAGTAAGCCAAAAAACATGCCGCCGATACTGAGTTGCAGCGTATACCCAGCCCCTTTCAGCAGGAACGGCAAGGAATCAATAACCAGTTGTATACTTTCTTGCATGAGCGTTTCCGGAGCTAAACGTGGGGATGATAGGCGAACAGCGCAGGCGCGCCGCCGGTATGAATAAACAGAATCGGCCCTTCATCTTTGAAGCGTTTCTGACTGATACCGTCAATCAGCCCCGCCATCGCTTTTCCGGTATACACAGGATCAAGCAGAATGCCTTCCAGCCGCGCCAGCAATTTCACTGCTTCCATGCCTTCATCGTTCGGCACGCCGTAGCCAGGTGCAAAATAGTCATCCCAGAGTAAAATTTCCGCTGATGCGGTCAGCTCCAGTTCTTTCGCAATCGCCTGTTGTAGGTTAACCACTTTCGGCAATTGATCGGCAACGGAACGCGACACGGTAACGCCAATCAGTTCGCTTTCAGGCATAAGGTGTTCCAGCCCAACAGCCAGTCCGGCGTGAGTTCCGGCACTGCCCGATGCGACTACCACCGACGAAATATTAACCGCCCCTTCACACTGTTGCGCGATTTCCAGCGCACTCTCCACATAACCCAGCGCGCCCAGAGCATTAGAACCGCCAACCGGAATGACATACGGGCGAAAGCCTTGTGCTTCGACTCGCGTCGCCAGCTCTTCCAGTTGGGCATTGGGATCGGTCAGTGCGTCACACATTTCAATCTGGGTATTGAACAGATCCAGCAACAAACGATTGCCGTTGGTTAAATAGTTTTCTGCGGTTGTGCCAATAGGATTTTCCAGCAGCGCCACGCAGTGCAGACCGAGTTTCGCCGCAACTGCGGCAGTCTGGCGCACATGGTTAGACTGGATCGCGCCGGCAGTAATCAGCGTATCGGCACCTTCGCGCAGAGCATCTGCTGCGAGAAATTCCAGCTTACGTAATTTATTGCCGCCCATTGCCATGGGGGTGACGTCATCCCGTTTGATGAAAATTTCCCGTCCAAGATAATCAGAAAAGCGCGGCAGATATTCGAGCGGTGTTGGCGCGCCGATAAACTCCAACCGTGGAAAACGGGTTAAATTATGCAGTGGCATAACAGCCTCCGATGTGTGTTGTTGTGATTTTCTTATTATGCACGCTGAAAACGCGTAAATAAAAAAGGCGCTAGTGAAAGCGCCCTTTTTTGTCATTATGCTGATTATTTGGTCACATCAGCACCAAACCATTTTTCGGAAAGGGCTTGCAAAGTGCCGTCTTTTTGCATTTCCGCAATTGCATCATTCACTGCTTTCAGCAGGTCTTCATTTCCTTTACGCAGCGCCACGCCAGACTCCTGACGGGAGAATGCTTCACCGGTTACTGCCAGCGTATCGTTGGTTTTCTTCACCAGATCCAGCGCCGCCAGACGATCAACGAGGATCGCATCGATACGCCCTACGCGCAGATCCTGATATTTGGTCGGGTCATCATCATAGGTACGCACATCGACACCCTGAACATTCTGCCGCAGCCACTCTTCATAGTTGGTGCCCAGACCGACACCCACTTTTTTGCCTTTCAGATCAGCAGCCGTTTTAAGGGTGCCTTCGTTACCTTTTTTCACCAGCGCCTGAATACCGGAAATGGTGTAAGGGGTAGAGAAATCGTATTTTTTCTTGCGCTCATCAGAAATGGTGACCTGATTAATCACCACATCAATGCGTTTAGAGTCCAGCGACGCCAGCATACCGTCCCATTTGGTCGGTTTTAGTGACGCCTCAACGCCAAGATGTTTTGCCAGCTGTTGGGCAAATTCCACTTCAAAACCGGTTAATTTGCCGTCATCCCCCTGAAAACTGAACGGCGGATAAGTTCCTTCCAGCCCTACCAGTAGCGTACCGCGCTCTTTGACTTTATTAAGCAGACCTTCATCTGCAAAACTTTTAACGCTCATGCCCGCACCCAGCGCCACGGCCATCACACCCATCAATGCCTGACGTCCCAGATGTGCTAATTTCATATTCACCCCGAATGTTGTTATGTCTGTTTGCAGTGTAGAGCCATTGTTTGTAAACACAAAAACAACTCCGCTACATCTTATTCTTATTTAATATATATCAGAAGCAGGCAGGCTGGAGGATTTCTGCACAAGTCCGGTACACGTTTGACGCTGATAGTGTTGATACTTCCGTAATGCGATGCGGTAATTGTTGGTGCTGGTGGTGGGCAGCCACGGAGCGAGGATTTCATCAAGGAAACCGTCCTGCAGCTGATCGAGGGAAATATTTTGCTCATGTAGATGATTCCCCAAACGGCGCAAACGAACGACATATTCACGCACCGTACCTGGGCTCATTTCAGTTTGCTCAAAAAGAAATTGCTTAAAGCCGATAATATCGAAAAAATCACTCTGCGTTTTGCAGTGTAAATCACCGCAAAATCGGCACAATGCCGCCCATGATTGTTGTTCCACTTGCCAGCCATTTTCATCAAGCAGCGTGTCCAGGCGGGAAATCTCGATTTTATTCACTATTTTGCCGTCGCGAACTAAGGTAATGCGATCGAGTAATTTACGGCAATGCGCGCAATGGGTCTGGCTGTGTTTAAAGTCTTTAAGATAGCGGCTTAATGGCCGTCTTTTCAGGTGCTGCACCATCATTAAGAACTCCTGGTAGTCAAAGTTAAAGTGCGGCATTTACTGACGTTATAACTTCCCCAGTTTAGTGCGTAACCGTTTAATAGCCTGGCTGTGTAACTGACTGACCCGCGATTCCCCGACCTCCAGCACTGCACCAATCTCTTTGAGATTCAGCTCTTCCTGGTAATAGAGGGTTAATACCAGTTTTTCGCGCTCCGGCAACGTTTCGATGGCTTCCATCACCCGCTGGCGCAGATTACTGTCCAGCAGTTGTTGTAGCGGGTTTTCTCGCTGATGATCATCAGTAACCAGTTCGATGCTATCGCCGTGCTCTTCGCGCCACTCATCGTAGGAGAAGAGCTGGCTGTTATTGGTGTCGAGCAACATTTGGCGATAATCGGCAATATCGATCCCTAAACGTTCCGCTACCTCAGTTTCCGTGGCGTTGCGGCCAAGTTCCTGCTCCAGTTGCCCTATTGCCTGTGCCACTTCACGCGCGTTGCGTCGCACGCTGCGCGGCACCCAGTCACGGCTGCGAAGTTCATCCAGCATAGCGCCACGGATACGCTGCACTGCGTAAGTTGTAAATGCCGTTCCTTGTAGGGCGTCATAGCGTTCGACGGCATTAAGTAACCCAATGCCGCCCGCCTGTAGCAGATCGTCAAGTTCCACGCTCGCGGGCAGTCGAACCTGCAGGCGCAATGCTTCGTGACGCACCAGCGGGACATAACGCTGCCACAGCGAGTGTTTATCCATTACACCTTCAGCGGTATAGAGTGAATTCACGATAAACAGCCCTGCGTTATATGAGTTATCGGCATGATTATCCGTTTCTGCAGGGTTTTTAATCGGACGATTAGTGGGTGAAATGAGGGGTTATTTGAGGTTTACCGGTAAATTCCAGGCAGAAAAAACCCCGCCGGTGGCGGGGATGTACGTTGCTGACAAATTACGCTTCATGTTGCCGGATGCGGCGTAAACGCCTTATCCGGCCTACAAAAATGTGCAAATTCAATAAATTGCAATTCCCCTTGTAGGCCTGATAAGCGCAGCGCATCAGGCAATTTGGCGTTGCCGTCAGTCTCAGTTAATCAGGTTACGACGATTAACCCTGCAGCAGAGACAGAACCTGCTGTGGTACCTGGTTAGCTTTTGCCAGCACGGAGTTACCGGCCTGCTGGATGATCTGCGCTTTCGACATGTTGGACACTTCGGTCGCATAGTCGGCGTCCTGAATACGGGACTGCGCTTCGGACAGGTTGGTAGTGGTGTTGTTCAGGTTGGTGACCGCGGAATCCAGACGGTTCTGGATAGCACCCAGGGATGAACGGAATTTGTCGATGGAGCTGATTGCGTCGTCAAGCGCAGCCAATGGATCGGACGTCTTCGATGTTTTATTCTCTGTGCTGTAGACACCATCAGCGTCTTTATAGATTTCTTTGCCTGCGCTATTCGTGACCGTGCCATCGGCTTGCGAGTAGTAGGTTGAAACAGTTTGAGCATCCTGGGTTAAGGCATCCCCCGCCAGGAAACCATTTGTAGTATTATTTGCGGCAACAGCATAAGTATTCCCACCGGTGTTGGCGGAATATGCAATGCCCGTAAATGCAGATGCTGAAACAGTAGCACCTTCAATTTTTACAGTACCTGTATTACCTTCAGCTGTAACTGTTACACCAGCCTCTGTCTTGATGGTTGTTTTAACAGCAGTACCTTTCGCATCCGTATTTCCGAGAAGCCCAGAAACGGTTGCTTTGTTCGGGTTGCCGGCCTGGTTTTTAGTCAGGTTACCTGTTGAATCCAGATAAAGTTGATCGCCATCACTTGAAGTAATATTGCCCGAATCATCAATATTTACATTCTGTGCTGTCCCACCAATAGTAACTGATGCAGCTGTCGTTTTCCCTGCTGCAGGTATGAGATTTGCTGCAGCATTCGTTTGGTTTACACCGTCAGCCGTATAGGAGAAGGTATTGCTGGTTGCATTATAAGTATAAGTTGTCGATGTCGCATTATCAGCAAGGCTATTTGCACCTGTTGCGGTAATTTTATCGCCAGTCTTAAGCGCCGCAAGAATATCAGATCCTTTTGCTGCAGTATTTGCTGTAGTTTTAGTATATGCAGTGCTGCCGTCAGATGAAGTTAACCCTTTGATATATCCGTCTTTAACCATTCCGTCAGCTGTCGCCGCGACACTTGCCTTATCTGCGCTACCATTCACATTAAACCCACTCAGCCCCAGCGTATCAGAGTCAATTTTCTTCAGATCAATAGTGATAGTCTGGCCGTCATTCGCACCAACCTGAATTTTCATTGAACCGTCTTTCGCCAGTACGTTCACGCCGTTGAACTGGGTCTGGCCAGATACGCGGTCAATTTCGTCCAGACGGGATTTGATTTCGTCCTGAATGGAGTCCAGATCCGAATCGGAGTTAGTCCCGGTAGAAGCCTGAACCGTCAGTTCACGGATACGCTGTAAGTTGTTGTTGATTTCGGACAGCGCGCCTTCAGTGGTCTGCGCAACGGAGATACCGTCGTTGGCGTTACGGGCCGCCTGAGTCAGGCCTTTAATGTTAGAAGTAAAACGGTTAGCAATCGCCTGACCCGCTGCGTCATCCTTCGCGCTGTTAATACGCAAGCCAGAAGACAGACGCTCGATAGAACTCGACAGCGCAGACTGGTTCTTGTTGATATTATTTTGAGTGATCAGCGAGAGGCTGTTGGTATTAATGACTTGTGCCATGATTCGTTATCCTATATTGCAAGTCGTTGATTACGTTTTGGGTTTCCACCCGTCGGCTCAATCGCCGTCAACCCTGTTATCGTCTGTCGTAAAACAACCTTTAGAATTTTTTTCACAAACAGCCATTTTTTGTTAGTCGACGAAATACTCTTTTCTCTGCCCCTTATTCCCGCTATTAAAAAAAACAATTAAACGTAAACTTTGCGCAATTCAGGCCGATAACCCCGGTATTCGTTTTACGTGTCGAAAGATAAAAGGAAATCGCATGGCAAGTATTTCATCGCTGGGAGTCGGGTCAGGTCTGGATTTAAGTTCAATCCTTGATAGCCTCACCGCCGCGCAAAAAGCGACGCTAACCCCTATTTCAAATCAGCAATCGTCGTTTACCGCTAAACTTAGCGCCTACGGTACGCTGAAAAGCGCGCTGACGACTTTCCAGACCGCCAATACTGCATTGTCTAAAGCCGATCTTTTTTCCGCCACCAGCACTACCAGCAGCACCACCGCGTTCAGTGCCACCACCGCGGGTAACGCCATCGCCGGGAAATACACCATCAGTGTCACCCATCTGGCGCAGGCGCAAACCCTGACCACGCGCACCACCAGAGACGATACGAAAACGGCGATCGCCACCAGCGACAGTAAACTCACCATTCAACAAGGCGGCGACAAAGATCCGATTACCATTGATATCAGCGCGGCTAACTCGTCGTTAAGCGGGATCCGTGATGCCATCAACAATGCAAAAGCAGGCGTAAGCGCAAGCATCATTAACGTGGGTAACGGTGAATATCGTCTGTCAGTCACATCAAATGACACCGGCCTTGATAATGCGATGACACTCTCGGTCAGCGGTGATGATGCGCTACAAAGTTTTATGGGCTATGACGCCAGTGCCAGCAGCAACGGTATGGAAGTCTCGGTCGCCGCCCAGAATGCGCAGCTGACGGTCAACAACGTCGCCATTGAGAACAGCAGCAACACCATCAGCGACGCGCTGGAAAACATCACCCTGAACCTGAACGATGTCACCACGGGCAACCAGACGCTAACCATCACTCAGGACACCTCCAAAGCGCAAACAGCGATTAAAGACTGGGTGAATGCCTATAACTCGCTAATAGATACCTTCAGCAGCCTGACCAAATACACCGCCGTAGATGCGGGAGCTGATAGCCAGAGTTCTAGCAATGGCGCACTGCTCGGCGACTCCACGTTGCGGACGATTCAGACGCAGTTGAAGTCGATGCTGAGTAATACCGTCAGTTCTTCCAACTATAAAACGCTGGCGCAGATTGGTATCACGACCGATCCCAGCGATGGCAAACTGGAACTGGATGCCGACAAACTCACCGCTGCACTGAAAAAAGATGCCAGCGGCGTAGGTGCATTGATTGTTGGCGATGGTAAAAAAACCGGCATCACGACCACCATCGGCAGCAACCTGACCAGTTGGCTTTCGACAACGGGCATTATTAAAGCCGCTACCGATGGCGTTAGTAAGACCCTGAATAAATTAACTAAAGACTACAACGCCGCCAGCGATCGCATTGATGCGCAGGTCGCGCGCTATAAAGAACAATTTACCCAACTGGACGTTTTAATGACCTCGTTAAACAGCACCAGCAGCTACTTAACGCAGCAGTTCGAAAACAACAGTAATTCCAAGTAATCAATATTCATCGGGAGACAGGTCATGTACGCGGCAAAAGGCACCCAGGCCTATGCACAAATTGGCGTCGAAAGCGCCGTAATGAGCGCCAGCCAGCAGCAGCTGGTCACCATGCTATTTGATGGAGTGCTAAGCGCACTGGTTAGAGCGCGCCTGTTTATGCAGGACAACAATCAGCAAGGCAAAGGCGTCTCTTTGTCAAAAGCGATCAACATCATTGAGAACGGACTGCGGGTGAGTCTTGATGAAGAGAGCAAAGACGAATTAACCCAAAACTTGATTGCTCTTTATAGCTATATGGTCAGGCGTTTGCTGCAAGCCAATTTACGCAACGATGTCTCCGCAGTCGAAGAAGTGGAAACATTAATGCGCAATATTGCCGATGCCTGGAAAGAGTCGTTACTCTCCCCTTCTTTGATTCAGGACCCAGTCTGATGAACCATGCACCGCATTTGTATTTCGCCTGGCAACAACTCGTCGAAAAAAGCCAGCTCATGTTACGCCTGGCAACGGAAGAACAATGGGACGAACTCATCGCCAGCGAAATGGCGTATGTTAATGCGGTGCAGGAGATTGCACATTTGACTGAAGAGATTGACCCGTCCACCACGATGCAGGAGCAGCTCCGCCCGATGCTGCGCCTGATTCTCGACAACGAAAGCAAGGTAAAGCAGTTATTACAGATTCGGATGGATGAACTGGCGAAACTGGTCGGTCAGTCATCGGTGCAAAAATCGGTGTTAAGTGCCTATGGCGATCAGGGCGGCTTTGTGCTGGCTCCGCAAGATAACTTATCGTGAATCTTAACGAGCTAATGGCTCGCGAATAATCCGATTACGGCTACGCTTCAAATGTTCCCCTTGAATGGAGTCGAAGAATGCGTAATCCCACGCTGTTACAATGTTTTCACTGGTATTACCCGGAAGGCGGTAAGCTCTGGCCTGAACTGGCCGAGCGCGCCGACGGTTTTAATGATATTGGTATCAATATGGTCTGGTTGCCGCCCGCCTATAAAGGCGCATCGGGCGGGTATTCGGTCGGCTACGACTCCTATGATTTATTTGATTTAGGCGAGTTTGATCAGAAAGGCAGCATCCCTACTAAATATGGCGATAAAGCACAACTGCTGGCCGCCATTGACGCCCTGAAACGTAATGACATTGCGGTGCTGTTGGACGTGGTAGTCAACCACAAAATGGGCGCGGATGAAAAAGAAGCTATTCGCGTGCAGCGTGTAAATGCTGACGACCGTACGCAAATTGATGAAGAAATCATTGAGTGCGAAGGCTGGACGCGTTACACCTTCCCCGCCCGTGCCGGGCAATACTCACAGTTTATCTGGGATTTCAAATGTTTTAGCGGTATCGACCATATCGAAAACCCTGATGAAGATGGCATATTTAAAATTGTTAACGACTACACCGGCGAAGGCTGGAACGATCAGGTTGATGATGAATTAGGTAATTTCGATTATCTGATGGGCGAGAATATCGATTTTCGCAATCATGCCGTGACGGAAGAGATTAAATACTGGGCGCGCTGGGTGATGGAACAAACGCAATGCGACGGTTTTCGTCTTGATGCGGTCAAACATATTCCGGCGTGGTTTTATAAAGAGTGGATCGAACACGTACAGGAAGTTGCGCCAAAGCCGCTGTTTATTGTGGCGGAGTACTGGTCGCATGAAGTTGATAAGCTGCAAACGTATATTGATCAGGTGGAAGGCAAAACCATGCTGTTCGATGCGCCGCTGCAGATGAAATTCCATGAAGCATCGCGCATGGGACGCGACTACGACATGACGCAGATTTTCACTGGGACGCTGGTGGAAGCCGATCCTTTTCACGCCGTAACCCTCGTTGCCAACCATGACACCCAACCGTTGCAAGCCCTCGAAGCGCCAGTCGAACCGTGGTTTAAACCGCTGGCGTATGCTCTAATTTTGTTGCGGGAAAATGGCGTTCCTTCGGTATTCTATCCGGACCTCTACGGTGCGCATTACGAAGATGTCGGTGGTGACGGGCAAACCTATCCGATAGATATGCCAATAATCGAACAGCTTGATGAGTTAATTCTCGCCCGTCAGCGTTTCGCCCACGGTGTACAGACGTTATTTTTCGACCATCCGAACTGCATTGCCTTTAGCCGCAGTGGCACTGACGAATATCCCGGCTGCGTGGTGGTCATGTCGAACGGGGATGATGGCGAAAAAACCATTCACCTGGGAGAGAATTACGGCAATAAAACCTGGCGTGATTTTCTTGGGAACCGGCAAGAGAGTGTAGTAACCGACGAAAACGGCGAAGCGACCTTCTTTTGCAACGGCGGCAGCGTTAGCGTGTGGGTTATCGAAGAGGTGATTTAAATTCATCCCCGGCGGCAAGCCGGGGAGATTTCATTACGGCAATGGCGTCGGTAACGGCGCTTTATCCAGCGCAGCGGCACACTCTGCCGTCGGGCGATCCACACGCTCCATCGTCATACCATCGTACTCAATGGTGTTACCGTCACGCTCAACCTCGTACAGCTCACGTTTTACGGTAACGTTAGTGAGATCATCAGACATCAATGTCAACTTGCCCGGCACAGCAATCACCCGCTGCCACTGACGGCAATCCAGAGTATCGCCCTCTTTAATGACAATCAGGCTGCCTATCGCTTCCGGACTGACCAGCGCACGTTGCGGCCCTTTGGTCTGCCAGTAGCCCGCCAGCCAGTCCGGCGCGGGGGTTTTCACGACATTGTTATAGTTTTCGACTTCGGCACAGCCCGCCAGCAACATGAGCGCGCCTGCAATTGCGAGTTTTTTCATCATTCGTCCTGCATGAGAAGAAAAGAGGATTGTGGCATTAAAGCCCTGATGTCGCCAGCCTTTCCAGGTTCAGAGAGAAATTTGATCTAACTATTATTTTTGTGAATTATTACCCCGAAAATAAATTTGCATGGTGTATGATTCGCGACTCTTGTTTCAAACCTTCTGAGTTCAGAGGCTACATTCATGTCATGGCAGCAATTCAAACACGCCTGGTTGATTAAATTCTGGGCGCCCATCCCCGCGGTCATCGCGGCGGGTATTCTCTCCACTTACTATTTTGGCATTACTGGCACCTTTTGGGCTGTCACGGGTGAATTTACCCGTTGGGGCGGCCAGCTCCTGCAACTGTTCGGCGTCCATGCTGAAGAGTGGGGTTACTTTAAAATTATCCATCTGGAAGGATCGCCATTAACCCGCATCGACGGGATGATGATCCTCGGTATGTTTGGCGGCTGCTTTGCCGCAGCGCTGTGGGCCAACAATGTCAAACTGCGAATGCCGCGCAGCCGTATCCGCATTATGCAGGCCATCATTGGCGGCATTATCGCCGGTTTTGGCGCGCGTCTGGCAATGGGCTGTAACCTGGCGGCGTTCTTTACCGGTATTCCTCAGTTCTCGCTGCATGCCTGGTTCTTTGCCATCGCCACTGCCATTGGTTCATGGTTTGGCGCGCGCTTTACCCTGCTGCCCATCTTCCGTATTCCCGTGAAAATGCAGAAAGTTTCTGCCGCCTCACCGCTGACGCAAAAACCGGATCAGGCGCGGCGTCGTTTTCGTCTCGGGATGCTGGTCTTTTTCGGCATGCTGGGCTGGGCGCTGCTCACAGCGATGAACCAACCCAAACTGGGGCTGGCAATGCTGTTTGGCGTCGGCTTTGGTTTACTGATTGAACGTGCGCAAATCTGCTTTACTTCGGCGTTCCGCGATATGTGGATCACCGGACGTACCCATATGGCGAAAGCAATCATTATTGGTATGGCGGTGAGTGCCATCGGGATCTTCAGTTACGTACAGTTAGGCGTTGAACCCAAAATCATGTGGGCGGGACCAAACGCGGTAATTGGTGGTTTACTGTTTGGTTTTGGCATCGTGCTGGCTGGCGGCTGCGAAACCGGCTGGATGTACCGCGCGGTAGAAGGCCAGGTGCACTACTGGTGGGTCGGTCTGGGCAATGTGATCGGCTCAACGATTCTGGCGTATTACTGGGATGATTTCGCTCCGGCGCTGGCCACCGACTGGGACAAAATCAACCTGCTGAAAACCTTTGGTCCGATGGGGGGCCTGCTGGTGACATATTTGCTGTTGTTTGCTGCGCTGATGTTGATTATCGGCTGGGAAAAACGCTTCTTCCGCCGTGCGGCACCGCAGACTGCTAAGGAGATCGCATGAAAAATATCGTTCCTGATTACCGCCTTGATATGGTGGGTGAACCCTGCCCTTATCCGGCAGTCGCAACCCTTGAGGCGATGCCGCAGTTAAAAAAAGGGGAAATCCTGGAAGTGGTGAGCGACTGTCCGCAGTCGATCAATAATATTCCACTGGATGCGCGTAATCACGGCTATACGGTGCTGGATATTCAGCAAGACGGGCCGACCATTCGTTATTTAATTCAGAAGTAATCCCTCATTCCCGCTGTGACCCACAGCGGGAACATCGTTACCTTTGTATCACATAGATTTTACCCACCCCCTCTCCTATTCTTTTCAGTATGATCTCAGGAGGTTTCTATGTGTGGACGCTTTGCCCAATCCCAAACGCGTGAAGATTACCTTGCGCTTCTCGCGGAAGATATTGAACGCGATATTCCCTATGATCCCGAACCCATTGGCAGATACAACGTCGCGCCGGGAACCAAAGTCCTACTGCTCAGTGAACGTGATGAACACCTTCATCTGGATCCGGTTTTCTGGGGATATGCTCCCGGATGGTGGGATAAACCGCCGCTGATTAACGCCCGCGTAGAAACTGCGGCGACCAGTCGTATGTTTAAACCGCTCTGGCAACATGGTCGGGCAATCTGTTTTGCCGATGGCTGGTTTGAGTGGAAAAAAGAAGGCGACAAAAAGCAGCCTTATTTTATCTATCGTACTGATGGACAACCTGTTTTTATGGCCGCGATAGGCAGCACACCATTCGAGCGCGGTGACGAAGCCGAAGGATTTTTGATTGTCACTGCGGCGGCAGATCAAGGTCTGGTGGATATTCATGACCGCCGCCCACTGGTACTCTCGCCAGATGCTGCGCGGGAATGGATGCGGCAAGATATTGGCGGTAAAGAAGCCTCAGAAATCGCTACCAGTGGTTGTGTGCCAGCAAACCAGTTCACCTGGCACCCGGTATCGCGCGCGGTGGGTAATGTTAAAAACCAGGGCGCGGAGTTAATTCAACCTGTTTGATAAGCCTGGAGATTATTGATCAACAATACTGCGTCATAAGTAATCTCTATTAGACAAAGATTTCATTACCTGTTGGCATATTGCAAAAATAACACCAATACGGAATCGTCATGTTCACGATTAAAACAGATGATCTCACCCATCCAGCAGTGCAAGCATTAGTGGCTTACCATATTTCCGGCATGCTGCAGCAGTCTCCCCCTGAAAGCAGTCATGCTTTAGATGTGCAAAAATTACGTAACCCGACAGTGACATTCTGGTCAGTATGGGAAGGCGAACAACTCGCAGGAATTGGTGCGCTGAAGTTGCTGGATGATAAACATGGCGAACTGAAATCAATGCGTACCGCGCCAAATTATTTACGTCGGGGTGTCGCCAGTCTGATTTTACGCCACATTTTGCAGGTCGCCCATGACAGATGCCTTCATCGCCTGAGCTTAGAAACGGGTACACAGGCTGGATTTACGGCCTGCCATCAACTTTATTTGAAGCATGGTTTCGTTGATTGCGAACCGTTTGCCGATTATCAACTTGATCCACACAGTCGATTTTTGTCATTGACGCTATGCGAAGATAATGAGTTGCTTTGAGCCAGACGCAGCACATTCTTGCATTCGACGTGCTGCGTCTTTATTTATCACCAGCAGGAAACGCCTTGTCCATAGACGCCCCTTCCACATGCGTCACAAGAAACCTCTATTCCAGTGACACAATTACGCCTAATTAATTACATATAATATTTAATTATGAATTCCTCACCATCTATTACATGCTTTTTAACCATATCGGAATATTTATCATAATCATCGGGGTTCGTAACAATATATTTCCGCTGCGATATTTCATAGCAAATCCCTGTCAGAGTCCATGGCATTAAAAATGCCTCTTTAA
The DNA here is from genome assembly GCF_046486085.1 of Escherichia sp. WS568. Taxonomy (NCBI): domain Bacteria; kingdom Pseudomonadati; phylum Pseudomonadota; class Gammaproteobacteria; order Enterobacterales; family Enterobacteriaceae; genus Escherichia; species Escherichia sp. WS568. Next base: position 412,514 of record NZ_JBJQMC010000001.1, read on the forward strand.
TAGGATTACATTCCATAAAAAGTAATTTTAAATTGCCAGGTATCGCAGGAATAACCTCAATCTTATTATATTCAATATGCACTTCTTTCAGATTTTTGGGGAACCACCTAATTTCTTTTATATTATTCTCACTACAATCAAAAACCTTAGCGGTGTCTGGTATTGCTGGTATTTCCGATAGCTTATTGTGACCAATAAAAATTTTCTTAACCTTTGGCGGAAATGAGTCAATATGCGATATCAGGTTATTATTTACGGAGATCAGGGTAATTCCATCAGGTACTTGTGGAAATTCTGTAAGGTTATTGAAATCGAGTTCTAATTCTTTGCATGATTCGGGCACCTGTATTGAATCAAGTTTATTATGAATAAGGCTAAGCATTTCAATCCACTCTGGAAGAGGCGGCACAGAACCCAAAAAAAGGTATGATAAGTTAAGTTCATTACTGTGGAGCTTAACACATTTAAACATTCTCACCAATGCTCTATCCACATTTTCTTTCAAGTCATTCGATGCGCCTTCTTTGACTGAACTAGCCCAGTCACTGAAACCTTTGCAAAGTCTGGCATCTGTAATTTTGGTTAACTTGTCCAGCAACTCTGCAATATTAGTCGATATAAACTCTAATTTATGCCGAATGGGTAAAGTCCCCTCCCCCTGACTTTTTTCTATCGTGATAGATCCCGTCTTATCATAAGCCCCATAATTTTCAAACAATAGAGTATAATTACCCCACCTGAAACATTGCTCTCTCAATAACTTAAATTCAGACAGCATATTCAGTAAGTTGCTGTCTTCACTAATTGGTGTAAGCTTACCATTTCCAAGACAACTGACTAACTCACTTGATAATTCATTTATGATTGCATCATCAGATACTAACTCGTGTTGTTTTATCGTAGATTCAGTATTAGATGTGACTTTATTTAATTGAACCGACTGAGTTTTTAACGAAAGATCATTTAATGGAAACATTTACACTCCTGTTTAATAAATTATATTGCCCAGGGCGCATTCTAAAACACAATAAAATTACCACTATCAAAAATCGCTCATATCCATAGCCCGGAATATGAATAAAAACATCAACAAAGATTAAATTATCCAGAGGTTACTGTTGCGTCTGTGGTCGTAACAACATCCGACGTGGTGATGTGTGTCAAATGAGACATTCTGATGATCAGAGGGTTTATCGTGTATACGGATCGTGGATGGCAGAAAACTTTCAGGATCAGGTATCCATTTCAAACCAGATAATGAGTAAGTTTGCCCCATCCATGCCCCACGCGGTGAGATCGGATGTCATTAACAACAGGTTACACAACCTATACCTGCATGCTCATTACTTCCTGATATGCCGCCACCAGCTTATTACGCACCTGAATCCCCATTTGCATTGAAACTGAGGCTTTTTGCATATCGGTCATCACATCGTTTAACGCCACGCCGGGTTCACCGAGAGTGAATTTTTCTGCCTGCGTGCGGGCGGCTGTTTGTGTATCGCTTATGCGATCGAGCGCGGCGTGCAGCTGCCCGGCAAAACTAATGGTCGGTTGCGGCAGTGATTCCTGCGCACGCGCACTCATCGCCGTAGCCTGTAACTGGCTGATAACCCCTTCAATCCCCTGTATCGCTGACATTTTCATCTCCTGGATAATTTCTGGTAGCAAAGCCTACCAGTAAGTCAATAAGACAAAGGCGCTAAATAGCAACAAAAAAACGGGTTTATTGGCGGATAGAAAAAAACGAAAGCACAAATAATGGGAGCGTCAATTTTTCGAGTTTGCTGACCCGGGAGTGAGTCTTGTTCCACTTTGCCAATAACGCCGTCCATAATCAGCCACGAGGTGCGCGATGAATGCGACTGCAGCCCAGACAAAATCTCTTGAGTGGCTTAATCGCCTGCGTGCGAATCCGAAAATTCCATTGATTGTTGCCGGTTCCGCGGCAGTGGCGGTCATGGTCGCACTGATCCTGTGGGCGAAAGCCCCCGACTACCGCACATTATTCAGCAATCTTTCCGATCAGGATGGTGGCGCAATTGTCAGCCAACTGACGCAAATGAATATTCCTTACCGCTTCAGCGAAGCCAGCGGCGCTATTGAAGTTCCGGCAGATAAAGTTCACGAACTGCGTCTGCGCCTGGCACAACAAGGTTTGCCCAAAGGCGGCGCGGTCGGTTTCGAACTACTCGATCAGGAAAAGTTTGGTATCAGCCAGTTCAGCGAACAGGTGAATTATCAGCGGGCGCTGGAAGGCGAGCTTTCTCGTACCATCGAAACTATCGGCCCGGTAAAAGGGGCGCGCGTACATCTGGCAATGCCGAAACCGTCTTTATTCGTCCGTGAACAAAAATCCCCTTCTGCATCGGTGACGGTAAATCTGTTACCCGGCCGCGCACTCGATGAAGGGCAAATTAGCGCCATTGTGCATCTGGTTTCCAGCGCCGTTGCTGGTCTGCCGCCGGGAAACGTCACGCTGGTGGATCAGGGCGGACATCTGTTAACCCAGTCCAATACCAGCGGGCGCGATCTTAATGATGCTCAGTTGAAATATGCCAGCGATGTCGAAGGCCGTATTCAGCGGCGTATTGAAGCAATCCTGTCGCCTATTGTTGGTAACGGTAATATTCACGCCCAGGTCACGGCGCAGCTGGACTTCGCCAGTAAAGAACAAACGGAAGAACAGTATCGCCCTAACGGTGATGAATCTCATGCGGCGCTTCGTTCACGCCAGCTTAATGAGAGCGAGCAAAGCGGTTCCGGTTATCCGGGCGGCGTACCGGGGGCGTTGTCGAATCAACCGGCACCTGCGAATAACGCGCCAATCAGCACGCCTCCGGCAAATCAAAATAACCGCCAGCAGCAGGCGAGCACCACCAGCAATAGCGGGCCGCGTAGCACACAGCGGAATGAAACCAGTAACTACGAAGTCGATCGCACCATTCGTCATACCAAAATGAACGTGGGCGATGTGCAACGTCTGTCAGTCGCGGTAGTGGTGAATTACAAAACCTTGCCAGACGGTAAACCATTGCCTCTCAGCAACGAACAGATGAAGCAAATTGAAGATCTGACCCGCGAGGCGATGGGCTTTTCTGAAAAACGCGGTGACTCGCTCAATGTCGTTAACTCGCCGTTCAATAGCAGTGACGAAAGCGGCGGAGAACTGCCGTTCTGGCAACAGCAAGCGTTTATCGATCAGTTGCTGGCTGCCGGTCGCTGGTTGCTGGTACTGCTGGTGGCGTGGCTGCTGTGGCGGAAAGCGGTACGCCCGCAGTTAACACGTCGCGCCGAGGCGATGAAAGCTGTACAGCAACAGGCGCAGGCCCGTGAGGAAGTGGAAGATGCGGTGGAAGTCCGCCTGAGCAAAGACGAACAACTCCAACAACGACGCGCTAACCAACGTCTGGGGGCAGAAGTCATGAGCCAGCGTATCCGTGAAATGTCTGATAACGATCCGCGCGTGGTGGCGCTGGTCATTCGCCAGTGGATAAATAACGATCATGAGTAACCTGACAGGCACCGATAAAAGCGTCATCCTGCTGATGACCATTGGCGAAGACCGGGCGGCAGAGGTGTTCAAGCACCTCTCCCAGCGCGAAGTGCAAACCCTGAGCGCTGCAATGGCGAACGTCACGCAGATCTCCAACAAGCAGCTAACCGATGTGCTGGCGGAGTTTGAGCAAGAAGCTGAACAGTTTGCCGCACTGAATATCAACGCCAACGATTATCTGCGTTCGGTATTGGTCAAAGCTCTGGGTGAGGAACGTGCCGCCAGCCTGCTGGAAGATATTCTCGAAACTCGCGATACCGCCAGCGGTATTGAAACGCTCAACTTTATGGAGCCGCAGAGTGCCGCCGATCTGATTCGCGATGAGCATCCGCAAATTATCGCCACCATTCTGGTGCATCTGAAGCGCGCCCAGGCCGCCGATATTCTGGCGTTGTTCGATGAACGTCTGCGCCACGACGTGATGTTGCGTATCGCCACCTTTGGCGGCGTGCAGCCAGCCGCGCTGGCGGAACTGACCGAAGTACTGAATGGCTTGCTCGACGGTCAGAATCTCAAGCGCAGCAAAATGGGCGGCGTGAGAACGGCAGCCGAAATTATCAACCTGATGAAAACTCAGCAGGAAGAAGCCGTTATTACCGCCGTGCGCGAATTCGACGGCGAGCTGGCGCAAAAAATTATCGACGAGATGTTCCTGTTCGAAAATCTGGTGGATGTCGACGATCGCAGCATTCAGCGTCTGTTGCAGGAAGTGGATTCCGAATCGCTGTTGATCGCGCTGAAAGGGGCCGAGCAGCCACTGCGCGAGAAATTCCTGCGCAATATGTCGCAGCGTGCCGCCGATATTCTGCGCGACGATCTCGCCAACCGTGGTCCGGTGCGTCTGTCGCAGGTGGAAAACGAACAGAAAGCGATTCTGCTGATTGTGCGCCGCCTTGCCGAAACTGGCGAGATGGTAATTGGCAGCGGCGAGGATACCTATGTCTGATAATCTGCCGTGGAAAACCTGGACGCCGGACGATCTCGCGCCACCACAGGCAGAGTTTGTGCCCATGGTCGAGCCGGAAGAAACCATCATTGAAGAGGCCGAACCCAGCCTTGAGCAGCAACTGGCGCAACTGCAAATGCAGGCCCATGAGCAAGGTTATCAGGCGGGGATTGCCGAAGGTCGCCAGCAAGGTCATGAGCAGGGCTATCAGGAAGGACTGGCCCGGGGGCTGGAGCAAGGTCTGGCAGAGGCGAAGTCTCAACAAGCGCCAATTCATGCCCGGATGCAGCAACTGGTCAGCGAATTTCAAACTACCCTTGATGCGCTTGATAGTGTGATTGCTTCGCGCCTGATGCAGATGGCGCTGGAGGCGGCACGTCAGGTGATCGGTCAGACGCCAACAGTGGATAACTCGGCACTGATCAAACAGATCCAACAGTTGTTGCAGCAAGAACCGTTATTCAGCGGTAAACCACAGCTGCGCGTGCACCCGGATGATCTGCAACGTGTGGATGATATGCTCGGCGCAACCTTAAGTTTGCATGGCTGGCGCTTGCGGGGCGATCCCACACTCCATCCTGGCGGCTGTAAAGTCTCCGCCGATGAAGGCGATCTCGACGCCAGTGTCGCCACTCGCTGGCAAGAACTCTGCCGTCTGGCAGCACCAGGAGTGGTGTAATGACCACGCGCCTGACTCGCTGGCTAACCACGCTGGATAACTTTGAAGCCAAAATGGCGCAGTTGCCTGCGGTACGTCGCTATGGGCGATTAACTCGCGCTACCGGGCTGGTGCTGGAAGCCACCGGATTACAATTGCCGCTCGGCGCAACCTGTGTCATTGAGCGCCAGAACGGCAGCGAAACGCACGAAGTAGAAAGCGAAGTCGTTGGCTTTAACGGTCAACGGCTGTTTTTAATGCCGCTGGAGGAAGTCGAAGGTGTCCTGCCCGGCGCGCGTGTTTATGCCAAAAACATTTCGGCAGAAGGGCTGCAAAGCGGCAAGCAGTTACCGCTCGGTCCGGCGTTATTAGGTCGTGTTCTGGACGGCAGCGGTAAACCGCTCGATGGCCTCCCCTCCCCCGATACGACGGAAACCGGTGCGCTGATTACCCCGCCATTTAACCCGTTGCAACGTACACCGATTGAACATGTGCTGGACACCGGCGTGCGCCCAATCAATGCCCTGCTTACCGTTGGGCGCGGGCAGCGTATGGGGCTGTTTGCCGGATCTGGCGTTGGTAAAAGTGTGCTGCTGGGGATGATGGCCCGTTACACCCGCGCCGATGTCATTGTCGTGGGTTTGATTGGTGAACGTGGGCGTGAAGTAAAAGATTTTATTGAGAATATCCTCGGTGCTGAAGGGCGTGCACGCTCAGTAGTGATTGCCGCTCCGGCGGATGTTTCTCCTCTCCTGCGAATGCAGGGTGCCGCCTATGCCACGCGCATTGCCGAAGATTTTCGCGATCGTGGTCAGCATGTGTTGCTGATTATGGACTCCCTCACCCGCTACGCGATGGCCCAGCGTGAAATTGCGCTGGCGATTGGCGAACCACCCGCCACTAAAGGTTATCCCCCGTCGGTGTTTGCCAAATTACCGGCACTGGTCGAGCGTGCCGGAAATGGCATTAGCGGCGGCGGCTCGATTACCGCGTTTTATACCGTGCTCACCGAGGGCGATGACCAGCAGGACCCCATTGCCGACTCCGCGCGGGCAATCCTCGACGGTCACATTGTGCTGTCTCGCCGACTGGCGGAAGCCGGGCACTATCCGGCTATCGATATTGAAGCGTCGATCAGCCGCGCAATGACGGCGTTGATCAGTGAGCAACATTACGCGCGAGTGCGCACCTTCAAACAGCTGTTGTCGAGTTTTCAGCGTAACCGCGATCTGGTTAGCTTCGGCGCGTATGCCAAAGGCAGTGATCCGATGCTCGATAAAGCCATCGCCCTGTGGCCGCAACTGGAGGGCTATTTACAACAAGGCATTTTTGAACGTGCGGACTGGGAAGCGTCTCTCCAGGGGCTGGAGCGTATTTTCCCGACAGTGTCATAACCCAGGAGATAACGGCAGATGGCAGAACATGGTGCGCTGGCGACCCTGAAAGATCTGGCAGAAAAAGAGGTAGAGGATGCCGCGCGCCTGCTGGGTGAAATGCGTCGCGGGTGTCAGCAGGCGGAAGAACAGCTCAAAATGCTGATCGATTATCAGAATGAATATCGCAATAACCTCAACAGCGATATGAGTGCCGGGATGACCAGCAACCGCTGGATCAACTATCAGCAGTTTATCCAGACGCTGGAAAAAGCCATTACTCAGCATCGCCAGCAACTTAATCAGTGGACGCAGAAAGTTGACATTGCCCTGAACAGCTGGCGAGAAAAGAAACAACGTTTGCAGGCCTGGCAGACACTGCAGGAACGGCAATCCACGGCGGCACTGCTTGCAGAAAACCGCCTCGATCAGAAAAAGATGGATGAGTTCGCCCAGCGCGCCGCCATGAGGAAACCTGAATGATTCGCTTAGCGCCCTTAATTACCGCCGACGTTGACACCACCACATTGCCTGGCGGCAAAGCCAGCGATGCTGCACAAGATTTTCTCGCGTTGTTGAGCGAAGCATTAGCAGGCGAGACAACTACCGACAAAGCGGCCCCCCAGTTGCTGGTGGCAACAGATAAGCCCACGACAAAAGGCGAGCCGCTGGTCAGCGAGATTCTTGCCGATGCGCAACAAGCGGATTTACTGATCCCTGTGGATGAAACACCGCCTGTCATCAACGACGAACAATCCACATCAACACCATTAACCACCGCTCAAACGATGACGTTGGCTGCGGTGGCTGGCAACAATACGGCAAAAGACGAAAAAGCGGATGATCTGAATGAAGACGTCACCGCAAGCCTGAGCGCCCTTTTTGCGATGTTGCCGGGTTTTGACAATACGCCCAAAGTGACTGATGCGCCGTCAACCGTGTTACCGACAGAGAAACCAACGCTCTTCACAAAACTGACTTCTGAGCAACTCACAACAGCACAGCCTGATGACGCCCCCGGCACACCAGCTCAGCCATTAACACCGCTGGTAGCAGAAGCCCAGAGTAAAGCGGAAGTCATCAGCACACCTTCACCGGTGACCGCTGCCGCCAGCCCGCTAATCACTCCACACCAGACACAGCCACTGCCCACCGTCGCCGCACCTGTTTTGAGTGCACCGCTGGGTTCTCACGAATGGCAACAATCATTAAGCCAGCATATTTCGCTGTTCACCCGCCAGGGGCAACAAAGTGCAGAGTTGCGACTGCACCCACAGGATTTAGGTGAAGTGCAAATCTCCCTCAAAGTGGATGATAACCAGGCTCAAATCCAGATGGTTTCACCGCATCAGCATGTACGCGCCGCCCTGGAAGCAGCGCTGCCGGTACTGCGTACGCAGCTGGCCGAAAGTGGCATTCAGTTAGGGCAAAGCAACATCAGTGGCGAAAGCTTTAGTGGTCAGCAGCAGGCCGCTTCCCAACAACAGCAAAGCCAACGCACAGTAAACCATGAACCTCTGGCGGGGGAAGACGACGATACGCTTCCGGTTCCCGTCTCTTTACAAGGGCGCGTAACAGGCAACAGCGGCGTTGATATTTTCGCCTAACGTCAGAGGTAGCACCGTAATCCGCGTCTTTTCCCCGCTTTGTTGCGCTCAAGACGCAGGATAATTAGCCGATAAGCAGTAGCGACACAGGAAGACCGCAACACATGACTGATTACGCGATAAGCAAGAAAAGCAAGCGATCGCTTTGGATCCCGATTCTGGTATTCATTACCCTCGCGGCCTGTGCCAGCGCAGGTTACAGCTACTGGCATTCGCATCAGGTTGCCGCTGACGACAAAGCGCAGCAACGCGTCGTGCCCTCACCTGTCTTCTACGCGCTGGATACCTTCACGGTCAATTTGGGCGATGCGGATCGCGTGCTTTATATCGGCATAACCCTGCGCCTGAAAGATGAAGCTACCCGCTCGCGGCTGAGTGAGTATTTGCCGGAAGTCCGTAGCCGTTTGCTGTTACTGTTTTCGCGTCAGGATGCTGCCGTACTGGCGACAGAAGAAGGCAAGAAAAACCTGATTGCCGAGATTAAAACCACACTTTCCACCCCGCTTGTTGCCGGGCAACCGAAACAGGATGTCACCGACGTGCTGTATACCGCTTTTATTCTGCGATAACGACATGGGCGATAGTATTCTTTCTCAAGCTGAAATTGATGCGCTGTTGAATGGCGACAGCGAAGTCAAAGACGAACCGACAGCCAGTGTTAGCGGCGAAAGTGACATTCGTCCGTACGATCCGAATACCCAACGACGGGTTGTGCGCGAACGTTTGCAGGCGCTGGAAATCATTAATGAGCGCTTTGCCCGCCATTTTCGTATGGGGCTGTTCAACTTGCTGCGCCGTAGCCCGGACATTACCGTGGGGGCCATCCGCATTCAGCCGTACCATGAATTTGCCCGCAACCTGCCGGTGCCGACCAACCTGAACCTTATCCATCTGAAACCGCTGCGCGGCACAGGGCTGGTGGTGTTCTCGCCGAGTCTGGTGTTTATCGCCGTGGATAACCTGTTTGGCGGCGATGGACGCTTCCCGACCAAAGTGGAAGGTCGCGAGTTTACCCATACCGAACAGCGCGTCATCAACCGCATGTTGAAACTGGCGCTAGAAGGCTATAGCGACGCATGGAAGGCGATTAATCCGCTGGAAGTTGAGTACGTGCGTTCGGAAATGCAGGTGAAATTTACCAATATCACCACCTCGCCGAACGACATTGTGGTTAACACGCCGTTCCATGTGGAGATTGGCAACCTGACCGGCGAATTTAATATCTGCCTGCCATTCAGCATGATCGAGCCGCTACGGGAATTGTTGGTTAACCCGCCGCTGGAAAACTCGCGTAATGAAGATCAGAACTGGCGCGATAACCTGGTGCGCCAGGTGCAGCATTCACAGCTGGAGCTGGTCGCCAACTTTGCCGATATCTCGCTACGCCTGTCGCAGATTTTAAAACTGAAACCCGGCGACGTCCTGCCGATAGAAAAACCCGATCGCATCATCGCCCATGTTGACGGCGTCCCGGTGCTGACCAGTCAGTACGGCACCCTCAACGGTCAGTATGCGTTACGGATAGAACATTTGATTAACCCGATTTTAAATTCTCTGAACGAGGAACAGCCCAAATGAGTGACATGAATAATCCGGCCGATGACAACAACGGCGCAATGGACGATCTGTGGGCTGAAGCGTTGAGCGAACAAAAATCAACCAACAGCAAAAGCGCTGCCGACGCGGTGTTCCAGCAATTTGGCGGTGGTGATGTCAGCGGAACGTTGCAGGATATCGACCTGATTATGGATATTCCGGTCAAGCTGACCGTCGAGCTGGGCCGTACGCGGATGACCATCAAAGAGCTGTTGCGTCTGACGCAAGGGTCCGTCGTGGCGCTGGACGGTCTGGCGGGCGAACCACTGGATATTCTGATCAACGGTTATTTAATCGCCCAGGGCGAAGTTGTCGTAGTCGCTGATAAATATGGCGTGCGGATCACCGATATTATTACCCCGTCTGAGCGAATGCGTCGCCTGAGCCGTTAGTGATGAATAACCACGCTACTGTGCAATCTTCCGCGCCGGTTTCTGCTGCGCCACTGCTGCAGGTGAGCGGCGCACTCATCGCCATTATTGCCCTGATCCTCGCTGCTGCCTGGCTGGTAAAACGGTTGGGATTTGCCCCTAAACGCACTGGCGTTAACGGTCTGAAAATTAGCGCCAGTGCTTCGCTGGGCGCGCGTGAACGGGTTGTGGTGGTCGATGTGGATGATGCACGGCTGGTGCTCGGCGTTACCGCAGGGCAAATCAATCTGCTGCATAAACTTCCCCCTTCTGCACCAACGGAAGAGATACCGCAGACCGATTTTCAGTCGGTCATGAAAAATTTGCTTAAGCGTAGCGGGAGATCCTGATGCGTCGTTTATTGTCTGTCGCACCTGTCCTTCTCTGGCTGATTACGCCCCTCGCCTTCGCGCAACTACCGGGTATCACCAGCCAGCCGCTGCCTGGCGGTGGACAAAGCTGGTCGCTCCCGGTGCAAACGCTGGTGTTCATCACCTCGTTGACGTTTATTCCGGCAATTTTACTGATGATGACCAGTTTCACCCGCATCATCATTGTTTTTGGTTTATTGCGTAACGCGCTGGGAACACCCTCCGCGCCACCTAACCAGGTATTGCTGGGGCTGGCACTGTTTTTGACCTTTTTTATTATGTCACCGGTGATCGACAAAATTTATGTCGATGCGTACCAGCCATTCAGCGAAGAGAAAATATCAATGCAGGAGGCGCTGGAAAAAGGGGCGCAGCCGCTGCGTGAGTTTATGCTGCGTCAGACCCGTGAGGCGGATTTAGGGTTGTTTGCCAGACTGGCGAATACCGGCCCGTTGCAGGGACCTGAAGCCGTGCCGATGCGCATTTTGCTCCCGGCCTACGTGACCAGCGAGTTGAAAACCGCATTTCAGATAGGCTTCACGATTTTCATCCCTTTTTTGATTATCGACCTGGTGATAGCCAGCGTGTTGATGGCATTAGGGATGATGATGGTTCCCCCCGCCACCATTGCTCTGCCCTTTAAACTGATGCTGTTTGTACTGGTGGATGGCTGGCAATTGCTGGTCGGTTCGCTGGCGCAGAGCTTTTACAGCTAGAGAGGCAAAATGACACCTGAATCGGTCATGATGATGGGGACTGAAGCGATGAAAGTCGCGCTGGCACTGGCTGCCCCGCTGTTGCTGGTGGCGCTGGTCACGGGCCTTATCATCAGTATTTTGCAGGCCGCCACCCAGATCAACGAAATGACGCTGTCGTTTATTCCAAAAATCATCGCCGTATTTATTGCCATTATTATTGCTGGACCGTGGATGCTCAATCTGTTGCTGGATTACGTCCGCACCTTGTTCACTAACCTGCCGTATATCATCGGGTAGCCCGTACAATGATGCAGGTGACAAGCGATCAATGGCTTTCCTGGCTAAGTCTGTACTTCTGGCCGTTACTGCGCGTGCTGGCGCTCATTTCTACCGCGCCAATTCTGAGCGAACGCAGCGTGCCGAAACGGGTAAAACTGGGTCTGGCAATGATGATCACGTTCGCTATTGCCCCATCATTACCTGCCAACGATGTTCCTGTTTTTTCGTTCTTTGCTCTGTGGCTGGCCGTGCAGCAGATCCTGATCGGCATTGCGCTTGGTTTTACCATGCAATTTGCCTTTGCCGCTGTGCGAACCGCTGGCGAAATTATCGGTCTGCAAATGGGGCTGTCATTTGCGACGTTTGTCGATCCGGCCAGCCATCTCAATATGCCCGTTCTAGCCCGTATCATGGATATGCTGGCGTTATTGCTGTTCCTGACATTTAACGGTCATTTATGGTTGATTTCACTGCTGGTCGATACCTTTCACACCCTGCCAATTGGTGGCGAACCGTTGAACAGCAATGCGTTTCTGGCACTCACCAAAGCAGGGAGTTTGATTTTCCTTAACGGGCTAATGCTGGCGTTACCGCTCATTACTCTGCTGCTGACACTGAATCTGGCATTAGGTTTACTTAATCGTATGGCCCCGCAATTATCCATTTTTGTTATTGGATTTCCATTAACTCTGACTGTCGGTATCTCTTTAATGGCGGCATTAATGCCGTTAATTGCACCTTTTTGCGAACATTTATTCAGTGAGATGTTTAATTTGCTGGCTGATATTATTAGTGAATTGCCATTAATATAATTCCGTAACGTTTATCATGTTATCCTAAGGATTATCCGAAAAATAATACCTACGAACATCTTCTAGGATACTCCTGCGGCGAAATATTTGTTATAAGCTCACTCACATATCGCAACATTTACTTTACTTTAAGACAATTCCAGGCAAATTATACAACACTTTACGGGATAGTAAGTCCGCCTGAAAAATCGCGAGAGTGGCGCATTAGGTGACCCATGTTGTTCCGTTTAGTCATGATGAAATATTCAGGTAAGGGGAATTATCGTTACGCATTGAGTGAGGGTATGCCATGTCAACGATTATTATGGATTTATGTAGTTACACCCGACTAGGTTTAACCGGGTATCTGTTGAGTAGAGGGGTTAAAAAAAGAGAAATCAACGACATTGAAACCGTTGATGACCTTGCCATAGCTTGTGATTCACAGCGCCCTTCAGTGGTGTTTATTAATGAGGACTGTTTCATCCATGATGCTTCTAACAGTCAGCACATCAAGCACATCATTAATCAACATCCCAATACGTTATTTATCGTTTTTATGGCAATTGCCAATGTTCATTTTGATGAATATCTATTGGTCAGAAAAAATTTATTGATAAGTTCTAAATCGATTAAACCGGAATCTCTCGACGATATCCTTGGCGATATTCTGAAAAAAGAGACAACGATAACCTCGTTTTTAAATATGCCGACGTTATCATTGAGCCGAACCGAATCGAGTATGTTGCGAATGTGGATGGCAGGTCAGGGAACCATTCAAATCTCTGACCAAATGAATATCAAAGCCAAGACCGTTTCATCGCATAAAGGTAATATTAAACGTAAGATCAAAACGCATAATAAACAGGTTATCTACCATGTCGTCCGACTGACGGATAATGTGACTAATGGTATTTTTGTCAACATGCGCTAACACATTCTGACTGGTGGTTTCCCACCAGTCAGGCTGAATTAGATTACTCTGCTTTCTCCACAAAGATACCGTCCTGATGCCCTGCTTCATTAAAGAACCAGATGCCGAGCGGGTAGTCTTCCAGCGAAACCAGGTACATTGTGCCTTCACTAAACTCCTCAACTGCCAGTACCACGCCAGGACGACGCGGACCGCCATCCGTTTTGACTGTTACCCGATCATTCACCTTCATCGTTTTCCTCCTGTGGCTTTGTGCCAGTGTAGAACAATTTCGTTTTTCTGGCAGCGCCAGGCGCGCGCGAGTGCTGATTTTCTCGACGGTCTATACTTAAGAGATGCCAGGCGGACTTAACGACTGGCGGCAACAACAGAGTAACGGTTGCGAGGAAAGATGATGAAAACCGCAAAAGAGTACAGCGATACCGCAAAACGTGAGGTCAGCGTCGATGTCGATGCCCTGCTGGCGGCGATCAATGAAATTAGCGAAAGCGAAGTTCATCGCAGCCAGAACGATTCTGAACACGTTAGCGTCGATGGACGTGAATATCATACATGGCGTGAATTGGCGGATGCCTTCGAACTGGATATTCATGACTTCAGCGTCTCTGAAGTGAATCGTTGAATGCACAATAAAAAAATCCCGACCCTGAGGGGTCGGGATGAAACTTGCTTAAGCAAGAAGCACTTAAAAAATTCGTTACACCAGGAAATCTGATGTGTTCATCACCTTATCCGCAATTTTTTTCGCTGACAAGAAAATATTCGCGATATGAATGATTAACGCTACTTATGAATAGAAATGTGACGTGCGTCACCCCTTGGTGGCTCTGGCGTCAACGGGATCGCTCCCGAAAAAATCATCTTTGATTATTTGTGCTGTTTTGAGAATCATCCTGGTAAGGGGAGAACTGCGCGACCATGTTTTCAATTCAACAACCACTACTGGTTTTTAGCGATCTTGATGGCACCCTGCTGGACAGTCATAGTTATGACTGGCAACCGGCTGCCCCCTGGCTCAGCCGTTTACGCGAAGGGAATGTTCCCGTCATTCTCTGTAGCAGTAAAACTTCAGCGGAAATGCTGTACTTGCAAAAAACGTTGGGGCTACAAGGGTTACCGCTGATTGCCGAAAATGGCGCAGTGATCCAGCTTGCTGAACAATGGCAGGATATAGACGGTTTTCCACGCATCATCTCAGGTATTAGCCATGGCGAAATCAGCCAGGTTTTAAATACGCTACGCGAGAAAGAACATTTTAAATTCACGACTTTCGATGATGTCGACGATGCAACCATCGCCGAATGGACGGGATTAAGCCGTAGCCAGGCGGCGCTGACGCAGCTGCATGAGGCGTCGGTAACGCTAATCTGGCGCGACAGTGACGAGCGTATGGCACAATTTACCGCTCGTCTGAACGAACTGGGCTTACAGTTTATGCAGGGTGCGCGCTTCTGGCACGTCCTGGATGCCTCTGCCGGAAAAGATCAGGCCGCCAACTGGATTATCGCGACCTATCAACAATTATCAGGCAAACGCCCAACCACACTTGGCCTGGGCGATGGGCCAAACGATGCGCCCTTACTGGAGGTAATGGATTACGCGGTGATTGTGAAAGGGCTAAACCGTGAAGGGGTGCATCTGCATGATGAGGATCCGACCCGCGTCTGGCGAACGCAGCGTGAAGGACCGGAAGGCTGGCGTGAAGGGCTGGACCATTTTTTCTCCGCTCGTTAAGCGTTATCGCTCGCGCATACCCGATTACGCCCGGCCTGTTTAGCGAGATAAAGCCGACGGTCAGCCAGTGACTGGAGTTGTTCAAAATCATAATCACCGGTTTCCTCGCTGCTACTAACCCCCAACGAGGCACTGATGCGTATCGTCGTACTCTTAGCAATCAGCATCTCTTTTTCATTTAACTTCAGGCGAATACGTTCTGCGACTTCCGCAGCCTCCGTCAGACTCGCGCCTGGCAGAATCACACAAAACTCCTCACCACCGACCCGCCCGGCAACGTCCTGCGCACGCAAGGAACTGCTAATTAATCCGGCAGCATGAGAAAGAACACGGTCGCCCGCCTGATGACCAAAGCGGTCATTAATCGCTTTAAAATGGTCAAGATCGACCTGAATGACAGAAAAAGGATGTTGGTGCGTCTGACACAATTTCGCGAGCGGACGGGCTTTTTCAAACAGTGCGCCACGATTATATAAACGGGTTAAGGTGTCGTGCCACGCCTGCCACTGCAACGAGCTTTGCAGAACATACATGTTGCTAACCATCCGGCGAATCACATACCAGGAGATGAGTAACATGGTGGTAAAGAGCGCCCACAGCAGGGTTAATGCAATGCTGATACTACCGAAATCGCCGCGCACGCCTTCGCTTAGCGTATGGACGCGCACCAGCACACCGTCGAAATGGTCCAGACGTTCCCAGCTAACATAGCGACTGTCCATACGAATGCCGCCCCGCGTGTCATGTTCCATCGCCTGCGCCAGCAAGGCCAGTTCACGAGGATCAAAAATATTCCCTGTTGGATGGTCAGGATTGGAAGAGGTCAAAAATCTCAGCTTACTGTCATAGAGCTGATACTCACCATCGAGGTTTTTATCGATGGCGTTTCTTAAAAATTGCTGCATAGTACGCACAGGAATACTCATCCCCAGCACGCCATACCAGTAGTTATTACTGTCTACCGGAACACTGACGGTAACCTGCGGTTCAGTATTGCTGGCGTGTTCCGGTTGCGAAGTAAACCAGCGTACCGCGCGGTGACGATTTTCTCGTTGCGAATGGCCGATAAACCAGGGTTGGGTGACATAGCCGTAATAACGCGTTGGAACATTGCGCGTAAACAAGGTCGGCTGCGTCGAAACGTAAAATCCGGCACGCGAGACATACATCGCCTGTTCAACCATCGACGAGGAGTTGTGCGCCAGTCGCAGCAAGTAACCAACTTCCAGTGCAGCGGTAATTTCATTGTCGAGGCTTTCATTTTCGCGAGACAGGAGATTCCCCTCGCTGACTAATGCATCCGACACACCATTAACTGGCAGAGTGCGCCGTCGGTTGAGTTCAATTTGCCAGGCGTGCTCGTCGCGATGCTGTTCGAACTCGGTTACAGCATTACGCAGTGAAGTGAAATCCAGTAGCGCTACGAGAGCTTCGCGCATGCCATTACGCAAAAAGATCAGTTTGTCGACGTTATACTGCAAATGCTTATCGAGCGCGTTGGCTACGTTTTCCAGATGATTACGCTGGCTGGAGATATAGGCATCTTCCAGCACCACTACTTCACGCCAGGTGAGCAAGGTGGAAAAAAGCAATACCACGATAAAGCAGAGATTAACGACATGACCAGGCCCCAGGCGGCGTGCGAGTTTTTTCAACCAGCTCTGGTTTTCCATTTTTGTCTCGTGCTGCACCCTGACGACTCCCAACCTGCTTTTTTATGATTCTGGCATAACCTGGCGATAGCGTACCGCAAAACAGCGATAATTTTATAATGGTGGCATGATAAGACGCGACTATCATTCATTGCAGGCATTGGCACACCAGGCCGGATGTGATCCGGCCTGGTGTTAATGATACCCTTTCAAACTTCTTCCGCAGAACGACTCCCCTCCCCCGGAACAAGCTCGGTTTCATGAAAAGCTTCCCGCTTGACCCCGTAACCGTCATACCAACGACACTCAACCATACCGCTGGAGTATCCGGTGACAATCATCCGCGGGCCGCCCTCTTTAACCGTAACTTCCTCACTAACCATAAAGCTCATACTCGCCTCCTTTTTTCGAGTGAAACTTGTTCACCTTAGTTGAAGATGGCGAATTTTGCATAATAGCCTGTGCGAGTATTAATGTGCCTGACCGCGTATTTTCGCTACGGCTTTCACTCCCAGCACCACGATGCCGCCGATGATAAATCCAAGAATCAGATTTAAAACAGTCGGTAATATCATCGCCACCACTGCACTTTGCTGCCCGGCGAAATGTTCAATGGCGTGATGCAGCGGCGCAATTCCATGTACCACAATCCCACCGCCGACGAGGAACATCGCCAGCGTGCCGACAATCGATAACGCCTTCATCAACCAGGGCGCAATGATCAATAACCCTTTACCTAATGCCTGCATCAGCGCGCTGGATTTTTCCGCCAGCCAATACCCCAGGTCATCAATCTTAACGATAACCCCTACCAGACCGTAGACGCCCACGGTCACTACCAGCGCGATGCCTGAAAGCACCAGCACCTGATTAAGCAACGGCGCTTCGGCCACAATCCCCAGCGTGATGGCGACGATTTCGGCAGACAATATAAAATCGGTACGAATCGCCCCTTTTATTTTGTCCTTTTCAAACTTCAGCGGATCCTGCGCCGCCAGCTTCTCCAGACGCTGCTGGCTCTGCGCCGGATCTTCTTTATGTTTACGCGCCTCCAGCATATGCAGCACTTTCTCTACTCCTTCAAAGCAGAGAAACGCGCCACCAATCATCAACAGAGGCGTAATCGCCCACGGGATAAACGCACTGATGATCAGCGCCAGCGGCACCAGAATCACTTTATTAATCAGCGATCCTTTCGCCACGCCCCAGACCACGGGAAGTTCCCGGTTGGCCCGCACGCCTGAAACTTGTTGCGCATTGAGCGATAAGTCATCCCCTAATACACCGGCGGTTTTCTTCGCCGCCAGTTTGCCCATCACGGAGATATCGTCCAGTAGTGTGGCGATATCATCGAGCAACGTCAGTAAACTACTCCCGGCCAAAAGCATTCCCTCTCATTTTTATTGTTGAAGGGTGTAAGTATGAAGCAAAAACGGCAGCTCTGATACTTGCTTCACAGGTCAACATTTTTTTAACAATTAAGTGCAATTATATCTCTCGCCAGCAGAATGATTTTCACGTTTACTATGAACCACCTTTTTATTTCCACCGTGAGGGATTATGCGTTTCCGCCAGTTGTTACCGCTTTTTGGCGCGCTGTTTGCGTTGTATATCATTTGGGGCTCAACCTATTTTGTCATTCGGATTGGCGTGGAAAGCTGGCCTCCGTTAATGATGGCAGGCGTTCGATTCCTGGCAGCCGGTATTTTATTGATGGCATTTTTGCTACTGCGCGGACACAAGCTCCCCCCGCTACGTCCGCTGCTCAATGCCGCGCTGATTGGCCTGTTATTGCTGGCTGTCGGTAATGGCATGGTGACGGTTGCCGAGCATCAAAATGTTCCTTCCGGCATCGCCGCCGTTGTGGTTGCAACCGTGCCCCTCTTTACCCTGTGCTTCAGCCGCCTGTTTGGCATTAAAACGCGCAAACTGGAATGGGTGGGTATCGCCATTGGGCTTGCCGGAATCATCATGCTCAATAGCGGTGGAAATTTAAGCGGCAATCCGTGGGGCGCGATTCTGATTTTAATCGGCTCGATTAGCTGGGCGTTTGGCTCGGTTTATGGCTCGCGCATTACCTTACCTGTAGGGATGATGGCGGGTGCTATTGAGATGCTGGCGGCAGGCGTGGTGTTAATGATCGCGTCGATGATTGCAGGTGAAAAACTGACGGCGCTCCCTTCCCTTTCAGGCTTCCTTGCGGTCGGCTATCTGGCGCTGTTTGGTTCGATTATCGCCATCAACGCTTATATGTATTTAATCCGTAATGTCAGTCCGGCTCTCGCCACCAGCTACGCCTACGTTAACCCGGTGGTCGCGGTCTTGCTGGGTACGGGACTGGGCGGAGAGACGCTGTCGAAGATTGAATGGCTGGCGCTCGGCGTAATTGTCTTCGCGGTGGTGCTGGTCACGTTGGGAAAATATCTCTTTCCGGCAAAACCCGTAGTTGCGCCAGTTATTCAGGACGCATCAAGCGAGTAAATGAATCCCCTGCGTGTCGATCTGCGCGCTGGCACCTTCGCCGCAGATCCACTCTTCCAGACGCTCGCTAAGCGCTTCATCCGTCAGCTTCTCGCGCCCACGTAACGCGCACTCCCAGACAATCAATACGCGCCAGCCGAGTTCCTGCAAGCGACTGATATCGCGGCGATCGCGCTCAACATTTTTACCTATCTTCTCCAGCCAGAACTCGGTTCGAGTCGCAGGCACTTTAAACAGATAGCAGTGATGATGATGCCAGAAGCAGCCGTGGGTAAATATCACGCAGCGATATTCATCAACGACAAAATCCGGGCGTCCGGGCAGACTGGCGTCCTGAACGCGAAACGCCAGGCCCTGCCCGGTTAACAGACTGGCGAGGCGCTTCTCTATCGCCGTATCACGCGTGGCAATCGCGCGCATATTTTTGCTGCGAGTGGCCTTATCGTGAACGTCGGCCATGTTGTGCCTCTTGCTGACGCAACGCCACCGCCTGTTTGATTTTTGGCTCAAGCAGTTTTGCCACCGCGGCAAAGACCGGCACGACCACCGAGTTACCGAACTGGCGATAGGCCTGAGTGTCCGAAACCGGAATGCGGAATTTCGCTTCTCCCGGCGCTTCAAAACCCATTAAGCGCGCGCATTCACGAGGCGTTAACCGACGTGGACGATGTTGCTGATTCTGCGGATCGTCAAAGTCTTTCTCACCCGTGGCCATATCCCAGCCACGATCGATTAAAATTTCCGCGCCATCTTTGTAATAACGCGCAGACAGCGTACGGGTGACGCTTTGCGGATTGTTCGGATAAACCATTCCATAACCGAAGCCGTTACCGCGCGCCTGATGTTTTTTCGCATATCGATAGAGGTACTTCCACAGCACCGGCGTCAGGATATATTTCGCCTCGACCATCGGGTCCAGCAGCTGCGCCAGCGTCACTCGCTGCGCAGGGAAACATTCGCTGATATCACGCAGGGTAAAATCGGCTTTCAGATTCAGATCGCGACGAAAACCCACCAGCACGATGCGTTCACGGTGCTGCGGCAGAAAATGTTTGCCGTCGATGATTTTCGGATCGTCTGGCCCGTTATCTTCTGCATCAGCCACGTCATAGCCCAGTTCGTCCAGCGTCTGCATGATGATGCGGAACGTTTTACCCTGGTCGTGACTTTTCAGGTTTTTGACGTTTTCGAGCACAAACATCGCCGGACGACGCGCGTCGATAATGCGTACCACATCAAAAAACAGCGTGCCCTGGGTATCGCAGGCAAAACCGTGCGCCCGCCCGAGCGAGTTCTTTTTCGATACGCCAGCCAGCGAAAATGGCTGACAAGGGAAACCGGCCAGTAAAACATCGTGTTCAGGAATGTGTTGACGAATATGTTCCGCCGCCGCCTCATCACTCACGCCTTCTTTATGGCTGAGGGTGATATCGCGGATATCTTCATTAAAATGATGCGTCGCCGGATCGCAATAATGGTTGGCTTTATAAGTGCGTACCGCATGTTTGTTCCATTCGCTGGTAAACACGCATTGTCCGCCAATCGATTCAAAACCGCGACGGATGCCGCCAATTCCGGCAAATAGATCGATAAAGCGAAACGCATAATGCGGATGATGTGCCGGTGGTTTGGGTAACAACGTTTGCAGATGGGCGAACTCTTTCTCACTTAAACGGTGCCATGCCGAGTCATTCGCCAGCGCACGTTTTAAAATTGCCGCGCTCCAGTGATTCTCACCCACACCATTAAGCTGCGCCACCAGCGTTTTAACATCATAAATTTGCAGCAGTTTCTCCAGCATTGCCTGTGCGGCATTCCCGGTGCTGTATGAATCGGTTACTGATATATTTTCCTGCATAGATTTAACCGGCCATCTGAGATGGCCGACAGGTTAACATAATTACAGCCATTTAGGGCCACGCGCTTATCCCGCGGGTGAAAACGCATCTATCACCTTGTGATCGACACCTTCATTCTCCCCCGCCAGTTCGGCACTGAGCTTCGCCATAAACTCGACTAAAAAATGCGCGTTGTGCTGCGCCAGCTGCTTGCCTCTTGCGGTTTGCATGGTTTGCGGTAGCTTCAGCAACTTAGTCTGGAAATGATCCAGCGCGTAGCGTTTATCATCAAGCGGGCGATGCTGTGCGAACGGATCTTCACCATCAAACAGCGCCACGCCCAATGCCCCTGAAACGGCAAACACGCGCGCCAGGCCAATCGCCCCCAGGGCTTCCAGCCGATCCGCATCCTGGACGATTTTAGCTTCCGTTGTTAAGGGGGCGATTTGCGCGCTGAAACTGTGAGCGGCAATGGCATGACAAACGGCCTCGATTTTCTCCGCCGGAAATTGCTCGAACTCTTCACGGAGCAGGCGACGCGTCTCTTCTGCCGCCAGGATTGAAGAACGCTGCCTTTGCGGATGATTTTTCGCCAGGCTCACAATATCGTGAAAATAACAGGCGGTTAAAATCACCAGCATATCGACATCGTCATCTGCCGCCAGCTTCTGTGCCGTAGCCCAGACGCGGCGAAAATGACACACGTCATGGGCCGCGTCCTGGTGCTGATGATGGTTTTTCAACCAGTTTTCGAACTGTGCCTGCCAGTGTTGTAAGTCCATACGCGCTCCGTTGCCAAAGAGTCGCCACCTTAGCAGTTTTTATTCATAGCGTCTGCTACGTGCGGGACGAGGTCGGGTGTACCAGGCAATGCTGCCTAACAATGCCCCGACCAGAGCCATAAATAAAAATCCGACCAGTGCCCCTAACCACTTTCCCGCGGTAGAGCCTAAATCGCTTTCAAATCCCGACACCGGGGCATCGGGGATCCGGCTCATCACCCAGATGTAACGCGCCATTGCCCAGACGAAATAGCCACACCATGTATAGAAAGCCCACAAAGCCAGTTTGCCACCAGGGCTGCGAGAGAGTCTCTCTTCCATCTTTGTCGAACCGTATTCCATTTTGAGATAACCCGGAAAATTCAGACTTAGTACTATTATGTGATAAAAGTCACATTTTTCCACATTGGATGAGCCAGTCAAGACTCACTCATTTTTTGAACAAATAGATAATTTTTGCGCAACGGCAGTGAATACAGGAAAAATCGTTTTGAGCGATTTTATTTATCTTTGAGATCGGCTTTATTAATTCATTTAATCAATATATTAGCACTGAATACAATTATACCTTTTTATTTTTCTGTGTCATGATGCCTCCGTTATTAGCCTTTTATCGTCTTGTTTATATTTTTTGGGCCGGCATGATGCCGGCTTTTTTTTATGCCTTCATTAATGTGCGCGTGATCACACCAGCCGTTTGGCACAACAATCATTGATACCCCCTATGCTTCCGCTCAACTCATAACATATTGATATACATTTATAATTTTCATGAATATTTATATTTAGAATTCATAATCCTGAATTATATTAAATAGATTAGAAACATTTTGAAATCTTTTAAATACATTTGTTACATGTAATCTTTAAAATAAAATGAACTTCATAGAATAGTATCCAAATGTGCTTTTTTTTTGGATAACGGCACTTATTGATATATTCATGAAGATTATAATCACAAGGGAATACATAATGAAAAGAAAAGTTCTGGCAATGCTGGTCCCGGCGTTATTAGTTGCTGGCGCAGCAAATGCGGCTGAAATTTATAATAAAAATGGCAATAAACTGGATCTGTACGGAAAAGTTGATGCTCGTCATACTTTTTCCGATAACCCTGGCGATGACGGCGATGAAACTATCATCGAGTTAGGCTTCAAAGGTGAGACCCAAATTACAGATCAGTTAACTGGTTATGGTCAAGCACTGACCAAAACAAAGGCTAGCGACACTGAAGGTTCTGATAATACTTATGTCAAACTTGCTTTTGCAGGTCTGAAGTTCGGCGAGATGGGCTCCTTTGACTATGGTCGTAACTATGGTGTGATTTACGACGTTGAAGCCTGGACAGATATGCTTCCTGTATTCGGCGGCGACTCCTATACCTGGACTGATAACTTCATGGCAGGCCGTGCAAATGGGGTAGCTACTTACCGCAATAGTGATTTCTTCGGTCTGGTGGAAGGTCTGAACTTTGCATTGCAGTATCAAGGTAACAACGAAGGCAGCAATGCAGGAGAAGATCAAGAAGGTACTAAAAATGGTCACGAAGACGTTCGCTTCCAGAACGGTGATGGTTTTGGTCTTTCCACTTCATATGACTTTGACTTCGGTTTGAGCTTAGGTGCCGCTTACTCAAACTCTGACCGTACCAATTCTCAAGTAGCTCTTGGCGGGTATCACTACAATGAATACAGCAAATTTGCTGGTGGTGATACAGCTGAAGCATGGACATTTGGTGCAAAATACGACGCCAACAATGTTTATCTTGCAATGATGTATGCTGAAACCCGCAATATGACACCATATGGTAATGTGGGTATCGCAAATAAAACCCAGAACTTTGAAGCTGTAGCACAGTATCAGTTCGATTTTGGTCTGCGCCCATCTCTTGCATATGTTTATTCAAAAGGCAAAGACCTCGGCGGTAACGACTATAACAACAATGGTCATCAAGAGTATGTTGATCAGGATCTGGTCAACTATGTTGAAATTGGAGCGACCTACTATTTCAATAAGAACTTCTCAACATATGTTGACTATAAAATAAACTTGTTGGATAAAGATGACGATTTCTATGACAACAATGGCATCGCAACAGATGACGTTGTTGGTGTGGGCTTAGTCTACCAGTTCTAATCAGCCAACGCGCCGCGGCGTGTTACTGTAAAACTTAACACTAGCCTGAGTTCGTCCCTCATCGAACTCAGGCTTTTTTATTGGCATTTTATCTCCCTCTGCGGCACGCGCAATTGCCAAAGCATATCGATACAGCACCTTACCCTGCCCCTGCTGGCACAATAACATCTACCAGCGACTCTTCCAGCCAACACCCAAATGCATTTCTTTATGAATTAATCTGCAACAAAACCGCCTCCCATATAGAAATATTTGCAAAAATAGTGCATGAAATAAGCTTTTTCTCTACCAATCCGGGATATAAATATTCATCAGCACCACAATATTCCACATCACTAAATCTCTCCCCGCCGCCCCGTACCTCTGATAATGGTCTAAAATCATTGAGGCCACTTGCGACGACGTTGCTCAATAAGGAAAATTTGGCGTGAATAATATTCAACACCAGTGCAGCATCATCATTACATACTTACACCCGCCGACTACCGCTTTCGATATATTGACTCAATTTTCCAGCCTGGTTAAAAATAGCGACCAGCTCAGTCGCAAATATAGTGACTACCCTAACTAAGCAACAATAAGGAATACACTATGACTGTTCAAACAAGTAAAAATCCGCAGGTCGATATTGCTGAAGATAATGCATTCTTCCCTTCAGAATATTCGCTTAGCCAATATACCAGTCCTGTCTCTGATCTTGATGGCGTGGACTATCCAAAACCGTATCGCGGTAAACATAAAATTCTGGTGATCGCCGCGGACGAACGTTATTTGCCAACCGATAACGGAAAACTGTTCTCGACCGGTAACCATCCGATTGAAACGTTGCTGCCGTTGTATCATCTCCATGCTGCAGGTTTCGAATTCGAAGTGGCGACCATTTCCGGTCTGATGACCAAGTTTGAATACTGGGCTATGCCGCACAAAGATGAAAAAGTAATGCCATTCTTTGAGCAACATAAATCGTTGTTCCGCAATCCGAAGAAACTCGCGGATGTTGTCGCCAGCCTCAACGCTGATAGCGAATATGCAGCAATCTTTGTTCCTGGTGGTCATGGCGCACTTATTGGTTTACCAGAAAGCCAGGACGTAGCTGCTGCTTTGCAGTGGGCAATCAAAAATGACCGTTTTGTTATCTCCCTTTGCCACGGCCCGGCGGCTTTTCTGGCGCTTCGCCACGGCGATAACCCACTGAATGGTTATTCCATTTGCGCATTCCCAGACGCCGCAGACAAACAAACGCCAGAGATAGGCTATATGCCGGGTCATCTCACCTGGTACTTCGGCGAAGAGCTGAAGAAAATGGGCATGAACATTATTAATGACGACATCACCGGGCGAGTACATAAGGACCGTAAAGTTCTCACCGGCGACAGTCCTTTTGCAGCGAATGCGTTGGGTAAACTGGCGGCGCAGGAAATGCTGGCAGCTTACGCGGGTTAATCCCTGTTACGTTTGAATGTAAGCGCTAATCAATCGCAGCCGCGTTAGTACTCACGACGTGGCTGCGTTTTTTCACGGTTAATTCATGGCGTACTGAAGCCTTATGTTAATTTCTTTGCGGTAACGTAATCCGGAACACATTATGCTTATTGAGATAGTGATACGTAGCACTTCCCCCATGTAATTCGGCAATCGCTTTGACTAAAGAAAGGCCTAGTCCCTGACCTACGGAATGACGCGAATTATCTCCCCGCCAAAATCTACGGAAGAGTTTTTCAGGCTCATGAATTTTCGTTCCAGGACTGGCGACATCAATATTAAGATAGCCGTTGGTATCAAGAAAACTGGTTATATGAATATGCGATTTTTCTGGTGAATATCTAATGGCATTAACAATAAGATTCGATAACATTCGTTGCAGTAAAATTTTATCCGCAAAGATTTGCTGATTGCACTCGACCTTAAAGCAAATCTCTTTCTCGTCTGAAAGGTATTCAAGATAATCCAACAAATTTTCGACTTCCTTATTGAGAGAAAGCGAGTCCAGTTTCACCAAAACATTGTTTTTATCTGCCCGGGCAAGAAACAGTATGTTCTCTGTTAACCGCGAAATATTTTCCAGCTCTTCAATGTTACCGGCAATTGTTTTTTGATATTCAGCGATACTTCTGGTTTGACTGAGCGTA
Organism: Escherichia sp. WS568; assembly: GCF_046486085.1. Classification (NCBI taxonomy): domain Bacteria; kingdom Pseudomonadati; phylum Pseudomonadota; class Gammaproteobacteria; order Enterobacterales; family Enterobacteriaceae; genus Escherichia; species Escherichia sp. WS568. The sequence continues at coordinate 438,485 of NZ_JBJQMC010000001.1, forward strand.
ACCTGATTCTGACCCAGTAATGCATTAATGGGCGTTCTAAGTTCATGAGCGAGATCGTCAGCAAATTGACTTAGGCGTTCAAAATCTTTGACTAAGGCTTGATGCATTTTATTCAACGCCTGCCCAAGAGGTTTTAGTTCTCTCGGTAATGCGCTAACCTCAACAGGCTCCCGGCTATCGTTATAATTCAGCGCTTCCGTTACACCACTCAACTTTTTGATCTCTCGTAATCCCGTTCTGATTAACAGCGGACTTAATACTGAGCAAAGTACAATGGCGACAATGCAAATTATAATGCTATTAATTTTATACTGTTCAAGCATGTTATGTCTGGCTGAAGCCAATTTAGCCACAGTAACCGTTAATGATGGCGAAACTTCATCAATATTAATTCGTAAAGCATCTATCTCTGTATCATTAATAATGCTTCTGTAAATGCCAGCTGCGCTGATTGTCTCACTAGCAGGTATGTTATTTAACATGTCATCACTGACATTCGTCCGGTTAACAATTTTATTGATGCCATCACCATGAATGATCAAGATATCCTGACTAACATCCATCATCCGGTTAAAGTACACAGGTAACGTATCTGGATTTACCCCATCAATTAACAACTGCTTGATCTGCGCTGTCCGGTTAATGAGTGTTGTATCATCGCGCCATTTCAACTCACTTGCCAGGCCATTATAGAGAGTCCATACAATTCCAGCGCCAGCAACAGACAGCAGCAATATAAAAAGCAAGGTTAAACGGACGGTTATAGATAATCTTTTCATTATTTTTTTACCGCTACGAATGAATAGCCCATCCCCCGGATTGTGGCGATTAGCTTTTCAGGAAAAGGATCATCAACTTTTGCGCGGAGCCTGCGAATGGCGACATCCACCGTATTGGTATCACTATCAAAGTTGATTCCCCAAATTTCACTCGCAATAACCGTTCTGGGTATAATTTCGCCAGCTCTGGAGGCCAGTAGCCAAAGTAACTGAAACTCCTTGCGCGTCAGTGTAATACTGATATTGTCCCTGCTCACACTTTGACTAACAGAGTCCATTCTTAAACCACTGATTTCTAATGTTGAATTCAAAGCGTGATGTTGCCTTAATTGTGCCCGAACCCTTGCCAGCAACTCAGAAAATGAAAAAGGTTTTACCAGATAATCATTTGCTCCACTGTCCAGCCCTCTGACTCTGTCATCGACAGAATCCCTTGCAGTAAGGCAAATAACAGGGGTTTGCTTTGCTGTTCTTAACGTTTGTAAGATCTGCCAGCCATCCATACCCGGAAGCATAATATCCAGAATGATCAATGCATAATCATCCTTCAACGCAAGATAAAGCCCATCTCTGCCATCAGAAACGGCATCAATGACATAACCCGCTTCGGAAAGCCCCTGTGTTACCCATTCCTGGGTCCTTTGATTATCTTCAATAAGTAAAATCTTCATGAAAATAATATGCCATAAATCATATGTTATAGAAACAGCCTGGTTCATTACAAAATTGTAATGCTGCTGTAAGGTTACCCTGGACGTTTTTTCGCTATCCTCAAAACTCATTCAGATGACAAGGATATAAACATGTTAAAGCGTTATTTAGTACTCTCCGTAGTAACGGCAGCATTTTCATTACCTTCTTTGGTTTATGCCGCACAACAAAACATTCTTAGCGTGCACATTTTGAACCAGCAAACCGGAAAACCCGCTGCTGACGTGACAGTCACTCTTGAAAAGAAGGCGGATAACGGCTGGTTACAACTTAATACCGCCAAAACAGATAAGGATGGACGAATTAAGGCACTGTGGCCCGAGCAAACTGCGACTACTGGCGATTACCGTGTCGTATTTAAAACCGGGGACTATTTCAAGAAACAAAATCTTGAAAGTTTCTTCCCTGAGATCCCCGTTGAATTTCATATTAATAAAGTGAACGAGCATTATCATGTGCCTTTATTACTTAGCCAATATGGGTATTCAACCTATCGTGGCAGTTAATGCATAAATATGTAAAAGCAGATCTCTGCTACTGTTAGGGAGGACACTCCCTGACAGATTAACAGTAAACGGCTCTTGCTGGCTAACGACAAAAAAGTGTGATGGCTTATGAAAAAGAATCAATTTTTAAAAGAATCAGATGTTACGGCCGAGTCGGTATTCTTTATGAAGCGTCGACAGGTGTTAAAAGCACTGGGCATCAGCGCAGCTGCACTTTCTTTGCCTCACGCTGCGCATGCCGATCTGCTTAGCTGGTTTAAAGGGAACGATCGCCCGCCCGCCCCCGCCGGAAAACCGCTGGAGTTCAGCAAGCCTGCCGCCTGGCAAAATAACCTGCCACTGACGCCAGTAGATAAAGTCTCCGGTTATAACAACTTCTATGAATTCGGGCTGGATAAAGCCGATCCCGCCGCTAATGCTGGTAGCCTGAAAACCGATCCATGGACACTGAAAATCAGCGGCGAAGTGGCAAAACCATTGACCCTCGATCACGATGATTTAACCCGTCGCTTCCCGCTGGAAGAGCGTATTTATCGTATGCGCTGCGTGGAAGCGTGGTCGATGGTGGTGCCGTGGATTGGTTTTCCGCTGCACAAATTGCTGGCGCTTGCCGAACCCACCAGCAATGCGAAGTATGTCGCTTTCGAAACAATTTATGCACCGGAACAGATGCCTGGCCAGCAGGACCGCTTTATCGGCGGCGGGCTGAAATATCCTTATGTCGAAGGATTGCGTCTCGACGAAGCAATGCATCCGCTCACACTGATGACCGTGGGTGTTTATGGCAAGGCGTTACCGCCACAAAATGGCGCGCCGGTACGACTGATTGTGCCGTGGAAATATGGCTTTAAAGGGATTAAATCGATAGTCAGTATTAAGCTGACCCGCGAGCGTCCGCCAACCACCTGGAATCTGGCAGCGCCTGACGAATACGGTTTTTACGCCAACGTTAATCCGCATGTTGATCACCCGCGCTGGTCACAGGCTACCGAACGATTTATTGGTTCAGGCGGCATCCTCGATGTTCAGCGCCAGCCAACGCTACTGTTTAATGGTTACGCCGACCAGGTGGCATCGCTGTATCGTGGCCTGGATTTGCGGGAGAATTTCTGAATGCGTCTGACAGCAAAACAGGTGACATGGCTGAAAGTTAGCCTGCATCTTGCCGGATTGTTGCCGTTTCTCTGGCTGGTCTGGGCGATCAATCACGGTGGACTGGGTGCCGATCCGGTGAAAGATATTCAGCATTTTACCGGTCGCACTGCACTGAAATTTTTGCTGGCGACCTTGTTAATCACACCTCTGGCACGCTACGTAAAACAGCCGTTATTGATACGCACTCGCCGCCTGTTAGGCTTATGGTGCTTTGCCTGGGCGACACTGCATTTAACCAGTTACGCATTGCTGGAGCTGGGCGTGAATAATCTGGCGTTATTAGGTAAGGAGTTAATTACCCGGCCTTATTTAACGTTAGGTATTATCAGCTGGGTTATTTTGCTTGCTTTAGCGTTTACTTCAACCCAGGCGATGCAGCGAAAACTCGGCAAGCACTGGCAACAGTTGCATAATTTCGTCTATCTTGTCGCGATCCTGGCCCCAATACATTATCTGTGGTCAGTGAAGATTATTTCACCGCAGCCGCTCATCTACGCTGGGCTGGCTGTACTGCTTTTAGCCTTACGGTATAAGAAGTTGCGTTCCCTTTTTAACCGGTTACGCAAGCAGGTTCACAACAAATTATCTGTATAACTTCATATTGCCGACAAAGTACGCGTTATCCCTGCCGGATGCGGCGCGAGCGCCCTATCCGGCCTACGCAGATCACATCAGGTTATGTTTCGTTTGTCATCAACCTCAAATTATCAACATAATTCATTTTATTTCAATAAGATAGATAAGTATACCTGAGAAAACTATGCTCTCATCTCCTAAGAGTTATTGCATTTTGTCACATGTTACAATATAACATTACACATCATATACAATGACTCTGGAGGAAACTGTTTTGGCGATTCGTCTTCACAAACTGGCTGTTGCTTTAGGTGTCTTTATTGTTAGCGCTCCTGCCTTTTCGCATGGTCATCACTCACACGGCAAACCCTTAACAGAGGTCGAACAAAAAGCTGCTAATGGTGTTTTTGATGATGCCAATGTACAAAACCGAACGCTCAGTGACTGGGATGGAGTCTGGCAATCCGTTTATCCTTTACTGCAAAGTGGCAAACTTGACCCCGTCTTTCAGAAGAAAGCGGATGCAGATAAAACTAAAACATTTGCTGAAATTAAAGATTATTATCACAAAGGTTATGCAACAGATATTGAGATGATTGGCATTGAGGACGGCATTGTTGAATTCCATAGAAATAATGAAACAACATCCTGTAAATATGAGTACGATGGATACAAAATACTCACCTATAAATCAGGCAAGAAAGGCGTTCGTTACTTATTCGAATGTAAAGATCCTGAAAGCAAAGCCCCTAAATATATACAATTTAGCGATCATATAATTGCACCACGAAAATCATCTCATTTTCACATTTTTATGGGTAATGATTCACAGCAATCTTTATTAAATGAAATGGAAAACTGGCCAACGTATTATCCATATCAGTTGAGTAGCGAAGAAGTGGTCGAGGAAATGATGTCTCATTGAGTATTCTCATGATAACGCCTCGATGCCGCTTTAGTAAGTCATCATAACTGCCACTGGTCCATCCACAAACGCCACTGAACGCAAGCTAGCTACAGACATGCTCATCACTATGACGTGTCTGTATATTAATAAGCTAACCCGCATTGAGTTAACCAATAACGGATTCCATACACAATACGGCCAACTGAGAAAGATACCTGTGCTCACGCCATTGCTTATATTGGCTGGTTACAATGTGCACTATCAATTTTTTAAATAACAAATTCTTAAAACCACATCTGTATAAGGAATTTTTAAGGTTCGTGGGATAGCTTGACTGTAAAAATTACAGGAGCTACAAAAATGAACCGATTCTCAAAAACTCAAATTTATTTACATTGGATAACGCTGCTTTTCGTTGCAATAACCTATGCCGCGATGGAACTCCGTGGCTGGTTTCCTAAAGGTAGTAGTACTTATCTGCTGATGCGAGAAACACATTACAATGCGGGTATATTCGTTTGGGTGTTAATGTTTTCACGCCTGATTATAAAACACCGTTATAGTGATCCTTCTATTGTACCACCGCCACCTGCCTGGCAAATGAAAGCGGCTTCGCTAATGCACATCATGCTTTATATAACCTTCCTTGCACTTCCTCTGCTGGGGATTGCTTTGATGGCTTACAGTGGAAAATCGTGGAGTTTCCTTGGTTTCAATGTGTCTCCCTTTGTTACCCCAAACAGCGAAATTAAAGCACTGATAAAAAATATTCACGAAACCTGGGCGAATATAGGTTACTTTTTAATCGCAGCTCACGCTGGCGCAGCACTCTTTCATCACTACATTCAGAAAGATAATACTCTGTTACGAATGATGCCTCGCCGCAAATAAGTCGATCCCCTGACAAGGAAATGTGAACCATGGACATCAACGCGTCATAAATGTTTACGCAAGTGCACAATGCACCCTTTCCACTATCAACAAGGAGGAGCAGAAACTGTGTAAATCGTACAATGGTAAGACTTATCAAAAATACAGGTTAATTTTGGTATTTAAACCTTTTTTACTTGTTAGTATGATACAAAGGCTTTCAAAAAAGCTGGGAAATTCAACAACTCTTGGAAATTATGGACTTTGTCCCGCGGCTTTAATCTGACGGCCGCGTTCCTTTTTTGACTCAATTATTGACCCCTTCTCTACGCAACTTCAGTTCCCACCACCAACTTTGCGGCAGTTTCATAGGATGAATGTCTAAAAGAATAATGGTGACCGATAAGAAAACGACTGAATAACTGCACATTTTCGCTCGAAAGCTTCCTGTCAGATCCATAGCGGATCAAGTGCTGAATGTCACAGTATCGAACAGAAAACAGTGACGATCTAACCCTTCAAGAATATTCTACGATTGTTCTGTTTAGGAAAAGCAAGGCGGGAAGTCAGGAGATAAGTCATTGATAAAGTGGCGGAGAGAGGGGGATTTGAACCCCCGGTAGAGTTGCCCCTACTCCGGTTTTCGAGACCGGTCCGTTCAGCCGCTCCGGCATCTCTCCGTTCAGATGGTTGCCATGATGCCAGGAAATTTGGCATTTTAACAGTCCCTGTCCGTGCAATTTTGTTCAAGTGACGAGTTTGCGAGCAAAACGATGATTAAGTGGCCCTGGAAAGTACAAGAATCAGCACATCAAACTGCCCTTCCCTGGCAGGAAGCACTATCGATCCCCCTTTTAACGTGTCTGACGGAACAGGAACAAAGCAAATTAGTCACTCTTGCCGAACGTTTTTTACAGCAAAAGCGGCTTGTTCCTTTACAGGGCTTTGAACTGGATTCATTAAGAAGCTGCCGGATAGCACTTCTATTTTGCCTACCCGTTCTGGAGTTAGGACTGGAATGGCTGGATGGTTTTCATGAAGTCTTAATTTATCCTGCGCCATTTGTGGTCGATGATGAATGGGAAGACGATATCGGTCTGGTGCATAACCAACGTATTGTTCAGTCAGGTCAGAGCTGGCAGCAAGGGCCTATCGTTTTGAACTGGTTGGATATACAAGATTCTTTTGATGCTTCTGGTTTTAACCTGATTATTCATGAAGTCGCTCATAAGCTGGACACCCGTAACGGCGATCGCGCCAGCGGAGTTCCCTTTATTCCGTTGCGTGAGGTTGCTGGCTGGGAACACGATCTTCATGCTGCAATGAACAACATTCAGGAAGAAATCGAATTGGTTGGCGACAATGCGGCGAGCATTGATGCTTATGCTGCCAGTGATCCTGCTGAATGTTTTGCCGTACTTTCTGAATATTTCTTTAGCGCCCCAGAACTTTTTGCTCCTCGTTTCCCTTCATTGTGGCAACGTTTCTGCCAATTTTATCAACAAGATCCTTTGCAGAGACTGCATCGCACTAATGATACAGACTCGTTTTCGGCGACGAATGTTCATTAATTAACAACTTTGCAGATTAATTAACCAATTGAAATGACTTATGAAATTTAGTGTTGACAGACAAGGTACCGCTAAGTAATATGCGCCCCGTTCACACGATTCCTCTGTAGTTCAGTCGGTAGAACGGCGGACTGTTAATCCGTATGTCACTGGTTCGAGTCCAGTCAGAGGAGCCAAATTCTAAAAATTCGCTTTTTTAGCGCAATGTCACTGACCTTAGTTGAACATTGCTTTTTAACGGATAGCGGTTTTTTAACATCTTAAGCGCCCTCGACCTTTATGGTTGAGGGCGTTTTGCTATGAACGCCATCACCATTTTCCCCTCGATTATAAAACTTGAGTTATTCAGTAGTCTCCCCTCTTGCAACTCACACCCAAAACTGCCTAACGAAAAGTTATTAATTTTCAATCATATTGCTATCAGGATTTACATTTTTTCGCTGTGCTAGAAAGGGCGCATTTATGTTAGCTCGTTCAGGGAAGGTAAGCATGGCTACGAAGAAGAGAAGTGGAGAAGAAATAAATGACCGACAAATCTTATGCGGGATGGGAATTAAACTACGCCGCTTAACTGCGGGTATCTGCCTGATAACTCAACTTGCGTTCCCTATGGCTGCGGCAGCACAAGGTGTGGTAAACACCGCAACCCAACAACCAGTTCCTGCACAAATTGCCATTGCAAATGCCAATACGGTGCCCTACACCCTTGGAGCGCTGGAATCGGCCCAAAGCGTTGCCGAACGTTTCGGTATTTCGGTGGCTGAGTTACGCAAACTCAACCAGTTTCGTACGTTTGCTCGAGGTTTTGATAATGTCCGCCAGGGTGATGAACTGGATGTCCCGGCACAAGTTAGTGAAAATAATTTAACCCCGCCACCGGGTAATAGCAGTGGCAACCTTGAGCAACAGATAGCCAGTACTTCACAGCCAATCGGGTCTCTGCTCGCCGAAGATATGAACAGCGAGCAAGCGGCAAATATGGCGCGTGGATGGGCCTCTTCTCAGGCTTCAGGCGCAATGACAGACTGGTTAAGCCGCTTCGGTACCGCAAGAATCACGCTGGGCGTGGATGAAGATTTTAGCCTGAAGAACTCCCAGTTCGATTTTCTCCATCCGTGGTATGAAACGCCTGATAATCTCTTTTTCAGTCAGCATACTCTCCATCGTACTGACGAGCGTACGCAGATTAACAACGGCTTAGGTTGGCGTCATTTCACTCCCACATGGATGTCGGGCATCAACTTCTTTTTCGACCACGATCTTAGCCGTTACCACTCCCGCGCCGGCATTGGCGCGGAGTACTGGCGCGACTATCTAAAATTAAGCAGTAACGGCTATTTGCCACTGACCAACTGGCGCAGCGCACCTGAGCTGGACAACGATTATGAAGCCCGCCCGGCCAATGGCTGGGATGTACGCGCAGAAGGCTGGCTACCCGCCTGGCCGCACCTTGGCGGTAAACTGGTCTATGAACAGTATTATGGCGATGAAGTGGCCCTGTTCGATAAAGACGATCGGCAAAGTAATCCTCATACCATAACCGCTGGACTTAACTATACCCCCTTCCCGCTGATGACCTTCAGCGCGGAGCAACGCCAGGGTAAACAGGGCGAAAATGACACCCGTTTTGCCGTCGATTTTACCTGGCAACCTGGCAGCGCAATGCAGAAACAGCTTGACCCGAACGAAGTCGCTGCACGGCGTAGCCTTGCAGGCAGCCGTTATGATCTGGTGGATCGCAACAACAACATCGTTCTGGAATACCGCAAAAAAGAACTGGTTCGCCTGACCCTGACAGACCCCGTGACAGGGAAGTCAGGAGAAGTGAAATCATTGGTTTCGTCGCTACAAACCAAATATGCCCTGAAAGGCTATAACGTCGAAGCCACCGCTCTGGAAGCTGCCGGTGGCAAAGTGGTCACAACGGGTAAAGATATTCTGGTTACCCTGCCGGCTTACCGGTTCACCAGTACGCCAGAAACCGATAACACCTGGCCGATTGAAGTCACCGCTGAAGATGTCAAAGGCAATTTGTCGAATCGTGAACAAAGCATGGTGGTCGTTCAGGCACCTACGCTAAGCCAGAAAGATTCCTCGGTATCGTTAAGTACCCAAACATTGAGCGCGGATTCCCATTCAACCGCCACACTGACTTTTATTGCTCATGATGCAGCAGGTAATCCTGTTATCGGGCTGGTGCTTTCGACGCGTCACGAAGGAGTTCAGGACATCACCCTTTCTGAATGGAAAGATAATGGTGACGGAAGCTATACCCAGATCCTGACCACAGGAGCGATGTCTGGCACGCTGACGCTGATGCCACAGCTGAATGGTGTGGATGCGGCTAAAGCCCCCGCCGTGGTGAATATCATTTCTATTTCGTCATCCCGAACTCACTCGTCAATTAAAATTGATAAAGACCGTTATCTCTCCGGCAATCCTATCGAGGTGACGGTAGAACTGAGAGATGAAAATGACAAACCTGTTAAGGAGCAAAAACAGCAACTGAATAACGCAGTCAGCATCGACAACGTGAAACCTGGTGTCACTACAGACTGGAAAGAAACCGCAGATGGCGTCTATAAGGCAACCTATACCGCCTATACCAAAGGCAGTGGGCTTACTGCGAAGCTATTAATGCAAAACTGGAATGAAGATTTGCATACCGCTGGTTTTATCATCGACGCCAACCCGCAGTCAGCAAAAATTGCGACATTATCTGCCAGCAATAATGGTGTGCTCGCCAATGAGAATGCAGCAAACACCGTCTCGGTCAATGTCGCTGATGAAGGAAGCAACCCAATCAATGATCATACCGTCACGTTTGCGGTATTAAGCGGATCGGCAACTTCCTTCAACAATCAAAACACCGCAAAAACGGATGTTAATGGTCTGGCGACTTTTGATCTGAAAAGTAGTAAGCAGGAAGACAACACGGTTGAAGTCACCCTTGAAAATGGCGTGAAACAAACGTTAATCGTCAGTTTTGTCGGCGACTCGAGTACCGCGCAGGTTGAGCTGCAGAAGTCGAAAAATGAAGTGGTCGCTGACGGCAATGATAGCGCCACAATGACCGCGACAGTCCGGGATGCAAAAGGCAACCTGCTCAATGACGTCAAGGTCACTTTCAATGTTAATTCAGCAGAGGCGAAACTGAGCCAAACAGAAGTGAATAGCCACGACGGGATCGCCACAGCTACGCTGACCAGTTTGAAAAATGGTGATTATAGGGTTACGGCCTCTGTGAGCTCTGGTTCTCAGGCTAATCAACAGGTGATTTTTATCGGTGATCAAAGTACTGCTGCCCTGACCCTCAGTGTGCCTTCAGGTGATATCACCGTCACCAACACAGCTCCGCTACATATGACTGCAACCTTGCAGGATAAAAATGGCAACCCATTAAAAGATAAAGAAATCACCTTCTCTGTGCCAAACGACGTCGCAAGTCGGTTCTCGATTAGCAACAGCGGAAAAGGCATGACGGATAGCAACGGGACTGCAATCGCCTCCCTGACCGGCACGTTAGCGGGCACGCATATGATCACGGCTCGTCTGGCTAACAGCAATGTCAGCGATACACAGCCAATGACGTTTGTGGCGGATAAAGACAGAGCGGTTGTCGTTCTGCAAACATCGAAAGCGGAAATCATTGGGAATGGCGTGGATGAGACAACTCTGACAGCAACAGTGAAAGATCCGTCGAATCATCCGGTGGCGGGAATAACGGTGAACTTCACCATGCCACAGGGCGTGGCGGCAAACTTTACCCTCGAAAATAACGGCATTGCCATCACCCAAGCCAATGGGGAAGCGCATGTCACGCTCAAAGGTAAAAAAGCGGGTACACATACGGTTACCGCAACGCTGGGTAATAACAATACCAGTGATTCGCAGCCGGTAACATTTGTGGCGGACAAAACCTCGGCTCAGGTTGTCCTGCAGATGTCAAAAGATGAGATCACAGGTAATGGCGTCGATAACGCAACGCTAACTGCAACGGTTAAAGATCAGTTCGACAATGAGGTGAATAATCTTCCGGTAACATTCAGCTCAGCCTCTTCAGGACTCACCCTGACCCCGGGAGTAAGTAATACCAATGAGTCTGGCATCGCGCAGGCCACTCTCGCAGGCGTTGCCTTTGGTGAGCAGACGGTCACTGCATCACTGGCTAATAATGGTGCCAGCGACAACAAAACTGTGCATTTTATTGGCGACACAGCAGCGGCAAAAATTATCGAGTTGACGCCTGTCCCAGACAGCATAATCGCCGGTACCCCGCAGAACAGCTCCGGCAGCGTCATCACCGCCACAGTCGTTGATAATAATGGCTTTCCGGTGAAAGGTGTGACTGTGAACTTCACCAGCAGAACAAACTCTGCCGAAATGACGAATGGCGGCCAAGCCGTAACGAACGAACAGGGTAAGGCTACCGTCACTTATACCAATACCCGCTCCTCGATAGAATCAGGAGCGAGACCGGATACCGTTGAGGCCAGTCTGGAAAATGGTAGCTCCACGCTTAGCACATCAATTAATGTCAACGCTGATGCGTCTACGGCACATCTCACCTTGCTACAGGCACTTTTTGATACAGTCTCCGCAGGCGACACTACCAATCTGTATATTGAGGTGAAGGATAATTACGGCAACGGTGTACCCCAGCAGGAGGTAACCCTCAGAGTATCACCAAGTGAAGGCGTGACCCCCAGTAATAACGCTATATATACTACCAACCACGACGGCAATTTTTACGCAAGCTTTACCGCTACAAAAGCCGGGGTTTATCAAGTGACGGCAACCCTCGAAAATGGCGATTCGATGCAACAAACAGTGACCTATGTGCCGAACGTCGCGAATGCCGAAATCACGCTGGCAGCCTCGAAGGATCCGTTGATTGCCGACAATAACGATCTCACGACACTAACAGCAACAGTCGCTGATACAGAGGGCAATGCGATAGCCAACACTGAAGTAACATTTACTCTGCCGGAAGATGTGAAGGCGAACTTCACGCTGAGCGATGGCGGTAAAGCGATTACTGATGCTGAAGGCAAAGCGAAAGTCACGCTGAAAGGTACAAAAGCAGGCGCTCATACTGTTACAGCATCGATGACTGGCGGTAAGAGTGAGCAGTTGGTGGTGAACTTTATTGCGGATACGCTCAGTGCGCAGGTTAATCTTAACGTTACCGAGGACAACTTTATCGCCAATAACGTTGGGATGACCACACTTCAGGCAACAGTGACTGATGGAAACGGCAACCCGTTAGCCAATGAGGCGGTGACATTCACGCTACCGGCAGACGTGAGCGCAAGCTTCACTCTCGGACAAGGCGGTTCCGCCATTACTGATATCAACGGCAAGGCTGAAGTTACACTGAGCGGTACAAAATCCGGCACCTACCCCGTGACAGTTAGCGTGAACAATTATGGTGTCAGTGATACGAAACAGGTGACTTTGATTGCCGATGCTGGTACCGCAACACTAGCCTCCTTAACCTCTGTATACTCATTCGTCGTCAGCACGACCGAGGGCGCGACCATGACTGCAAGCGTCACTGACGCTAACGGCAACCCGGTAGAAGGCATAAAAGTTAATTTCCGCGGAACCTCCGTCACGCTAAGCAGCACCAGCGTTGAAACGGATGATCAGGGTTTCGCTGAAATTCTTGTGACAAGCACCGAAGTCGGACTGAAAACAGTTTCAGCCTCTCTGGCAGATAAACCTACTGAAGTCATATCGCGATTACTGAATGCAAAAGCAGATATTAATTCTGCAACGATTACCAGTCTGGAGATACCTGAAGGTCAGCTAATGGTCGCACAAGACGTAGCAGTTAAAGCTCACGTCAACGACCAGTTTGGCAACCCGATTCTTAATGAATCTGTAACATTCAGTGCAGAGCCACCAGAGCACATGACCATCAGCCAAAATATTGTCTCTACTGATACGCATGGTATAGCCGAGGTCTCCATGACGCCCGAAAGAAACGGTTCGTATATGGTGAAAGCATCCCTGGCGAATGGAGCCTCACTTGAGAAACAACTGGAGGCTATTGATGAAAAACTGACACTCACGGCGTCCAGTCCGCTTATCGGTGTCTATGCCCCTACAGGCACTACTCTGACGGCAACGCTAACCTCTGCAAATGGCACTCCAGTGGAGGGTCAGGTCATCAACTTTAGCGTAACGCCAGAAGGGGCGACGTTAAGTGGCGGAAAAGTGAGAACTAACTCTTCAGGTCAGGCTCCGGTCGTTCTGACCAGCAATAAAGTCGGTACATATACGGTGACTGCATCGTTCCATAACGGCGTAACAATACAGACACAGACAACCGTGAAAGTCACTGGCAACTCAAGCACCGCACATGTTGCTAGCTTTATCGCTGATCCATCGACTATCGCCGCCACCAACAGTGATTTAAGTACCTTAAAGGCAACGGTTGAGGATGGCAGTGGTAACCTGATCGAAGGTCTCACTGTGTACTTCGCCTTAAAAAGCGGCTCTGCCACATTAACGTCATTAACAGCGGTGACCGATCAAAACGGAATCGCGACAACAAGCGTGAAAGGAGCGATGACAGGTAGCGTCACGGTAAGCGCAGTCACGACCGCTGGTGGAATGCAAACAGTAGATATAACGCTGGTGGCTGGCCCGGCAGACACCTCGCAGTCCGTCCTTAAGAGCAATCGGTCATCACTGAAAGGGGACTATACCGATAGTGCTGAATTACGTCTTGTTCTGCACGATATATCAGGCAATCCGATCAAAGTTTCTGAAGGGATGGAATTTGTGCAATCAGGTACTAACGTGCCCTATATAAAAATTAGCGCAATTGATTACAGTCTAAATATCAACGGTGATTACAAAGCCACTGTTACAAGCGGCGGAGAGGGTATCGCAACGCTGATCCCTGTATTGAATGGTGTTCATCAAGCTGGTCTGAGTACCACAATACAATTCACTCGCGCAGAAGACAAAATAATGAGCGGTACAGTATCAGTCAATGGTACTGACCTACCGACAACTACATTCCCTTCGCAGGGGTTCACCGGGGCGTATTATCAGTTGAATAATGACAACTTTGCCCCAGGAAAAACGGCGGCTGATTATGAGTTTTCAAGCTCTGCCTCCTGGGTCGATGTTGATGCTACCGGTAAAGTGACATTTAAAAATGTCGGCAGCAATTGGGAAAGGATTACGGCGACGCCAAAATCAGGAGGCCCTAGCTATGTATACGAAATCCGTGTGAAGAGTTGGTGGGTGAACGCCGGCGAGGCTTTCATGATATACAGCCTTGCTGAAAATTTTTGCAGCAGCAATGGCTACACGCTCCCCAGAGCAAACTATTTAAACCACAGTAGTTCCCGAGGCATCGGGTCACTGTACAGTGAATGGGGAGATATGGGGCATTACACGACTGACGCTGGTTTTCAATCAAATATGTATTGGTCATCTAGTCCCGCAAACTCAAGCGAACAATACGTAGTTTCCCTGGCAACAGGTGATCAAAGCGTATTTGAAAAGCTTGGGTTTGCTTATGCGACATGTTATAAAAACCTGTGATTTTCCGTTATAATTTCTTAAAGAGTGCTCCATTCGGAGCACTCTTTTTTACATTCCCTCTATAGAGCTTGCCCTTCTCTCACAGAAAATGAATAAATAAAACTGCTGCACCGCAAGAATCGCGTTCGATGTGACTATGATCGTATCCGGTGAGTACAGCTTTGATCCAAAGGCTGGTTTTCTGTGATGATTGACCAGCCTCAGAGTATTGATGACACCACCGTTCATAACAGATCGGCATTACTATGCATAAGTACTGTCTCATATTCTCGCCAAAACACTTTTTAATGCCTTTGCGAATTCATCCAGACTTATATTGTCAATTTTTTGCCCAACGACGACTGACTCCGAAACATCGGCCATTGCGGGCCATCGCGTTTTGTAATCAGCATAAATTGCAACAACGGGAGTATTATAGGCACTTGCCATATGTAATATTGAGGTGTCAGGAGTTATTGCGATATAAGCATCTTTTATGATTGCTGCTGAACGTTTAATCGAGGGTGATAAGGATAAACGGTAGACATTATTATAACAATCCACTAATACCCTGGCTTTATCTTCCCCTTTTGGTCCATGAACGATCACTATTGGTATATCTGTTTCACTTTGAATTTTTGCTATTAGATTTTCTGCAATCGATAATGAAAATGTACGTTCCTGCGAGCTACCTTCTAAATTAAGCGCAATGTAAGATCCTAACGATCGCATTTCCTCGCGCACCTCATCGAGTACATCCTCACTTAGTGGCAATTCATATATTGGCCTGACTGCTGGAAAACCCGCCTCACGCATCATAAATGCCCATGTCATGGGTACAGGAGCCCGGAGATTCTGATCCATCCGGGACGCGTTCTTGCACAAAGGGGAGTAGCACTTCATGGTTAAACCAACAACCTGAAAATTCGTTTTTGCTTTCAACTGACTGATAAATATCATCGTTTTCAGGTTCTTTTTACGCATCGCCTCTATACAAAGATCCGGCGTACCGTATTTCTGTGTTATGTTCTTTGCTAAATCTTTTATTTCTTTTAATGTTGCGTGATCCTGCATAGTCATTGTGACTAATGTTAATTTAGTCTTTTCAAGTTTAAGTGCATTAAACACTTCTAAATTAATTGTCGACGTAACAATTAAAAGATGCTTAATTTTATGCAATTCAAGCGCCCGAATAACAGGAAAGATGGCCATAGCATCGCCAATCTGGTCGGGAATATGGATGACAACAAAGTCTGTTTTTTCAATATTGAAATTATAAGCTTTATAATCGTAGTAACTAAATGCAATACGTCTCAACAATGATGCTAAAAACATACCTAACCTCGCCTCCCTACTGGTTATAATGCAATGCAGTCTATCAGACTCATCAGGGTGCCATTTTGTGCATATGCGGACTTTTATGTTTCATATCTCTAACCTGTGGCTCCTCTGCTTAATCCTTAAACAACACCAGCAACTCCTGCGCTTTCATCTTCCATCGAATTTTTCATGTTGCCGCTAATCAGCCATAAAATCATTTGCAGATGCGCTCTGTCGAGGTAGTCTCATAAGGTTCGTTTATAGATCGACGGCAATGTGAGTTACCTTTTCCATACTAATTATAAAAAGACAGTACAAACAGGATCATTATGGACTCCACGCTCATCTCCACTCGTCCCGATGAAGGGACGCTTTCGTTAAGTCGCGCCCGACGAGCTGCGTTAGGCAGCTTCGCTGGTGCCGTCGTCGACTGGTATGATTTTTTACTCTATGGCATCACCGCCGCACTGGTGTTTAATCGCGAGTTTTTCCCGCAAGTAAGCCCGGCGATGGGAACGCTCGCCGCATTTGCCACCTTTGGCGTCGGATTCCTTTTCCGTCCGCTCGGCGGTGTCATTTTCGGTCACTTTGGCGACCGACTGGGACGTAAGCGCATGTTAATGCTGACCGTCTGGATGATGGGCATCGCGACAGCCTTGATTGGTATTCTTCCTTCATTCTCGACCATTGGGTGGTGGGCACCTATTTTGCTGGTGACACTGCGTGCCATTCAGGGATTTGCCGTCGGCGGCGAATGGGGAGGCGCGGCGTTGCTTTCCGTTGAAAGTGCACCGAAAAATAAAAAAGCCTTTTACAGTAGCGGTGTACAAGTTGGCTACGGTGTAGGTTTACTGCTTTCAACCGGACTGGTTTCATTGATCAGTATGATGACGACTGACGAACAGTTTTTAAGCTGGGGCTGGCGCATTCCTTTCCTGTTTAGCATCGTACTGGTACTGGGAGCATTGTGGGTGCGCAATGGCATGGAGGAGTCCGCGGAATTTGAACAACAGCAACATTATCAAGCTGCCGCGAAAAAACGCATCCCGGTTATCGAAGCGCTGTTACGACATCCCGGTGCTTTCCTGAAGATTATTGCGCTACGACTGTGCGAATTGCTGACGATGTACATCGTTACTGCCTTTGCACTTAATTATTCAACCCAGAATATGGGGTTACCGCGCGAACTTTTCCTCAATATTGGTTTGCTGGTAGGTGGATTAAGCTGCTTGACAATTCCCTGTTTTGCCTGGCTTGCCGATCGTTTTGGTCGCCGCAGGGTTTATATCACAGGTGCGTTAATCGGAACGTTGAGCGCATTTCCTTTCTTTATGGCGCTTGAAGCACAATCTATTTTCTGGATAGTTTTCTTCTCCATAATGCTGGCAAACATTGCGCATGACATGGTGGTGTGTGTGCAACAACCGATGTTTACCGAAATGTTTGGTGCCAGTTATCGCTATAGTGGTGCTGGAGTCGGTTATCAGGTCGCCAGTGTGGTTGGCGGTGGATTTACACCTTTTATTGCCGCTGCACTCATCACTTACTTTGCCGGGAACTGGCATAGCGTCGCCATTTATTTGCTGGCTGGATGTCTGATTTCCGCAATGACCGCTTTGTTGATGAAAGACAATCAACGCGCTTGATAGTCTGGCGAAGATCATCCGATCTTCGCCTTACACTTTTGTTTCACATTCCTGTGACATACTATCGGATGTGCGGTAATTGTATGGAACAGGAGACACACATGAATAATAAGGGCTCCGGTCTGACCCCAGCTCAGGCACTGGATAAACTCGACGCGCTGTATGAGCAATCTGTAGTCGCATTACGCAACGCCATTGGCAACTATATTACAAGTGGCGAATTACCTGATGAAAACGCCCGCAAACAAGGTCTTTTTGTCTATCCATCACTGACCGTAACCTGGGACGGTAGCACAACCAATCCCCCCAAAACGCGCGCATTTGGTCGTTTTACTCACGCAGGCAGCTACACCACCACGATTACTCGCCCTACTCTCTTTCGTTCGTATCTTAATGAACAACTTACGTTGCTGTATCAGGATTATGGTGCGCATATCTCTGTGCAACCCTCGCAGCATGAAATCCCTTATCCTTATGTCATCGATGGCTCTGAATTGACACTTGATCGCTCAATGAGCGCTGGGTTAACTCGCTACTTCCCGACAACAGAACTGGCGCAAATTGGCGATGAAACTGCAGACGGCATTTATCATCCAACTGAATTCTCCCCCCTATCGCATTTTGATGCGCGCCGCGTCGATTTTTCCCTCGCACGGTTGCGCCATTATACCGGTACGCCAGTTGAACATTTTCAGCCGTTCGTCTTGTTTACCAACTACACACGTTATGTGGATGAATTCGTTCGTTGGGGATGCAGCCAGATCCTCGATCCTGATAGTCCCTACATTGCCCTTTCTTGTGCTGGCGGGAACTGGATCACCGCCGAAACCGAAGCGCCAGAAGAAGCCATTTCCGACCTTGCATGGAAAAAACATCAGATGCCAGCATGGCATTTAATTACCGCCGATGGTCAGGGTATTACTCTGGTGAATATTGGCGTGGGACCGTCAAATGCTAAAACCATCTGCGATCATCTGGCAGTGCTACGCCCGGATGTCTGGTTGATGATTGGTCACTGTGGCGGATTACGTGAAAGTCAGGCCATTGGCGATTATGTACTTGCACACGCTTATTTACGCGATGACCACGTTCTTGATGCGGTTCTGCCGCCCGATATTCCTATTCCGAGCATTGCTGAAGTGCAACGTGCGCTTTATGACGCCACCAAGCTGGTGAGTGGCAGGCCCGGTGAGGAAGTCAAACAGCGGCTACGTACTGGTACTGTGGTAACCACAGATGACAGGAACTGGGAATTACGTTACTCAGCTTCTGCACTTCGTTTTAACTTAAGCCGGGCCGTAGCAATTGATATGGAAAGTGCAACCATTGCCGCGCAAGGATATCGTTTCCGCGTGCCATACGGGACACTACTGTGTGTTTCAGATAAACCGTTGCATGGCGAGATTAAACTTCCCGGTCAGGCTAACCGTTTTTATGAAGGCGCTATTTCCGAACACCTACAAATTGGCATTCGGGCGATCGATTTGCTGCGCGCAGAAGGCGACCGACTGCATTCACGTAAATTACGAACCTTTAATGAGCCGCCGTTCCGATAATAAGTTCTGAACCTTCTTATCAGAAATAGATGTGAAGGATTAAGTAAGACATCTGGCAAATAGCCTGCAATAAACGCGGGCTGTTTGCTTCCTTGGGCAAATGCGAGTTTCATTATCGTCTTAATGATTTCCGCATATTAAAAGCAAGTATGCTTTAAAAACATAATTATAAAAAATCCCGCCAACAACATTAGTATTTATAAAACAAAATATAAGATTATGGCTTTAGAATATTTTTATTTCTAATAGACGAGATTTTTCCTGTTATGATATAATATGCCGAATTAACACATGTTAACGATTTACCTGTAATGTAAATAAATTTTCGAGGAGATCATTCCAGTGGGACGTAAATGGGCCAATATTGTTGCTAAAAAAACGGCTAAAGACGGTGCAACGTCTAAAATTTATGCAAAATTCGGTGTAGAAATCTATGCTGCTGCCAAACAAGGTGAACCTGATCCAGAATTAAACACATCTTTAAAATTCGTTATTGAACGTGCAAAGCAGGCACAAGTTCCAAAGCACGTTATTGATAAAGCAATTGATAAAGCCAAAGGCGGCGGAGATGAAACGTTCGTGCAGGGACGTTATGAAGGCTTTGGTCCTAATGGCTCAATGATTATCGCCGAGACATTGACTTCAAATGTTAACCGTACGATTGCTAACGTTCGCACAATTTTCAATAAAAAAGGCGGCAATATCGGAGCGGCAGGTTCTGTCAGCTATATGTTTGACAATACGGGTGTGATTGTATTTAAGGGGACAGACCCTGACCATATTTTTGAAATTTTACTTGAAGCTGAAGTTGATGTTCGTGATGTGACTGAAGAAGAAGGTAACATTGTTATTTATACTGAACCTACTGACCTTCATAAAGGAATCGCGGCTCTAAAAGCAGCTGGAATCACTGAGTTCTCAACAACAGAATTAGAAATGATTGCTCAATCTGAAGTTGAGCTTTCCCCAGAAGATTTAGAAATCTTTGAAGGGCTTGTTGATGCCCTTGAAGATGACGACGATGTACAAAAAGTTTATCATAACGTCGCAAATCTCTAATTATCTTTTAAAGAAATCTGTCTTTACGGCAGATTTCTTTAATCTCATATAACCCTTATAAAAAATATAATGTTCAACTCGTCATATTGATTATAAAAAATCCCCGTTCCCAGAGAAATAATATTTATTAAAATTCCAGTTCTTCTTTTTCTGATTACAGAAGGCAAAGTGGCAATAACGCATAGTTTCCCGATAAAGACGCGATAGCGACATCCCGCATAAGGCATTTTTCTCTTTATCTTTGTACGGTACTTCATGGAACAGAGTTTTTGACCTTGCGAATCGTGATGTCTGTTGGGGGCAACTTGCTCACTGAAGCGTGAGACTCGATTAAGCGCACGAAACACAGAAATCAAAAAACCCGGTCACTTTTTTACAAGGTAACCGGGTAAAAATAATTTTTATTTTTTAACTGTTTTGAGACTCATAGAGATATCTCAAAACTAAAATTTGGCTCCTCTGACTGGACTCGAACCAGTGACATACGGATTAACAGTCCGCCGTTCTACCGACTGAACTACAGAGGAATCGTGAGAACGAGACGAATATTAGCGATGCCCACCCATAATGTCAAAGCCTGTTTTTTAAATTTGAAATCGTTTGCTGAAATAATCTGCATTTTGTCGTTTATTCCGACACAGCTGGCTTTTTTTCACACTTTTGCGGTTCGGATCGAGGGTATTTCCACAGCCAACGTCCAGTAACCATTCGCCAGTAAAACAGCACGGCCCGCACAGCCCAGTCGGCAAACATTCCCATCCAGACACCAACCACACCCCAGCCAAGCATGATGCCCAGCACATAACCGACGACAACCCGGCAACCCCACATGCTCAACATAGAAACCCACATGGCGTAACGGGCATCGCGAGCACCTTTAAATCCAGCGGGTAGCACCCATGAGGCGGACCAAATAGGCATAAATAAAGCATTTAGCCAAATCAGAATCACAACGACATGTTTAACCTGTGGATCCTGGGTGTAAAACGATGCCATAACCCCGGCAAAGGGAGCCGTTAGCCAGGCGATGGCCGTTAATCCAAGAGTGGAAAGCCAGAACACATGCCGCAACTGAATCTCTGCTTGCGCTATCTGCCCTACCCCCAACCTTCGGCCTGTAATGATCGTAGAAGCAGAGCCGAGCGCACTTCCGGGTAAGTTGATAAGAGCCGCAATTGAAAACGCGATAAAATTTCCGGCAATAACACTGGTCCCCATCCCGGCAACGAACATTTGGGTTAATAACCGACCACTGGTAAATAACACTGATTCGACACTCGCTGGAATACCAATCCCCATGACTTCCCAGATAATGCTAAAATTCAGCGGTTTAAAATAGCTCTTTAACGAAATCCTTAGCGCAGGATTAAAACCAATCGCCAGCACCCACAAAATTGCAACTGCGCCAATATAACGAGAAATGGTTAAACCCAACCCAGCCCCGACAAATCCCAGTCCCGGCCAGGAGAAAAGGCCGTAAATCAATATGCCGCTAATAATAATATTAAGAATATTCAGGCTACCGTTAATCAGTAGCGGTATTTTCGTATTCCCTGCACCACGAAGTGCCCCGCTACCAATCAAAGTGATGGCAGCTGCTGGATAACTGAGTGCCGTCAGCTCCAGATAAGTCAACGCCAGTGCTTTAACTTCTGTCGTGGCATCACCCGCGACGAAATCAATAATTTGTTCGCCAAAATGATGAATAAGCGTTGCCAACAGTACGGCAAACAACGTCATGATCACCAATGACTGCCGCGTCGCCACCCTCGCTCGTCGTCGATCCCGCTTACCGAGACTAAATGCCACAACGACAGTAGTACCAAGATCGATAGCAGCAAAAAAAGCCATAATGACCATATTGAAGCTGTCCGCCAATCCCACGCCGGCCATCGCATCTTTTCCCAGCCAGCTGACCAGAAAAGTGCTCAGGACACCCATCAACAGGACACAGGCATTCTCCATGAAGATAGGAACAGCAAGCGGGGTTATCTCGCGCCAGAACAACACTTTGTAGCTCTTGCGTTTAGCGTGCCAGCGAGTGCCGTGAACAACCTGGCGTAAAGCAGAGGAGATATTCAAAGCCGACCTTAATTGCAGAAAGTGAAACCACATTTCAAATAATGAGGGAGAATCAGCAAAGCTGCAAAGATTTTCGCCAACAAATTGTCTGCAAATGCAACAAACTGTTGATAGAAACGGCAAACAGTTGGGGAATTTAAAAATCGGGTTTGACAAAAGATTTTTCGCCGTTAAGATGTGCCTCAACAGCGATTCCTCTGTAGTTCAGTCGGTAGAACGGCGGACTGTTAATCCGTATGTCACTGGTTCGAGTCCAGTCAGAGGAGCCAAATTTCTGAAAAGCCCGCTTTTATAGCGGGCTTTTTGCTATATCTGATAATCAATTTCCTCTTCACTGTTTTCCATCACCTGCCGCTTGATATCCTCAACTGACAGTCCTGCATTACAAAGTTCCAGAAAGCGCCAGACATAGTTACGCTGAAGTTGTCCTCGCTTCAGTCCCAACCAGACAGTATTAGCATCGAAAAGATGCCGCGTATCCAGACGGATTAAATTCTCTTCCTCTTGTTCGCCGCTGGATTGTTCGGCAACTAATCCGATCCCAAGCCCAAGAGCAACATAGGTTTTAATGACATCAGAATCCTGCGCACTTAATACAATATCTGCCAGCAAACCTTTGCGGGCAAATGCGTCATCAATACGTGAGCGCCCCGTAATCCCCTGTCGGTAAGTGATTAACGGCCACTTCGCTATTGATTCCAGCGTCAATGGTGAAATTTGCGTCAAGGGATGATCGTGTGGAACAAGCAAACTATGGTGCCAACGAAACCACGGGAAGGCGACGAGCTGCGGGTCATTACTCAAACGCTCGCTGGCGATACCAATATCAGCTTCGCCATTTTGCAACAATGTCGCAATTTCCTGTGGCGTCCCCTGGATTAGCCCGAGCCGAACCTCCGGGAAAAGTTCGCGAAAAGCTTTAATGACCTCTGGCAAGCTATAACGTGCCTGAGTATGCGTCGTTGCAATAGTGAGAACGCCAGACGTATCGTTGGTAAACAGGTCTGCAAGCCGACGAACATTACTGGCTTCATTCAGAATACGTTCTGCAATGACCAGTAATGCTTTGCCCGGTTCAGTCATGCCCAGCAGTCGCTTACCTCGTCGAACAAATATTTCGATGCCAAGTTCATCCTCCAGTTCCCGAATATGACGGCTGACGCCTGACTGTGAGGTAAAAAGCATATTCGCAACCTCTGTCAGGTTGTAATCCTGACGTGCAGCCTCGCGGATTATCTTTAGTTGTTGGAAATTCACGGTAAACTCCGGGCAGTTCAGATTTCCCGTTATTGTTAAAGTCTAATGCCCGGCATAACAAATAATAAAAACCCGCATCTTATTCCATTCCGATATAACACTTAGCTCACCAATTGCCACTGCCTTTTTTCCATCACTGGAGAACTAATCACTGACATTAACAACTCTTTCACTGCCTGTGCCTGTGGCGATAAGTTCGCTCTGGCGGGTAAATTTAATGACAAAGAGAGACTCATGGAAGGAGTGGTAATGCGTGACATCCACCCATTTACTGCGCCACATAACGAACGCGCGGCCGATTCGGGTAATACTGCAACGCCCATGCCGCTGGCAATCGCTGCGGTAAGCGTGGCAATAGACTCAATTTCACCAATAACTTTTGCCGTGAGTCGCCGTAGGGAAAAAGCCTCATCAACACGAAGTCTAATAGCACTGTAATCACTGGGGAGAAAGAGGTTCATTTTCGCAATAGCATTCACATCAACGCTTTGCCCCGGGCAATCTTGAGTACCTACCAGAAAAAGATCTTCTTTCAGCAAAGCCTGACTGGATACACCAGCCACAGGGGAATGCTCATAAATCACCGCCATATCGAGTTGGTGATTTATCAATTTTTCGTTAAGCACTGCACCACTATTTTCATGAAGATAGATAACGATCTCCGGAAATTCAGCGCGAACCGCCTGTAATAAGGGCATGGTGATGGATGACGCAGCGGTTCCTGGTGCAAAGCCAATCGAGACTTGCCCCGATAATGCCTGACCAACGTTATGCACCGCCAGTTGGGCCTGTTCACACTGACGTAAAATGGCCCGCGCATGGGTATAGAGAATTTTTCCGGCGTCTGTTGGCGTAACGCCCCGCTTTGTACGGATCAAAAGTTGTTGATTTAACTCACCTTCCAGTGTGGCAACCTGCTGGCTGAGCGCTGGTTGTGCGATATGCAATACTTCAGCAGCCTGGGTCAGGCTACCAATATCTACAATTTTTACGAAGTATTTCAGGCGTCTGAAGTTCATGTTGCCTCCGGTTTTTAAGAATCGGCCCAAGTGCCGCCATTACTTACAACCAGATTGCAAGATGCTTGCCA
Organism: Escherichia sp. WS568; assembly: GCF_046486085.1. Lineage (NCBI taxonomy): Bacteria > Pseudomonadati > Pseudomonadota > Gammaproteobacteria > Enterobacterales > Enterobacteriaceae > Escherichia > Escherichia sp. WS568. Next base: position 463,115 of record NZ_JBJQMC010000001.1, read on the forward strand.
GTTTTATTTTGGCGTTGATGTACAAGCTAACCAACTGTCAAATAAGAGATTATGATAGATTCGTCATTTGCTCCTTTAATCAGCTGTCGCGTTCCCCTGCCCTATAAAAGGAGGGTATGCACCACGATGGTTCATTACCCAATAAGATTGAAAGCTCACCACTTTGTTGAAATTGACAGCAAACAAACAAAAAAATGCATTTCACCCTTTGACATCACCATGCACTGCCATTAATATGCGCCCCGTTCACACGATTCCTCTGTAGTTCAGTCGGTAGAACGGCGGACTGTTAATCCGTATGTCACTGGTTCGAGTCCAGTCAGAGGAGCCAAATTCAAAAAAGCCTGCTTTCTAGCAGGCTTTTTGCTTTCTAATTACCAACGCTCTTAAAACATCTGTCTTGAACCAGAACTAATTTGCACAGGCATTCCCGATCGACGTTGCAACGCAGCATTTGCGCGATTTACATCAACTTCTTGCCCGCTGATAAACGCCCGCAAAGATGGGGTTACCGGCAATGGCACTTTTCGGTCAGACTCATATTCTGCACGATTGCGCGACAACGGCTCATGAACTTCCAGCCAGTTCGAGCCATCTGGTTCAGTGGTGTATTTTACTGGCTGGTCGATAATTTGCACACGCGTCCCAACAGGAACATTATCAAACAGATATTTGATATCGTCATTGCGCAGACGAATACAGCCCTGACTTACCCGGAGCCCAATACCAAAATTGGCATTGGTACCATGGATGGCATACAACCTGCCAATATAAATCGCGTACAGCCCCATGGGATTATCGGGGCCCGCAGGAACAAATGCGGGCAAACTCTCCCCTCGTTTCGCATATTCGCGCCGAGTGTTCGGCGTTGGCGTCCAGGTTGGAGCTTCTTGTTTACGTTCAACGGTAGTCACCCAGTTACGCGGGGTTTCTCGCCCAGCCTGGCCGATACCAATAGGAAAGACTTCCACAGTATTACTGTCTGGTGGGTAGTAATAAAGACGCATCTCAGCGACGTTAACCACAATCCCTTTACGAACAGTGGCGGGCAAAATCAGTTGCTGCGGAATGGTGAGTTGCGAGCCAGACTTCGGCAAAAAAACATCAGCGCCCGGGTTCGCTTCCAGCATGTTACTTAACCCTTGCCCGTATTGTGCGGCAAAAGTCTCCAGCGGCTGGGTATTGTGATCAGGAACAGTTACAGTAAACGACTGCCCCACTAAACGGCTACCCTCTGGAGGTAATGGATAAGTTACCGCCAGGCTAGTATGGCTGGCAAAAAGCAGAGCAAATGAGCAAAAAATATTTACACGACGCATCATGTCCCTTTCCTAAGTCGCGAAAGCTATCCGTTAAGTATAGCTTTTATCAGACTTTTCGTTTTTAACTGTTCAAATCAGAAGTCGTATTCCCCGGTAGAACAATATTACTGGCAGCAAGTTCGCCCATGTTGTTATATATCGCACAGGCAGCTTCGATGATGGGCATCGCCAGAGCTGCGCCACTCCCCTCACCTAAACGCATCTCCATATTGAGAAAAGGCTCCAGCCCCAAATGCGACAGCGCAATACGCGCCCCTTTTTCTGCCGACAGGTGAGAAGGAATGAGATACGGTTTGATTGCAGGAGACATCTGGCAGGCTGCGAGCGCGGCAGCATAAGAAAGAAATCCATCCAGCAACACGGGTAAACCGCAGGAAGCAGCGCCTAACATCACGCCAGCCATTCCGACCAAATCAAATCCACCCACTTTTGCCAGGACATCAACGCCATCCTGCGGATTTGGTTGATTCAACGTAATCGCCCGGCGCACAACATCAATTTTATTAGCCAGTTTATCTGTCGGCAGGTTTGCGCCAATCCCAACCACTTCTTCAGGAGCCCGGCCAGTGATTGTGCTGACTATTGCCGCTGCCGGTGTCGTGTTTGCCATCCCCAGTTCACCTACACCAAACAGCGTAACACCGTTTTTTGCCAGCTCCCGCGTATAACATATGACGTCCAAAAGCAACTTTTCTGCCTGATGGCGACTCATTGCCGGAGCTGAAGCAATATTGCCACTACCTCGAGCAACACGCATGTTGATAAGCCCGGGGATAGGCTCAGCAGTATCAATACCAACATCAATTACGTAGACGTTAGCGCCCGCTTGTGCTGCCAGCACACACACGCCGGTTGTTCCGCGGGTCATATTTTCAGCCTGAATGGCTGTCACTTCTTTTGGGGAAATAGCGACCCCTTCCTCCCAGACGCCGTGATCGGCACACATAACCAGTACCGCTTTTTTGCCCACATGCGGTATGCCATTCAACCCCGGCATTCCTGCCAGTTGTATGGCAAGCGCCTCCAGCCTTCCCAGGCTACCAACAGGTTTGAGTAACCCGTCAATATGCCGTTGTGCACGCGACATCGCGGCAGGATCGATGGCAGGGATCGTATTCAGTAAATCGGCAAGTGTTTGCATGTCACGTCTCTTTATAGCAGTGCCAGCAGGAAGACCAGTTCACCAAGCTCTATAGCAGCTCCCAGCGTATCGCCGGTTTGCCCGCCCAGCGTACGTTTGAGAAGCTGACCGAGGATGAAAATCGCCACCATCGTCACCACCATAGCAGCCACACCATGCATACCCGGCAATAATACGGCAGCAAAAATAGCGGCTAAGCCGAGTGTGACGCAGGTTTGTCGCCCATCAATTTTGCCAATGAACACATTGCCAAGCCCTTCTTCCCGGGCATAACGATGACGATACATCAATAATGCGGCAGTCCCGCGGCTGACCGCACATGCTGCCGCCAGCGATGCAAGGATCGGTTCGCCACGCAGAGCCAACTCGCTTAACACCAGAATCTTTGCCAGTACCACAAAAATCAATGCCAGACCGCCGTGGGTGCCTAAACGGCTATCACGCATGATTTCCAACATGCGATCGCGGCTACGTGCAGAAAATACGCCATCACAGGTATCGGCGAGGCCGTCCAGGTGGAATCCCCCGGTCATCAGCGCCAGCACAAGCACGCTAAACAGTGCCGCCAGTGGTACGCCACACCATGCCTGCAGCACCATGAAGACCAGCCCGCTAATCGCGCCAAGCAATAATCCAATTAAAGGAAAAGTAATAATACCGCGAGAATAATGCTCGAAATCCAGTCCCTGGGACCAGCGACGCGGTACAGGCAGACGCGTAATAAAAGAGAGCATCGCCCAAAATAATTTACTCATTTGATTTTTACTCCAATACCCGAAACCACCAACCATACTTCATTTGCCGCAGCGGCCAGCTGCTGATTTACCCGCCCGGCAATATCACGAAAATGTCGTGCCAGACGACTCTCCGGCACAATCCCCATTCCCACTTCGTTAGTCACTAATACAACCTTTGCGGGACAACGTTGGCAGGCAGCAATCAACGACTGAATCTCAGCATTAATCGCCTGTTCCATCGCCTGATAATCCCATTCATCAGGGTCTTTATCGCCGCCATAATCAAACAACAGATTAGTCACCATGGTGGTAACGCATTCCAGCAACACAGCCTCATGCGGGTTAATGTCTGCATGAATTAATTCATCAAGATGTTGCCAACGCTCCACCGTGCGCCAGTGCGCCGGGCGGCCTTGCCGATGATGTTCTATCCGTGCAGCCATCTCATCATCAAGGATTTGCGAGGTAGCGATATACAGAACCTGTGAAGAGTCCCCAATAAGCGCCTCTGCGTGGCGACTCTTCCCGCTCCGTGCGCCCCCCGTCACCAAAATCATCATACCGACTCCTGATTCAAATGTATGATGGTATTCATTGAACAGAACAATGGATCCCCCACCGTTGCTGACCGCAAAACATTTACGCGATTAATACTGCGCGTAATATAATTAAAAATCCAGCATTCTCAATCCATTACGAAATAAGATGGCATTACGGAATAGCCAGACTTTCTTGTGTTAACGTCCGACAAAATGCGTCATTGACAGCGGTTTCTGTGGATTGACACATTTCATTCAGATAATGAATTAATGCTACTGCCGGAACAACCAGCAAACGGGCATTGTGTTCTGAAATCCAGGCTATTGATTCAACGTCAGCGACAGATCTGCGCTGTAAAAGAACTTGTAAAACAACGTAATAGAATTATCCGGAATGGTGGCGACTATGCACTAGAACACCACAATTTCGCTCTCTCGGTAAGGCACTGTCACAGCATTCAACAGAATGTGACTTGCCAGATTTATTAGCGCCACCAGATGTTTAACCGGGTAACCACGACCCAGTCGGGGATATATTCCATCTTCTCGCTGACATCATCAAGAATAAAAAGGTTTATCACACTCAGAGCAACGTTCTTCAGCAGGCGGGATAATTCTTCAACATTTAGAAGATGTGTTATTAAAGGCATACAAACTGGACGTATTGTATTTTCTTTTGGTGGTTGACCTAAGGTAGCAGTTTATCCTGATGCGCTGAGATTTCTGTAATATCTACGTCAACATTCTCCTCGAATAGAAAATGCAGCCCCGGCAAGTGATTCACATTTTTTAACAAAACGTTGTTAGCGTGCCATTTTCAGAAGCTCTCCAAGAAAGCGAATTCTTTTCTCAAATTCTGCATTCTCAGACACAGCTTTCTACTCCATGGTAATGGCCCAAATACGAAGTTGCTCAGGATCATTAGTGGTGCTGAGAAGTTAAATAACCATGCGGAGTACCACTCGTCATCACGTATTTATATATCATGAAGCTATTGTTGTGTTTTGTACATCAGTAGATATATTCTGATATACTCCTTTTGCTAGACATAACCTTTCACCTGCTTGCAAAGCTTCTGTGTTCTGACATTGCCAAATTGTTGCAATTCTGTATCCAGCCTTCTTTCAGTCATAGCTTCGGGCCGCGATAAGACTCACTGATCTGACCCTGATTCCTCTTGCAGACTTTATAGACCAATTAAAATGCAGTTTCTGCAGGTCAACGTCTGACCATCATTGTCATCACTCTGGCCATTAGAGTAACCTTCTGCATTCATCCTTTTGTAAAAAGTTTATATTAGTATCAGCAATTAACCGGACCTGATACTGATATGAGTCTTACCGCATATACGGTCAATTTCAGCAATTAATTACATTATCCACGCCAAAGTATTTGTCATCACAATGATGGTACCTTCTTTCAGACACCATTTTTTCAACTCCGTTTTCCACGGACCGCACTCTTATGTCAAGAGTGCGGTCCGTGGATACAACCAGAGACCGACTGACACGAGTCAGAGGAAACGACGGATATGTTCAGTCGTAAAATATCTATCAAAAAACATGATTAAGGTCAAAAATGTTTGATATTTACAATTTATGAAGATGACAATAATTATAGATATATGAGAACATAAATGAAAATAATTATCATTACAGCAATCATTTGTACTTTGTATTAATGAGGGATGAAATGTTATATAATATACCTTGTCGAATTTATATCCTTTCCACTCTGTCATTATGCATTTCTGGGATAGTTTCTACTGCAACCGCAACTTCTTCAGAAACAAAAATCAGCAACGAAGAGACGCTCGTCGTGACCACGAATCGTTCGGCAAGCAACCTTTGGGAAAGCCCGGCGACTATACAGGTTATTGACCAACAAACATTGCAGAACTCCACCAATGCCTCCATAGCCGATAATTTGCAGGACATCCCCGGAGTAGAGATAACAGACAACTCCTTGGCAGGCCGTAAACAAATCCGCATTCGTGGCGAAGCATCCTCCCGTGTTTTAATTCTCATTGATGGTCAGGAGGTAACTTATCAGCGCGCCGGAGATAATTATAGTGTGGGACTGTTGATAGATGAGTCTGCGCTGGAGCGTGTTGAGATAGTGAAAGGTCCATATTCCGTACTGTACGGTTCACAGGCAATTGGCGGTATTGTTAACTTCATCACCAAAAAGGGAGGTAACAAACTTGCATCTGGAGTTGTGAAAGCTGTTTATAATTCCGCAACAGCAGGCTGGGAAGAATCAATCGCGGTCCAGGGGAGCATCGGTGGATTTGATTATCGCATCAACGGTAGTTATTCTGATCAGGGCAATCGTGATACGCCGGATGGACGTCTGCCGAATACCAACTATCGTAACAATAGTCAGGGTGTATGGTTGGGTTATAACTCCGGAAACCATCGTTTTGGCCTCTCGCTTGATCGCTACAGACTCGCGACACAAACTTACTATGAGGATCCAGACGGAAGTTATGAGGCATTTAGTGTCAAAATACCTAAACTTGAACGAGAGAAAGTTGGGGTATTCTATGACACAGACGTGGACGGTGACTATCTAAAAAAATTCATTTCGACGCGTATGAGCAGACCATCCAGCGCCAATTTGCCAACGAAGTAAAAACGACACAGCCTGTTCCCAGTCCGATGATTCAGGCTCTGACCGTTCATAACAAGACTGACACCCATGATAAGCAATACACTCAGGCGGTCACATTGCAGAGTCACTTTTCGCTGCCTGCTAATAATGAACTTGTTACCGGTGCACAGTACAAACAAGACAGGGTCAACCAAAGGTCCGGTGGCATGACCTCAAGCAAATCTCTGACCGGCTTCATTAATAAGGAAACACGAACTCGCTCCTATTATGAGTCAGAGCAAAGTACAGTCTCACTATTCGCACAAAATGACTGGCAATTCGCCGATCACTGGACATGGACAATGGGAGTTCGCCAATACTGGCTTTCTTCAAAGTTGACGCGTGGTGACGGAGTATCATATACCGCAGGCATTATAAGCGATACCTCTCTTGCCAGAGAGTCTGCGAGTGATCACGAAATGGTAACATCTACAAGCCTGCGCTATTCAGGTTTCGATAACCTGGAGTTACGCGCTGCGTTCGCGCAAGGCTACGTATTTCCCACACTCTCCCAGCTTTTTATGCAGACATCTGCGGGCGGCAGTGTCACATACGGAAATCCTGATCTTAAGGCTGAACACTCCAATAACTTTGAATTAGGTGCACGATATAATGGTAATCAGTGGCTGATTGACAGCGCAGTTTACTACTCAGAAGCTAAAGATTATATTGCAAGTCTGATCTGTGATGGCAGTATAGTTTGCAATGGTAACACCAACTCCTCCCGTAGTAGCTACTATTATTATGACAATATTGATCGGGCAAAAACATGGGGACTGGAAATAAGTGCAGAATATAATGGCTGGGTTTTCTCGCCATATATCAGTGGCAATTTAATTCGTCGGCAATATGAAACTTCAACATTAAAAACAACTAATACAGGTGAACCAGCGATAAACGGACGTATAGGGCTGAAACATACTCTTGTGATGGGTCAGGCCAACATAATCTCTGATGTTTTTATTCGTGCTGCCTCTAGTGCAAAAGATGACAGTAACGGTACCGAAACAAATATTCCGGGCTGGGCCACTCTCAACTTTGCAGTAAATACAGAATTCGGTAACGAGGATCAGTACCGGATTAACCTGGCACTCAATAACCTGACAGACAAACGCTACCGTACAGCACATGAAACTATTCCTGCAGCAGGTTTTAATGCAGCTATAGGTTTTGTATGGAATTTCTGATGACAAAAACAATCGTTATGGAATTCTTTGTCCTGATCTGCCCGCTTTGCGGGCAGGCTAACGAACGTATTGTGTTTGTTGAAGGTTTTTCGTCGTTGTTTTCCATCTGTAGATGAATATTTATTCTTCCCGCCAGCATGATTCTATACTCATTGCTACGACAATGACTTATAAAGCTGGCTACTGAGCCTATACCTTTGTAATTCAAAAGTGATATCAGTTCACAACGCAATACTATTTTTAGATTATTTACTCTCCCCCAGATACTGAATCAATGGATAATACCTTTTGATTTATCCCGACGCGGAAGAAGGTGGAATAAATATTCTCCTTCTATTGTCCCCTACTCCAACTATCATATTTTACAATATCAACGAACCGTCCATGCCGGGCTGAAATTCTCTTCCTGAAACAGCTCTGTCAGCCCGCTAATCTGTTTGAGCCTCAGCACTTCATCCTGATCCATGCCCAACTCTGTGCCAATACGCTCATCTGTCCAGCCCAGACGCGAAAGGTCCCTGACAATGTCAGACATTGACGTTATCTGGTGTTTTCCCCTGGCACGGTTATGCCGTATGGTCGCGGCAATACGTGATGCCTATCCCTTTCTCTCTGGATTAATACAGGCCACTGGCAGCCAGCCCTTCAGACGTTTTCTCGTATCCGCTTTCCTGCCCAGCAACTGACGATGAAAACCATCCACTACCAGATAATGCTCCTTCTCTTCCGAAACCACCACAGGCTGCGTGAATCCATCCTGCTCCAGTGAATGTTTAAGCAGTTTTTTTTCACTGGAAGACATGACATTGGGATTGTAATCGTTGGCCACCACCTCATTCGCTTTCACCCACAACACACAGTCCACAGGCTCCTGTGCAAAAGGGCTGACCTCATGCAACACCCTGCGCAGATGATTAAGGGCTCGTATGGTCTCTTCTTCAGATCGTTCCTGACTGAAGTACTGTCGAATCATGTTGCTCAATACTTCCACCTCAGGTGTCACAGAATCCCCCATTCCTTCCTCCTTTCTTTCATACGCTGCAGATAACGTTCATAGTGCCGGGGTTTGTTCGGACTGAAGGAGAGGGTCCGACACCAGAAATCATTCTTTATGAGTGTCTTACAGATACGTCGCCAGGACGGGATATCCCGGCTCCCCAGGTCATTCTCCTGTTCATCCGGGATGTCATCCGGGAAGCCCCGCGTCTGATACCAGCGCAGGTAGACAGCAATTTTATTACGGTAATGTTCTGCCGTTCTTTCCGGCATCACATCCAGCAGGAACATCGCATAGCTACGCCAGGTATGATGAGGTGGCTTCGTGATACGCTTACGCAGGGCAAAATAGGCACCGCTCTCATTGGCATAAAGCGCCCCGCTGGCAGCACCCGACACCCGCTCACACATCCTGGCCCAGGTTTCCGGCTCCAGAACATGGTAAAGCCACAGTCCCTTACGCTGTTCCGGGCCAAAAGGCTCACAGACCCGCATGTTGCGTAACGGCACGCCGGCACGGTACATCAGGTCATACAGGGGATTGTAGATAGCTCGGGTTCTGGCGTTATATATCCATATATCACGAGCTTTCCAGTCATACAACGGATACAAGGTGTAATAAAACCCTTCAGGTGACGCTGTGGTCCAGGGTTTATCATCTGCATATCTCAGTTTGCGCTGAGACACCAGTCCCACAAAGCGATTGAGCGATTCATCAGCACGAACACCAGTCAGTATTGCCACTCCACACCGGTTACCGGCAAACCAGGAAGAAAATGCCGGAACAAATTCTTCAAACGTCATGGCATACCGATAAAATGGGAAGTACGACATATCTGTAATAGCGTCATCTGGTGGCTGACGAACCCACTCCACACCTGGTTCCCAGCATATCCATTCCGGCTGAAACTGAGAGACACCGTTTACCGTAGTCAGGGGGAGTGCCACCCAGTAAAAAGTCTCCGTCACATCCCGATACATCTCCCTCATCTTCAGAATGTGTGCAATTGTGCACTGGTACTGAGCTTCCCAGTCAATGAATAATACAGAGAAACGACGTTTCTTCCTGCGAGCCACATCGGCCGTAAGATGGAGCAGCACAGTAGAGTCTTTTCCTCCGGAAAAAGACAAACAGACAGAAGAAAATGTCTCAAACAACCACTCAATACGGTGAACGGCCGCACACAGGACATCCTCACCCGTCAGGATTTTTTTCGCGGAAAAATCATTGTTCATTCCCCTTCCCCACAGGTTCTAAAGGCTTCAAAGTAATATTGTCCGACAGCACGTTACGCCATTTATAGTACATAGCGGCAGAACCACCTGAATATGGCAAACAATACAAACTGATATTACTCATCCTCCCACTCCTTGTTGTGTAATAGAATTCGTTTAATTTGATGATGTTATGTCAGAACGAAAGCTAACAAGATAATTTCTATCGGTATAGCCAACACACTCGATGGACCCCATATCAGGATAAAACGCTACAGTATAACCGCTGCCATACAGAGCATGGCGGTCACGAACACGGGTACCGCCAGGGTGATGACATAGTCACGTACGCGTAAACGTAAATTGTTCGCCATAATGATCAATGCATAACAATGAACGCCAGTCTTTATTTACAAAGACGCGCACCGACAAATAACTCACTGGTAACATAGCGTACTATTTCGCATCGCTGGCCCCGGACGCGATCAAACAAATAACCAGGTAAGCCTGTGGTCTGCACGGCAGGCATATCCGGTAAGCGAACAGTAACTCCCCGAGGCCAAAGAGTGCCCAACAGAGACAAAATGTCCTCAGGCGTATCCGTATTCAACATGGGAAAAATAGGGTAATGCCAGAGCAGGCAGAAACTGAGAAACAATCCTGCAGGTGCTCTTAAAAGACAACTGTAAGTTTCTGACTCTTCAGACTGCTTAATCACATCATCATGCTCCGCCAGCACCGGCTTTTCAATAAACAGCGCGCGATACGGTTCCAGTTCTTTAATCCGTGCTTTCACTATCAACCACTATCAGCACGCTGGTGCAATCGTGGAAATCAAGACCAGACTCAATCTGATTGCCAAAAGCTTCACGAATAGCCCCAGTTCTTTACAACCATTCAGTTTGAGGGTATCGAAGCCGATTTCGTGCAGGGTTTTAATACCGTCGATAGCATTTGCCGGACGATCGCCGCCAACCCTACGATAATTTTATGTGCTGTCCATCACTTCTATCAACATCATTTTCTGTCCTTTGTACTACGACCATTTCCTGTTATTTGAATCAATTCAATATCGCTAGGATAAGATAATTCATAACCGTAAAGTAACCGACGCCAGACAAGAGTTGATAACTTAGATGTTATCTGACGCAGAAGAAAAGAGAGAATTTTTGACTTTTATCAAAGACCCATTTGAACTCTTGTTTTCATGTTTTTGCATAATTGAATTTATTAAATATATTTCTCGTCAAATAACATGTTAAACGTGAGGTATATCTCCATGCTTATCATTAAAACATTAACAAACATTATGATTTAATGATTAAAACTAATGGCAATATAAGTCAATTTAATCGCCGCATTTGTTGACAATTGCCAACATCATTTTATAACCTGATATTAAATCCAGCCGGTACATTTTTTCTAATTACTTATGAATAAGCAGGAGGATGAGGATGTCTACGAAATTATGGGGCGGACGTTTTGATATGCCAACAAATAAACTCGTTGAACAATATAATGCAACTATCACGCTGGAGCAGCGCCTATGCCCCTTTGATATTCAAGGAAGCATAGTTCATGCCACGATGTTAGGACGTCAGGGAATAATCACACAGGATGAAGCCAATACAATTATTAGAGGTTTGAGACAAGTAAGTAAAGAAATTGAAGACGGCCAATTCATTTTCGATACTGTAGATGAAGATATTCATATGGCCATTGAAAGACGGATGACTGAAATTATTGGCCCTGTTGGTGGTAAACTCCACACGGGGCGAAGTCGTAATGATCAAACCACTGTTGATTCTAAAATGCATATGCGAGCAATTATCCGTGAAATTCAAGAGGATATTACCAACCTGCAAAAAATAATAATTAACAAAGCAGAAAACAATATTAATGTCATCATGCCAGGCTATACTCATTTGCAAACAGGTCAGCCCATTCTTTTATCTCACTGGATTATGGCATATTACTGGATGTTGCGTCGTGACTGGAATAGGTTTGAAGATCTGTATCAACGGATGGGAGAATGCCCTTTGGGGGCAGCGGCTCTCGCCGGTACGACATTCCCTATTGATCGTAATTTTACGGCTCGTGAACTTGGTTTTGATAAGCCAACTGAGAATAGTATTGATTCTGTCAGTGACCGCGACCATATGGTCGAATTCACCGCGGCAGCAGCGATGTGTTTTATGCATCTAACTCGCCTTTCAGAGGAACTGATTTTATTCTCTAGCCAAGACTTTAAATTTATTGAACTTTCTGATGACTTCTGTACAGGATCCAGCATCATGCCGCAGAAAAAGAACCCTGATGTGGCGGAAAAAATGCGTGGTAAAGGTGGGAGAATGTATGGAAATCTGATGGCCATGCTGACTATTATGAAAGGCATACCGCTAGCGTATAATACAGACATGAGCGAGGATAAAGAGCAGGTCTATGACTCAATGGATACTCTACAGGCCAGCTTAAGAATAATGGCACCTATGATCGAAAAAATGGTTATCCTTGCCGAAAATACGCGTGCAGCAGCCGCTCGAGGATTCTCGAATGCAACAGATATGGCCGATTATCTGGTCCGTAAAGGTATTCCTTTCAGAGAAGCTCACCATATTGTTGGTAGTGCAGTAAATTACTGTATTAAACATAAAAAAATGTTAGAAGAGCTTACTATGGAAGAATTCTCCACATTTGATAATAAAATAGAAAAAGATATTTATGAAAGTATTTCTCTGGAGGCTTGCATTAAGGCCAGGATGTCTTATGGTGGAACCGGACCTGATGCTGTCAAAAAACAAATAGAGATTGCAAAATCACTTTTAAAATAGTTAAGAATTATAATGTTTAAGATTCCCCGGATATTATATCCGGGAATATCTTTGAGGTTGAAAAATGGACGCTCTATTTTTTATACAACTATTTATTGTTCTGGCCTGTATTGGAATCGGCGGAAAATACGGCGGAATGGGGCTTGGTGCTGGAGGTGGGTTAGGGGTTGCAATATTGGTTTTGGGCTTTGGACTGAAACCCTCCTCTCCCTCCATTACTGCTATGTTAATTATTATTTGTGTTATTAGTGCTGTCAGTATATTACAAGCTGTTGGAGGATTAGATTATTTAGTCAGGGTCGCAGAACGGATACTCCGTAAGAAACCACAGGCGATAACCTTTGTAGCGCCAATATTAACTTCAGTATTTACACTATTTTGTGGGACGACTTATGTCGCTTTCTCCTTATACCCTGTTATTGCTGAAGTCGCCGCTGAAGCAAAAGTACGTCCAGAACGTGCATTATCTGCAACGGTCATTGCAGCCAGTGTGGCAGTGGCTGCCAGCCCTATGAGTGCAGCAACTGCCGGGATGCTGGCTATACTTCATGAGTATGCAGGGATCACGTTAGGGCAAATATTATCTATTGCCCTTCCTTCGTTTTTTATGGCTGCAATTGTTACCAGCTTTTCAGTCTACAAGCGTGGTAAAGAACTGGAAGATGATCCTGAATTTCAAAGGCGTGTTGCAGCAGGTGAGTATGAGTTCATGCACACCGAACAGAAAAAAGAATATGTCGCTGCACCAGGTGCAAGAAAAGGGGTTGCTATTTTTGCCATAGGAGTCGTGCTGGTCCTTATTCTCGGATCTTTTACTGAGCTTCTTCCGTCGTGGGATGGAAAAAGATTATCAACCCCAATGGTCATCCAGATGATTATGTTGACTGCAGCTTTATTGATCATGATTGTGGGGAAAGTTCCAAGCAATAAATTTAACAGTGGCTCTGTGTTCCGTGCTGGTTTGATGGGGGTTGTGGCAATACTTGGTGTTTCGTGGATGACTGCAACATTTTTTGATGCTTATCAGGCAGAGCTGATCAATGTTTTTGGCAATCTTGTAAATGATGCGCCTTTGCTGTTTGGCTTTATCGTATTCTTGTTTTCTCTGGTGATCATGAGCCCGGCTGCGACAGTAGCTGCGATTATGCCATTAGGAGTCACCCTGGGTATTCCTGCACCTTATCTTATTGCAATTTTTGCCTGTACTTGTGGTGATTTTATTATACCCGGAGCGAATCAGATTGGTTGTGTGGCGTTTGACAGAACTGGTACTACCAGAATTGGGCGCTTTGTTATCAACCATAGCTATATACGTCCTGGGTTCGTCATGGTCATTTCCCAGGTTGTTTTTGCCTACTTAATTGCGCAGGTTATTCTGTAACATTAAGGAATAAATGAAGAGGATAACACTGTGGCATGACGAATTAGCCCCCTTCAGCGTTTTTGAGGAAGGGGGATTAAGAAAATATTACACAGCTGTAAGAATACTTCTCTGATTACACTAATATAGTGGAAAAAAGGAAGCAGAAGATAGTTGAAGCCAGAACGGTAATCAGACCGGGTAACATATAACTGTGATTTACTACATACTTGCCAACTCTGGTTGTTCCTGTTCTGTCAAACGCCACGCAAGCAATTTGTGCACCACCAGGAATAATGAATGATCCGCACGTTACCGGAAGCAAAGCTATGAGCGTCTCAGTCGAATATCCCATTAATACGCCAGCAGGAAATAATGCCACAGCAGTTGCTGCGGGACTGTAAATCACAGCAGAAAGAACAAACACAATCACACCGAATATAACTGGGTTATGAAAATCATTGAAAGTGTTATTAAATAAATCTTGCCATGCTTCAAAGAAAGAACTCATCATCCATGAAAGACCAAATATGGCAACAACTCCAACCAGACCGGCCTTAAAAACGGATCCTGAGTCAAGTTTCGATGGAGAAATCCGACATACCATCATAATGATACATGCTGTAGTCAACATGATGATTTGCAATGCTGTTGGAATACTCATCCGTTCTACACCGGCACTGGTATTCCATACCGGACGTAATTCTGGAACAGAGCCTAAAACAACAACCAAAATGATCCCAGAAATAAAAATCATCAGGGCTTTCTTCGCTGTTTTAGATATAATACTGATTGTACGTTCCCCAGTTTTTACTGACTCAAATTCACCTTCTGCAACTCTGCGTTGAAACTCTGGGTCCGTTTCAAGATCATGGCCCCGTTTATAAACAAACAAACAACCAACAAGACACCCCAAAATAGTTCCCGGTACAGTAATCAATAAAATATCTAAAGCAGAAACATGTAATCCGGAAAAGACCGCAATCGTTCCTGTAACGACCGCACTTACTGGGCTCGCTATAAGACCAAAGTTGGCGGCAATGACTGACATTGACATGGCGCGTTCTGGCCTCACTCTTGCATCAGCTGCGATTTCAGCAATAACAGGATAAATGGAAAAAGCGACATAACCAGTTCCACATATTGCCGTAAAAAGATAAGCAACTGCTGGCCCAAGAAACGTGATTGCACCAGGCCTCTTTTGCAGTATTTTTTCAGCTATTGTCACGAAAAGATCAAGACCTCCCGCTGCCTGCAGGATAGCAATACATGTGATAACAGCAAGAATAATGGAAATGACAGTGATAGGCGGGGAATCAGGCGGGACTCCAAAACCAAAAGTCAGAATTGCGAGCCCTAATCCCCCCGCCGCCCCTAAGCCGATTCCACCAAAGCGCCCACCTATCCCAATGCATGTAAGTACTATTGCAAACTGAATTACGAATAACATCATAACCAATCCCTTTCGTCAACAAATAGCTTAATATCATGCACATAATGTGCGAATAAACATGATAAATAAATTTGTTATGATAGTATATAAAGAAATATAATTTAATATATTATTTATAGTTATGAATAGATAGGAGCTGTAATCAGAGTATATTATGGATAAAAGAAAAGAACTATTTGAATCTATTAAAGATTATTTGCTTGATGAAGCTAATCGTAAAGCCGATGGCCGTATAGAAACAGAAACGGAACTTGCAACTCGTTTTAACACCTCCCGATATAAAGTCCGTCAGGCACTTAGTACTCTCGTCCAAATGGGAATGCTTGAACGAGCCCCTCGCAGAGGAAGTCTGTTAAAAAACGTTGGCCAGAGTAGTATTAACGACCAATTGTTGATGCAGTTTGATCTATCTGGGTTTGATATCTCGGAATTTACAGAGGCCAGAATTTTAGTTGAGTGCGCGATCATTCCACTGGCAACACGCCGAATTTTCCCAGCGATGCTCTCCAAACTTGAAAATGAATTGAGATTGATTGAGGAAAATGCAGACAATCCACAAATAGCAGATCAACATGATCGGGATTTTCACCTGCTCTTGCTTCAGGCCAGTGGTAATCGTGTTCTGCAGGTTTTCTCTGATGTGTTAATCGCTTATTTTGAGAAAACAAGAGAGTCGTTACCGGATAATGATTGTCAATACTTCCTTGATACTGCTTCAAAACAGAGAGAGATATTGTCGTATATCAAAAAAGGCGATGCCCAAATGGCTTCAGAGTTAATGCGAGTTCATTTACTGGAAAAGAAAATATAGCATTAAATCTTTCAAAAACTAAAACTCAACCGGAAAACTTATCTGGTGTGAGTGCTATGTGATATCACTGTCAAGTTATTAGCTGTGTTTATCCTAATAAGGTATCTTTGATATATAAGCGAGCTTTATTGGTAAAGAGAGCGCTATCATAGCAGACTATGTTAAGTTAGAGCAGGGATGCGTAAGTCTGAGTGCCACGTCTTCTGTACGTATCGACGCCTTATACGATCTGGAAAATATTATCAGGCATAAACATAAAGGAGAACTTGCCTGAGTAGTTGCCTTTTGAGAAATTTATCTTCACTGGATGGGAGTTACCTGCCAACATGTGTTCCCGTCCAAGGACAGAACCAACAGTTGGGTGTTGATTACCTGGTGACGCGGAACCAACAGAAGTTGTAATTATGCAGGTCTGAGGAGATCAGTATCAGAGATATCCGAATGAACTGTGATAATGGTTTGACAAAAACGGATAACAATACAACAGAACACGTTCTTAGTAATCTCAGCCATGGAAATAAAAATTAGATGTATCTCCAATCAGTGAGTTGCGTGGAAATTACAAGGTTCTGCTGTACGATCTGAGTGGGTTAACTTGATATTTTGTACTCGTCACAGAAAATATACAGAGATATACACTCTGGTGTAATCACTGTTGTAGGTTGATCAGGTGTCACTCTTTTTACTATAATGTTTAGTATAAGCAATGTTTTTTCAAAAAACGTTCTTAGAAGTAGAGTTACTAACTCCAAAGTTAATGACACAGAACCAATGATAAAAAAAACTAATCCATTTCCCTCTTAAAATTTTTAACAAAAATAATTTCACATTTTATTTTAACGGGGAAATATTAAATAGTATATCTAACCCAGGGAAAGTTAATTAAATTCCATAAGTAACAATAGGGTTGATTTTTAAATCACTATATAGAATATTTATATAGATTTAGGTATTACGTTGGCAAGCTAGGTTGGAAAAATGAACAATGTATTAATTGTTGATGACGATATATTAGTAGCTGATGTGATTCGTCGCATTGTAGAACAAACCCCGGCATTTAAATGCTGTGGCATAGCGTTATCACTTGGTCAGGCGAAAGAAATTATATCTGTAAATAAAAAACTGGCTGACTTGATTTTGCTTGATCTTTATATCAATAAAGATAACGGACTTGATTTACTCCCTTTTCTTCATAGCATTCATTGCAAAAGTGATGTTATTGTAATTTCTGCTGCTGATGACTCTGCGACAATTAAAGATTCATTACATTATGGTGTTTCTGATTATCTGATAAAGCCATTTCATATCTCACGTTTGGTTGATTCGCTTACACGATGGAAACATAAAAAGACTCTTCTTGAGAGTCAGAAGATATTCAATCAATCAGAACTGGATTTATTAACTCACAAAATAATTCCGAACACAGAAAAAATAAGACATTTACCCAAAGGACTGTCAACAGATACATTGCGAATTATTTGTAGGTGGATTGATGAGCATCAACATAAAAAATTCACACTCAATGAACTGGCCAGTGGTATTAAGATATCCAGAATCTCATGCAGAAAATATATCATCTGGCTGGTAAGTTGCCATATATTGGCATTTGATTTTTCCTGTGGTGTCACTGGTCGCCCTGCTTATCGTTACTGGATAAGACATCAATATTACCCATATATTAAAAAATATAGTGAAAAACCGTAAGCCTTTTAATCATTTATCTACCATAATTATGACATCTACTTAATCACAATAAACTCATCGTGCGATAATTTCTGGAGAGTGTGTTCCGGATATTAAGAGGATAAACGTATGGTCAGGGAATAGTTATGTGCGGTAAATATGGAAGATTTCAGATTTTTTGACATTTACACTGATGCATGGCACTCCCCCATTGTTCAGAAAGAGTATATTCTCCCGGATGCTTCGTTACCAATCCTGCCCGTTTTTTCCGCAATTTTATCGTGAATGAATTTGTCCTGGAACAACATTGGTCTACCAGTGAACAGAGGATATTATTTCTCTGGATTCAACTGTGAATTCGCTCATCTATCTGCCAAGTAATACTCCACGGTTTTTGATAAGCACATTTTATGAATGTTACTCATCATCACGATGAGCATCAGGATATCATTAACAAGCCCCTCCCGATAAATCCGGAATTAACCACATTTCATGGGTACAAGAAAACCATTATGTATTGAAATGGTCCCCATTATTCATGTCTGTCACTTTATTCATTAAACTGCCTAAAACCAATACTATAAAAGCCCCGGCACGTTACCGGGGCGAGGTTATTAGTACTGATTGAATATCTGCTGGATCTGCTGCGGATCTTTGGTTTGCGTCAGAGCCAGTTGCAGCAGAACACGTGCTTTTTGCGGGTTCAACGTGCCAGAGGCGACGAAGCCATATTTCGCATCATCCACTTCGGCATCCTGAGTGGTTGCTCCCGTCGGTACGCGGGAAGAACGCACTACCGCAGTGCCGTTTTTCGCGGCGGTCGCCAGGGTGTCAAACACGGATTTATACAGGTTACCGTTACCCACACCAGCGCTAACGATGCCATCATAGCCCGCATCTACCAGTGCTTTAGCCGGAAGATCGGATGCGTTAGCGTAGTTATAAACAATGCCGACTTTCGGCAGTTCATTCAGCTTAGAGACATCGAACGGCGTATCACTGGTGTGCTTACGTGCCGGGGTGCGCTGGTAGTCAATCTTACCGTTGTGAATGTAACCCAGAGGGCCGTAGTTAACAGACTTGAAGGTCGCTACGTTGGTGGTGTTGGTTTTAGTGACGTCACGGCCATCCAGAACAGTGTCGTTCATTACTACCAGTACGCCACGATTAGCGGAGGCTTTATCAGCTGCGGTAACTACCGCGTTATACAGATTGAAGGGACCGTCTGCGCTCATGGACGTGGACGGGCGCATTGCACCGACCATCACCACCGGTTTGTCACATTTCACCGTCAGGTCAAGGAAGTAAGCGGTTTCTTCCATCGTGTCGGTACCGTGGGTAATGACGAAGCCGTCGGTTTTATCGCAGTCGGTGTTAATTTTTTTCGCCAGTGTCAGCCAGACATTATCGTTCATGTCCTGGGAGCCGATATTCACTACCTGCTCGCCTTTAACGTTCGCAATGTCCTTCAGTTGCGGCACCGCATTAACCAGATTTTCTACGCCAACTTTACCCGCTGTGTAGTTAGATTTGGTTGCGGAGTCACCACCACCGGCAATGGTCCCGCCGGTTGCTAAAATGGTGATATTGGGTAATGCCAGTGCTGCACCACTAAAACCCATAACCAGTGCGGCAAGTGCCGTTCTTTTATAGAAATTCATATCTACCTCCTGGACTGTGAAATATATTTACCATGTATTTTTCTATAGAACAGTTAATGCCTTATAAATTTGCTTAATAATGATATGTTTTAATAAATTCATTCTCTTTAACTTGTCATTAACTCATCCAGAATAAGATGATAAACTGTTATATTTCAGGATATAATATCCCTCCTTGACAGGTGGGCGAACAACATTAACTATCGATAAAAAAACACCGCATTCCGTGATAACATCATTCATCAAAAATATTCTTATCGATGTAGAAAACATCAATGTAAATAGAATGTTTAATTACCTCCCATTCAGAATAGCAATGAGCGTCCATCATGTTTTTTGATTAGAATCGTATAATAAATGTTGCACTAAAATATTTATAACTGGATTTGCCCCTATATTTCCAGACACCTGTTATCACTTAACCCATTACTGGCCTGCTGCCGCAGATATTCCCGTGGCGAGCGATAACCCAGTGCACTATGCGGATGCCATTCGTTATAATGCTCGAACGCCTCTGCAAGGTTCTTTGCTGCCGTTAACCCGTCTGGTTTAGGCATGATACTGATGTAGTCACGCTTTATCGTTTTCACGAAGCTC